>NZ_CP045915.1:0-318006 GCF_009650095.1 Gracilibacillus salitolerans | reverse complement strand
ACATGACCAGCAATTGTTATGTGTTCTCTCTCCGGTGCTTTAGCGAATATACCTTTGTCAGGATCTTCATCTTCCCGCAATACACGGTAGACTGTATGTTCATTAGATTTCAGTCCGAGATCATCCAGAATGTCATCCGCCTGATTCACCTTATTTTGAAGTTTCTTCACTTCATCGGAGGAAGTATTTCCACTTGAAAATGTAGAGATTGCCTCATCTACAGTTTCTACCAGATCTCCTATGTAGCTGACAATTTCAGTAACCGTCTCTTCTATCCCTTTGAACGCGCCCTCAACATTTTCTCCAATAGAACCAAACCAGTCGGTAATCGGTTCCAAAAAACCTTCATCAGCCTCAACCGTGCTTACTGTGGCAACTGGTGTAATATCTGCAAAAGATGTGTCCTCAGCTGCTGTCTGTACTGGCTGTAAAAACGGAAAAAGCATGATTGCCATCAGAAAGCATAGCAGGTATGAATATTTTATTCTTTTCAACAGTTTTCCTCCTCTAATATATTTCTAATTTTATGTGAAAGTCTGTTAATACTATTATGATAGAAAAGGTACGGAGGAAAGTCCACGTTATTTAGTTACTTTTTTAAAAACAGGAAATATTACCCAATTATAAAACGACGACGATGAAGGCATGTTGTTACATGCAAAACTAAAGTATTACTTTTTAATCTGCTAAGAAAACCTTCCCTTTAACCCTTTTACTAGACTCGAACATAGAAACAGCTTCTTTTACATCTAGTAAATCGTATGGAACGCCGCTTGTATTTAATGCTAGTTTCTCTTCTGTTATAAGGGTAATCAATTTTTGAAACGTTTGTTGCCAAGTATGAATAGATACTTGTTGATTCCAAAGACGTAAATGAAATAACTTAACTTTTACTGTTGACTTTTGTGAAATAATTTTCCAATCTACAGGGTTCCCCGATAATAAACCAATCGTTAAGAAAATACCGTGCTGTTGCACACAAAAGGCTAGTTCTGTCCCTTCCATACCACCTACTGAATCAATAGCTGAGGTGACACCTAAACCATTCGTTAATTCCATAACCGATTTATTTAATGATCTCTCTGTCGTATTAATTACAGAATATGCACCCAATTCCATTAGCTCATTGGTATATTTGTTATTTCTGGTTACTGCAATCATACGAAACCCAATAACTTTAGATAATTGAGCAAAAATCTGACCAATAGAAGATCCACCCGCGTTGATGATTAAAATATCACCTGGCTTTAATTTTAAGACATCCGTACAAACTATCCATGCAGTAACTGGGTTTATATATAATTGAGATGCCACGTAATCATCTATAGAATCAGGGGCAGACACTGCAAATTCAACAGATGTTTTAACATATGCCTGCCATGTCCCTTCACCTCGCAATGGTAGCACACGCTTACCAATTAGCTCTTTCGACACGCCATCTCCTACGTCTTCGACAACCCCAACCCCTTCATAACCAGGGATAGTCGGTAAAGCAATCCTGTGGGAATACGCTCCCTTGATAGGAATTAGATCAGATGGATTTATAGGGCGAAGTTTCATACGAACAAGGATTTCCCCATTAAATGGTGGATCGATATTTTTGGATTCGACCTTCAGAACGTTTTGGGGACTCCCAGTTTCGTAAAACTTAACACAATTGGCTTTCAAAATAATAATTCTCCTTAATTAAAGTTATACTTATTTAAGTGTATCATCTTTCTCGAAATGGTAGTTCAATTAATATACGTGTACAACATCGTAACCCTCATCTTCAAGCAAAGACACAATACTCGGTTCCAAAATAAAATGCATCGTCCCCACAATCACCATGTAAGTCTGGCCGGAATTTTCCTCGAAGATTTGTTGAATCTGAGCAGCCATCTCCATATTCCGTGCATCATTCATTTGGCTCATGTATTCCTGATAACCATCAAATTCTTCGTTCTCCGTCTCCATGTCCAGCATCCCTTCGACATCACCATCCAACCAGTAGGAAACAAGGTTCGTATACTCGTCAACCAGTTCTTCCCGATCATTAACTGCCGCAGACAAAGTTTCCTCTTGCAGTTGAGGAGAGAAATTAGCAAACATTTGCAATTGATCTTCAAAGTTCTCTAGTGCTTGAACTTCCTTCCCATCTTCATCAGCACGATCCAAAAAGTATTGATCGACACTATAATTGGTATCATACCCTGCATCCGCTGCAATCATTTCGGTCAAAATCATTTCCACATACCACGGCCTGAGGTTTTCGATCATCTGCATATCAAAACCGTACATACTGAGCAATTCGGTAATATCATTGTACAACTCGGGAGATATGTGATCCTGTAACTTGCTACCATCTTCATATAGAGCTAATTCCATGGTCATCGGTTGTATTTCTTCGATATCAAGCGCATTCAAATCTATTTCGGGCAAGATCACATCCGCGCGTTTGTACGCTGCCTCAGATGCTGTGTTCAAAGGAAAAAAATCCTCTTGCCCAATATGAATCGTCCCTTGCAAGTACACTGTTGTATCCCCATGGACTACTTCCCACAAGAATCCTCCGTTCCCTTCATGTTCACTTTCGGCAAGTCGTGTCATTTCATCCTGACTTTGGCAAGCAGTAACAGTTACCAGAACAACCAGCACTACACTAAGCAGCCATCTCTTTTTACTTATCAAAATTCCGCCTCCTCATTGTGCATGTGTGTATATTAATATATACAGTATCAATTATTCCTTTTTTTGTCAAATAATCCATTAAGTTGATTTGAAAGCTTGATTTTGTTCTGTTTTTTTTCATTTCTCTACAGCTAGTAGAGTAACATCCAGAAGCTGGGAGGACATGGGCGGGATCTAATTGAAATGACTGTATGCTACAGTTGATACGTATGAGAGCATCTGTTTCTCCATGAACCTCTCATCACTAAAGTGACGAGTTTCTAATGTATCAACTTCAAACGATGCTTAACATTAGTGGGCGGGACACAACGCCCTCTATCCCATCGGCAAAAGCGTTAGGGACTACTTTTCTTATGATATTTCCCGCTGCATTCACATCGGCGTGAATGCACGTGTTCTCTTTGGTGCGATATAACCCCCGTTTGATTCTGCGGCCACTAAACACAACATTCGTTTGAACACCCTTTTTATAGATGGGCAGTTCATCCATATCCATCAAACTAGCTTTTGATGTGTAGCTTTCTTCTTGGCGCTGAACATGGATGCCATATTGTTCTGCTTTGTACTCGACCATACGAATCAGCATCGTATGGGGGAGAGATCGAAAGTGTTGTTTGTCCTGCTTGCGAAGGCTCACCTTATTTTTCCATCCCTTATTCACCCCGATGATAATCGTGCTGACTTTGCGCGCCAGTGCTAACTGAACGATATGGAAACTTGCTTTATGGAAGGCGTCTTTTAACTTGAAATAACGTTTTTGGTCTAGTCGCTGCAATCGTTTACTATGGAAGGAACCGTCTTTTGGTCCCTGCCCGTTTCGTAAAACTCGGTAATAGTGTGCACGTTGTTTATTATAATATTGATTGATACTCTTGATCGTTTTGCCCTTGATAATAACAGGAGAGGAACCTGTATTATCGACAATGGTTGCAAAACAATTAATACCTAGATCAATCCCCATGACATGCTTTTCATCAAGATCTACTGGCTCTTTCTCCGCTTCTTCCATGACCACTTCAACCGTGTATTCACCATAAGTCGGTATAATCCTCACTTGTTGGAGTTGCCCCTTCAGACCTATCTTGCCAATATTCAGTTTTTCTTTTATATGGGGAAAATTTAAAAATTTGTTGTCTTTCACCTTACATACTTGATTGGAAAATAGACACGTTTTTCTTCCATTCTTCGGTGCATACTTGGGGAGTTTCGGTCTACCGGTATACTTGTGAGGATTTACTTGATAGTCTTTGAGGCTGGCAAAAAAAGCCTTCCAATTTTGAAACACCATTTTCATGATTTGTTGGTTGACTTGACCAGGTAATGCTAGATAATCCTCATTCTTTGACGCTTTAAATAATCCATCTAAAAAGGCATAAGAAGGCCATTTATGTTGAGAAGATGGATACTCAAATAACATGGCATCTTTGATCTCTTTGCGTTGATCCATGGGCTTTTTTAATTCTTTTTCCCGTTTCTTCTCTACCGTTTTTCTTTTGATTGCATTCATTTGTGGAAGGTGTTGTTCGATGAGGTCGAAAACTTCTTGTTGTAGTGGTTGAAGGGTTTTTTCTTCACCAAATGCTGTAAAAATTTGACGGATGTGAAAGTTGGTGGCATTGTAAAGGTTTTTCGCTAAAAACGTGATATGATCACAATAAGGATAGAGCCGATGCCCTTTTTTAATGCGAATTTGTTGGGTACGGTACATATTCCTCACCTCCCACTATTTTCTTCAAGCAGCTTGTACAAACGATTTAAAACTAATGGCATCATTCGCCTAAAAAATACACACATATGTTCCTGTTTATTATTTTAAATTAGAACATACGATCTGTCAAAACCGTTCGCCATTCATCTCATCACCAAAGTAACGAGTTTTTGGCGAACATTCATAAAAAAAAGCGCCCCGCTAAAACGGAGCAGCTTAAATAAATTATTCAATTATTTTCACTCGTACGTCTTTACGTCCCCATTGGAGGGCATCGTCACGGTTAGGAATAAACACATCGATTGATTTACCATTTATACCACCGCCAATGTCCGCTGCAATGGCAACTCCATATCCTTCCACTTCTACAATAGACCCAAGTGGAATGACACTAGGGTCAACTGCGATCACTTTCGCATCAGGATATGTATTCAAATCAAGACCCATCTTTGTCACACCTGAACAACCGTCACAACCTGCCGTATACGCTGTGCTTTCCACCGTCATTGTCTTTCCAGCAACTGAACCACGCTCACTTAAACTATCTAACGCTGATCTTGTATTCGGTCCTGCAATTCCATCGGCTGCTAGACCTTGTTGTTTTTGAAAGCTCTTGACCGCGCTCACTGTGCCGGATCCATATATACCATCTATACTTGAATTGTAGTGCCCTGTTTCCTTCAACTGGTATTGAATGTGTATAACTTGTTTGCCAATGTCGCCCTTTCGCAACACTTGTACCGCGTTGTTCGTTTGTGGACCAGCAATACCATCTACTTTCAAGTTTCGTTTCTTCTGAAAATCCTTGACTGCTTCTTCCGTGATATCACCATAGTACCCTGTTGAGGTATGGTATGGGAATACTCCTTTTGTCATCAAGTAATCTTGTAATTCAGCTACATCTGACCCTGTTGATCCATTAGCTAGTATGCGATCCCCCATCGCAGCTTCTGTAAGTGTTGGAGCTGAAATCATCATTAGGACTCCAACAACCATAACCATAATTAGGTTTCTAAATCTCTTTAACATAAAAAATTCCTCCCCGTTTTCTCATTACATAAGAGAATTCGACAGGAAAGAATATTTCTTGTATGTAAAAATCAGAATCACATCGTTAGACCCTCCATCATCCATTATTTTGTAATAATGCATCCTATATGGTCTGCCTAAAGAAAAGTATATCTCTCCTATATGGGTGGCGGAAGGGTACTTGTAAAAGGAAGGCACTGCATTACCCAACTTCATAGTTTTTTCACACTTTTTCCTCAATCTTTTCTTTGACTTGGGCTGATGACTTTATGATAATAGAAGTAGATTTAGCAAAATAATTATTTAGTACTTTTGTATAGATAAGCTGTTGAATCAGAAGGGAGATTTCACAATCAACATGGAACATACTTCAATAGAACTGAAAAATGTCATGCATTGGAAAACAGAAATGGTACGATTTATGATGGCCTATAAGTTTGCTGTGGAAGAAGTAAGTACAAAAATTAGTATATTACAACAGGAATTTCAACATATTCATGATTACAATCCGATTGAGCATGTGAAATCGCGAGTCAAATCACCTGAAAGCATCTTCAAAAAAGTGCAAAAGAAAAAGCTGCCTTTAAACCTTCCGTTAATTCAGGAAAACATCCGTGACATTGCCGGAATTCGAATAAATTGTTCGTTTGTTACTGATATTTATCGAGTAGCAGATATGCTAACTGAACAAAAAGATATTACTTTGATCGAAAAAAAAGATTATATACAAAATCCAAAGCCAAATGGATACAAAAGTCTTCACTTAATAGTACAGATACCTATTTTTATGTCAGACCGGGTAGAAAATGTTTATGCTGAAATTCAAATTAGAACAATTGCAATGGATTTCTGGGCAAGTTTGGAACATAAAATCTACTATAAATATAACAAATCTATCCCTAAAGCATTACGTGATGATTTAAGAGATGCTGCAGTTTCTGCAAATGAGTTAGATGAACGAATGGAGAGAATTCATAAGGAAGTAAATCAACTCAAAGAAGACGATCACCTTAATGGCAATGAGCAAAAACCGGTTATCTTTCCTCCTGAATTTTTATCATTGTTAGCTGATAATGGAGAAAAATCATAATATTTTCAAAAAGAGGATGGCCCAAAAGGTTGGTGCATAACAACTTGTAGAGCATCCTCTTTGTTTTGTTATATTTGATATCTGACTAAAAAAGTAAACTAAACCACTATAATATCTTTTATTCCTCTTTTTATATTATAGAATATGGGACGTACACAGTATGATGAGAATCTGGATCAGTTATTATGTTGGCTTTAACCTGAAAAACTTCAAAAAGCATGTCTGGAGTAATGACTTTTAGTGGCGGCCCGCTATTATAAATACGACCATCTCTTAATACAATGACCCGATCCGCATAAGCCAGTGCCTGATTGATATCATGAAGTACCATCACAATCGTTTTTCCTTCCTCTCTATTGAGTGAAGTTATCAGGTTCAATATATTAATTTGATGATGCACGTCCATAAAGGTAGTCGGCTCGTCTAATAGAAGTACTTCCGTTTCTTGGGCCAGTGCCAAAGCTAACCAGGCTCGTTGACGTTCTCCACCTGATAGTTCATTCAAAAAATGATGTTGAAGGTGCTGAAGGCTCGTTCGTTCTAAAGCATTGTCGATCGCTTGATGGTCCTGCTTACGAAGCATCTTTAGTGCCCCGGCATGTGGAAATCGGCCTTGCTCAACCAACTCATACACTGTCATGTCAAGCGTTTCATTAATTTGCGACAACATAGCCAATTTCTTAGCAATGCTTCGATTCGATTCGTTAGCAATATCTTTACCATCAAGATAAATAGTTCCTTTCTTTGCCGTTAGTAATCTACTTATTGTTTTTAATAGAGTTGATTTACCGCTCCCATTAACCCCAAGCAATACCGTAATCTCACCCTTGTTAATCACGGCATTAATATCCTTTAAGATATCACTGTTTCCATAAGAAAAAGAAAGCTCTTTTGCTAAAATTTTTTCAGAATTCATATTAATTCCCTCTTTTCACTACATGTTTGCGAAGAATATAAAGAAAAAACGGTGCCCCTAGCAGAGCTGTAATCGCGCCAGCAGGCAGTTGAGCTTCTTGATTAAATGACGGAATTGGAAGAGCAACAACTAAGTTTTGAGCAATAAAGTCTGAGCCTGATAGTATTAAAGTAGAAATCAAAATGCTCAATGGAAAACTTTTACGAGCATCCTCTCCAACAAAACGTTTGGCAAGATGTGGGCCTATTAATCCGATAAATCCAATTGCACCCACAACCGATACAGCACCTGCAGTCAGAACCGCTGAGAGTCCAAGTAAAAATAGACGTGTTTTCTTAACGGATAAACCCAAAAGAGAAGCTTGTGTATCACCTAATCGTAATCCGTTCGTTAAACTTGCTGATAATACCCCAAGTGTAATACCGATTAAAGCGAACGGGAGAATAATATAAACATGCATCCAAACTCTTCCATTTAAAGAGCCAATGACCCATAGTAAAACGCTCCCCATTGCCTCTTGTCTCGTTAAGAGGATAAAAGATGTGGTAGCCTGGAGAATGGAAGACATCAACACGCCAATTAATGCAATATGTACACCTCCATTCCCCGCTTTGTTACTCACATAAAACACCAAAAGAGTGACAATTAAACCACCTACGCAAGCAAAAACAGGTAATACACTTGAAGTTGTTAAAAATGAGGGGGCAATTGTAATAGCTAACACTGCAGCGAGTACACTGCCACTGGTTACCCCGATAATACTTGGCTCGGCGAGAGGATTTTTAGTAATACTTTGCAAAATAACGCCCGCCAAACCAAGCATAGAACCTGCAAGTACAGCAATTATATAACGTGGTAAACGAAGCTGCATTACAATTTGTTCTACAACTGGACTAGCTTCATCTCCCTTAAAAATTAACAACAACTCAGATAACGAAATAGGTGTTTTTCCAAAAAGCATCGTCGCAATTCCAATAGCCAAAATACCTATGATTAAAATAACGTTAAGCTGCCAATCTTTTTGTCTCATGTCCTCACATTCCTTCTATAGAGCAGTACAAGAAAAAGACTACCACCTATAACAGTCGTCAACAAACCAACAGGCAGTTCTATTGGATAAAACAAAGTACGCATTAACAAGTCTCCTGTTAGAAGGAGAAGTGCACCTAATAAAGCCGTTATAGGTAATACTAGTGCTGCATTTGATGTCCGAAGCAAGCGCTTGGTTAAATGTGGTGTAATAAGCGATATAAATCCGATTGGTCCACAATTAGCTACTATAACCGCTGTTAAACCTGCACTAATCACAAGCAGTAGGATCTTCATTCTAAATACAGATGCTCCTCTACCTACCGCTGCTTCATCTCCTAAACGAAGCACATTAAGACTTCTTGCACTCCCTAATGCTAAGGGCACAAAAATGATGAACCAAGGAAGCAAGTTAAAAACATGGCTCCAATTTCGAGCAGACAGGCTGCCAGCCAAATAGAAAAATAATAACCCTATTTGGTTTTCTTTCCCTAAAACAATAATAATAATGATAAGAGCATTTAAAAATGCAGAAACAGCTGTACCAAGTAGAATGATACTTCCTCTTTTAAAAGAATTTTTGGCACTTGCTATAACTATTCCACCTGCAATAAGGCCACCCAAAAGCCCCAGAAAAGGTTGTACTGTAAATAAGACTGGTAAACCAAAAACGGTGATAAAAGCCATTACAAAAGATGATCCTGCAGTCACACTAACTAATTCAGGGGTAGCAAGGTCATTTTGGAAGGTATCTTGTAAGATATGTCCAGCTAAGGCAAGCATCCCTCCAGCCATAACTGCCATAATAGACCGTGGCATCCTAATTTCCCAAACGACTATCCGGTGAATCTCAACATCGAATTGATTTGTTAGAACCTTGCCTAAGGTAACCAAATTTAGTCTTGGCTCGCCTAATTGCAATGACAAGATGAATATACATATTATTGAAAGAAAAAACGCCAACCCTATATAAATCGATTTGTGTATTCTCTTGTTTGTCATTTTTTACGATTCCAAATTAGGATACAAAAGTTCCATTGCCTCATCTAAAATAATCGTTAACGACCCTATTCCACGGCCATTTGCCCAGATATTTGTTCGAACTTCATGAACATTATCTGTTTTTACAGCTTTTAGTTCTCCCCAAACAGGGTTACTCGCCAATTGCTCGGAAAGAGATGGATCATCGTCCCCAAAACTAAAGGTTTCCAAAAACAAAACGTCTGGGTCTTCCTTCAAGATCTCTTCTAAAGACAATTGTGCACTTCCACTACTGTGACCACCATCACCATTATCGGTTGTCCAAGGATAATTAGCTATTTGCGCTAACATAGAACCTACAACAGATGTTTGCGTATCTATTCCAAAATTAGTGTCAGATCCGTACATAATTAGTGCGGTTCGCTTTTCAGTTACACGATCCATTTGCGTTTCAAGATGTGTTTCAAATGATTGAACGGCATGTTCAGCCTCACTCTCTTTATCAAGAGCTTGTCCTAAGTCCATTACAAATTGAAGTGAATCCTCATACGTCTCTGGTGACACAATATACAATGGAATTTTATCTCCTAGGGCTTCTCTAATGTTTTCGTGAACTCCTCCTAGGCCTACTACGAGATCTAGCTCTTGAGCAAAAACATCCTCCACATTCGGTTCAAAAAAAGAACCTCCTATCATTGGAATTGATATAGCTTCATTACCATAAAATTCTGATTCACTTGTAATACCATCACCTGTTACAGCAGCAGGGGTTAGCCCCAATTGTTTTAAAGTGTCAACACATATTTCAGTTAAACAACCGATCCTCTCTGGTGGTGAGTCAAATACTAACTCTGTTCCCAAATCGTCTATTAAACTTATCGTTTCAGCTTCAAACTCTGTGTTATCGATTTCAGCATTATCCGTTGTGGAATTTGAACAAGCAGAAAGGATTATTGCTATACATATACATAAAAATATGTTCCGATTCACCATTTTACATCTCCTCCAATCAAACAAATCGTAATCATTACTATTTATATATTAATTGAGTTATATTAATATGTAAAGTTAAAATTGGATAATTATAGTTAATTGAACCTTCCGTGTCTACACTCAGTAAATGATATCTATCAATTACCTCGCCATTAAAACTTTAATTTCTTAAATATCATATATAGTTTTTATGGTTAAAATTACCAAATAATTTTGGTACTATCAAAGCACACCAAAGAAATCGCTTACAAAATTACAGAGGAGGTGTTAAGAAGAATGTGACCTACTTAAGGTCTGCACAGCATCATCGTAAGGACTAATTGCATTATAAAAAAAGGAGGAATTCGATGGAACGAAAAAGTATGAAGCTTCTTTTTGTCATGTTAGTTTGTTTTGCACTCACAATTCCTGCAGTAAATGTAAATGCAGCGGTCACTAGCAATGAAACTGGCACCCATGATGGCTACGATTATGAATTCTGGAAAGACAGTGGTGGATCCGGAAGTATGACACTCAATAGCGGTGGTACGTTCAGTGCCGAGTGGAATAATGTCAACAATATATTATTCCGCAAAGGCAAGAAATTTGATGAGACACAGACACACCAGGAAATTGGAAATATATCGATAAACTATGGAGCAAACTATCAGCCAAACGGCAATTCCTATTTAACGGTCTACGGGTGGACGGTTGACCCGCTCGTCGAGTATTATATCGTCGATAGCTGGGGCGACTGGCGTCCACCAGGTGGAACAGCAAAGGGCACCGTTACCGTTGACGGTGGCACCTATGACATCTATGAAACTACTCGAACTAACCAACCTTCCATTATAGGTACGGCAACTTTTCAGCAGTATTGGAGTGTTAGGAGATCGAAACGTACGAGCGGGACTATATCTGTTAGCGAACACTTTAAAGCATGGGAAAGTTTAGGAATGGAAATGGGTAACATGTATGAAGTTGCGCTGACGGTAGAAGGTTATCAAAGTAGTGGTAGCGCTGATGTGTATAGTAATACACTTACTATCGGCGGAGGATCCGGCGGTGACGGTGAAGATGGTAACACTACAAGAGTAGAAGCGGAAGATATGACGAAAAGCGGTCAGTATACCGGCAATATCAGCTCACCATTCAACGGGGTCGGTTTATATGCCAATAATGATTCAGTTAAATACACGCAGTATTTTGCAAATGGCACCCATAGTTTCTCACTCCGTGGTGCTTCAAACAATTCCAACATGGCCAGAGTCGATTTAAAAATAGGTGGAGAGACAAAAGGTACGTTCTACTACGGCGGAAACAACCCAGCCGTCTATACGATAGACAATGTCAGCCATGGAACTGGAGATCAAGAGATTGAGCTCGTTGTAACATCTGATGACGATACGTGGGATGCTTTGATTGATTATTTGGAGATACACTAGAAGCATAGTAGCATATAATAGTTTTTAATAACATCCTAGCGAGGAGTTTTCTCGCTGGGATGTTATTTAACATCCTTTTAATTCCTCATATGCGATAAGAAATTCTTGATAACTTGTTGTACCTAATCGCTCTGGATCATTTTTAAATAGTCGATCAAATGTCATTTCTTTTGCCTGATGAATGGAACACTTCATTGTATTCATTATGAGCTTCATATAAGAAATAAAATAGTCTTTCTTCAATGTTGCTGCATTCTTTATGATCATTATTAGTATCCTTCTTTCTCTATATAGATAGTAGTAATAGTGTCTCAAACCCTTAAATGAAATCAGTCTTTTGATAAGCTTTATCACCTGCTCTATTAACCATTAAATCTCCAATAGTTCCTTCCATATATCCACTTTTTCTTCAAAAGTTTTATTATAACGACCAGGGATTGGACTTGTTGAAGGTAACTTAGTCACTTTAACCCGCTCTATCAAATAGGAAAGATATTTACGAAAGACTTGATAGGATTTCGTACCATTACACCCTATTCTTTGGATATTAGGATATGTGTCTAGTAATTCTTCTATTGGGTTAGGTTCCGCTTCTGTTATTTTTGAATCCAAACTACCTTCTCGATAGCAGGATCCAATAGTATCCCACAGAGCAATTTGTTTATTACGCAAAAATTCAATTCTCTCTTCATAGTCATTAATCCACTCTTTCTCATAAATTTCAAATAATATCGGCCAGAAATGATTTCGTGAATTACCATAATAATGCTGTTTCATCAAGGATTGCTGCCCCGGAATAGAGCCAAGGATTAGAACACGAGATCGTTGATCAACAATCGGCTCTAAAGAATATATTTTTTCATTAGCCATAGTATCCCTCCTTATTTTGAAATCCACACTTAATATGATATTTTGGTGTTAACATAAAAAGCTCAGCTATAATAAACTTCTACCATATTTAAAAATGAGGTAATAACCCTATGATATTATTACCACAAAAAGACCCTTCGGACAACGAAAAGCCAAAGGGTCAAGCTCATTAATTTTAATCTCAAAATTCTGTTTAATAACCACGGGACATCATTTCTTGCTTGCGTTTCTCCAAGGTAGAGCCGGATTCTTTGCGTGCCATTCGACGTAATATTCTTGGGACGATCAGAAAACCCGCAATAATCCAAATGCCAAGCACTCCGAACATTTCGAGATAGCGCCAGGATTCTCCAATTTCAGCCAGTGCAGCAGTTTCCGGCAATAATGCCGCCCGCATGCCAAGACCTAGCCAATAAACGGGGAAAATCTGAGCAATGACTTGTAACCAATCTGGCAAACTAGTGACCGGATAAAAGATACCAGAGATTGCTGTCAAGGCACCGATCGGCAACATCGTCAAATTAAAGGAAGAACTAGTACTTTTAACCAATGATCCAACAACAGCTCCCCAAGGGAGAGTAGCTAATATGCCAATGATAAAAATAAATAACAGCATCAACCAACCGCTCCAAGAGGTATCTGCCAACCCTTTAATTAAAAACAATCCAGGTATCAGCAACATGATCACACTTACTAGAGAATAAGTCGTCACACTAATAATTCTGCTGATCAAATAACTAACCATACCATTCGGTGTCGCCTTTGCTCGAAGTAGTGTTCCATCTTCCCGCTCAAATGTTAACGTTGTAGCAGCACCCATAAAACCACCGAAAACAACTAGCATTCCAAGTATACTCGGAAGTGCAAACATCGCTAGTGCCATATCAGTTCCTTCAATTGTGTTATTCCGTTGAAAATACAACACAATCAAAAACACAATAGTCATAATGATATTAAAGCCAAACTCTTGAGGACTTTTGAGCATCTGTTTAAACTCGATCCAGCCGCGCAGTACACCTAGTTTAGCCGCATGTAAGACAGGATTCATTCTGCTCCCTCCTCAAAGTTAGCCAGTGTATCGTCCAAACTTCCGTTACTTTTTATCTGTTGAACCATTTTAATATAGGTATCTTCTAGGCTAGCTTTGCGCACTTCCAAATCGGTAATAGCATCACCATGCTCTTCAAACAATTTTTGGACGAATGAAGGTGCATCCGTTACTTCTTGTCGGAAGCGTTCATTGTTCACCATCCACCGCACATCAGAAGCACCAGCTACTTGCTCGGCCAATTGCTCGGCACTACCATTAGCAACGATTCTGCCATCTGCTAGAATCAGAATACGATCGGACAGTTTCTCAGCTTCATGTAAATCGTGAGTAGTCAATAAAATCGTAGTATCCTCAAACACTGACAAGCGCCTAATCACCTCATGAAAATCACGACGAGCTTGCGGATCGAATCCTGTAGTCGGCTCATCTAGAAACAGAATTTCAGGATTGCCGATCAATCCGATGGCTACATCTAACCGCCTGCGCTGACCACCGGACAAGCTACTCACCTTTTGATTCGATTGTTCTTGCAGACCGACTTTCTCCATCAATTCACCAGCATCCATTGGTCGTGAGCGATTTGTGGTAGCATACGGCTCATAATATCTACCTAAATGCTCTAACAATTCATGCACTTTCCATTTCGGATGATCTCTCCAAGACTGCATGACAACACCTAGTTGTGCTCGCCACGATTCATCTCCTTCTTTTGGAGAGACACCTAAAACATTGACCTCCCCACCTGAAGGAATACGGAAACCTTCAAGAATTTCAATGGTAGTCGTCTTTCCTGCACCATTGGGACCAAGAAGAGCGAGCACTTCGCCACGTCTTACGTTGAAATTCACACCCTTCAGCACGTCAACTCTCCCGTAGCGCATCTTTAACTGATGTACTTCAATCACATGCATTTCCTTTTCCGATCGAACTTTCTCCGTCATAAATCCACCCTTTCCTTTCTGTCTCGCGATAATTGCCAAATGTCCTATCCTCCCCTTTTAGCTCTGCTGCCTAAACCGAGATGTCTCCTTTACTTAAAAAGTTAATCCTAGTAACTCCCCTAACAATTTTTTAATAAATAAAAGAGCTTTCTCTTTCATTTTAGAACATCAATGCAAGTGACAATGTTCGGCTGATAGCATGGCTTAATTGGTTGATTTCTATTGAACAAGCTAAGTTTTAGTTAAATCTTTTGATATTACTTAAATATAAAATGAGAGAATCACATTTGACACTAATAGGTGTTATTTATTTGTAGGAGGTATGAAATGATTTGATCGAAGAAAAATTAAAAATTCGCGAAACCATGGATGGCGGTTGGGATCAAATTGCAAAAGAGAAACTACCAACATATATTGAGGCGTAGTATGTCTGACCAAGCTAAACATGATGTTTTTCAAGCTATTTCCGATCCTAACCGACGGACCCTTTTAAAAATACTTGATAATAAGGAAATGTTTATTGCCGAAATAACAGATTATTCCCCAATAAGCCGTACCGCTGTTAATAAGCACCTCCATATTTTATCAAATGCTGGCGTTGTTACTAGTAGAAAAGTTGGACGTGAAATTCGATATACGCTCAAACCAGAACCACTTGTTGAAATAAAAGTTTGGCTTATGTTTTTTGAACAGTATTGGGACGTTAAACTATCTGCTCTAAAAAAATATGTAGAAGAAGATAACGAATAGTTGGAAAGAACCAATTGTGTTGATTAACTCGCTTGGTTCTTTTAATTATATAAATTGAACTTACCGCCAAAAATTGCCTTATCATTCACTTCTCCCAATTTTGAATTTCGATAATATTGCATTCTGGATCTACTGCATAAACCACTGTTAATATTCCGAGAGAATCGTATTCCTTTTTTACTAATTCTCCATATTTCTTGCCACCGTTTTTAATGACCTTAGCTAAAACTTCAGCCACATTATCAACAACAAATGCAATATGTGTAAAACCTTGATCATTTATCTGCGGCGGCTGTTGAATTCGAAGGCTTTCTGGAGTGTATTCAAATATTTCTAAAGTAGGTCCTCCTTCCCTGTATCCCGGTAAAGCAAGATGTACTCCCCTGATTCTAACTTTATCAATTTTCGTCACATTTTCGATCCACTTGCCCGACAGGTCCCTTTCTGGATCTAAGTACTTACAATCAAAAACATTAACATAGAAGTCAGCCAATCTCCGCCAGTCCTTAGCTACAATGTTTGTATGAGCATATTTGATTGACAATGTTACGCCTCCTTTAAAATATATTGCACCACTCATTTTAGCATAAAGATGAAGAGCTCTATCAAAACGAGTAAGCTAACACGATGTTGTAGTTTCTAAACCAATTTTTCTTTAGACTGGTCAAGGATACCGTTACAATGTCAAATGTTTATTAATAACTTCTTCTATTCGATGAGAGTTTATAATTTTTTGCTCCTCGCGTCAGTTAAAATGATTCTATTCCTATTAGCTACTCTATGGTGATGTACTTCCAATGAATGCAAATACCAATTCTTTTTCTACTTTGGCTTTTCCTCTCACTTAAATACGAGTAAACGAATATTAACCTTCAACAATCCAAAGGCTGGTTTGATATCTATTTTACGTTTGCCATAGATTTTACTTGTTTTTTTAGGGCTATTAAGGTAGCCACCATACCAATTATTCCATGAACTAAAAATGCAGGCACAGTCCCTTGTTTTAACATATATGCAATAATAAACAAGTCTACCAATAAAAAACTCAAAAATAGAATTACTGATAAAAAGGTAATTTTTTCTATGGAGGTTTACTTGAAAAGATAGCCAAAATAGTCCAGTGTATTTTGGAAGAGTACCATCACTTCATGCGAAGATTCCTTCAGAAGATGAATTTTATCAAAGAAAAAGAGCGCCAAAATTGACGATCTTTTTGTTGCTAGTGATGAAATATTTACTTGGTCTGTTCTATTAAATTACTTATTAAGTCCTTAAGTGATTTAACAACTTCGTGATTTGCAAACTCCCCGCTCTCGCTCAGTTTGCTATTGGCACCTGAGATTAATAATGTACGACCTTCAGACACATCAGCATTAAGCATATTTAAATTAAGTTGTAATGCTTGATGTGCATTTTCCCCTCCTCCCGAAGAAGTAATAATTGCTACTGATTTTGTGTATAGATTTGCTGATGATACTAACCATTCCAACGCATTTTTTAAAACTCCCGGTACACCTTTTATATATTCAGGTGTACAAATAACCACGCCGTCTGCTTTATCTAACAGTAATCTAAAAGATTGGACTTCTTCGGGAGGTGTCTCCTCATCTAGTTCCGGATTAAAATGAGGAAGTTTTTGAAGGCCATCATAAATGATGTAGTCAAACTCCTTCGGCATGTATTTTTCAAGACTTTTCAGTGACTTTTGAGTTGATGAATTGCCTCTTATACTGCCAGATAAAGCAACAATGACTTTATTTGACTCCATTGTTTACACCTTCTTCCTTTATATTGAAGTAACTATCTCATTAAGTTCAGTCCTCTTCAAATTTCATGCTCAGGATCGGACTTTGATTGATTTAAAAATTTGTTGACTTTTCCATATATTTAAACAAACATACAAAGGGGGACTTTACTTCAAAGCCAACACATGTTGGTTTGAATAAAGTCTGATCCATTCACACTTTCGACAGTTATTTACCCTACCTTTATCCCTTGACACCACCAGCTGTAATTCCTTCTACTAAATATTTTTGAAAGAATAAAAATACTAGTAACTGCGGAATAATCGATGCCACAGACATCGCAAACATTGGTCCCCAAGCAGATAAAGATGCAGGATCGGAAAACATCTGCAAACCTAACGCAACAGTATATAGTTTCGTATCATTCAAATAAACTAATGGTGTCATAAAATCATCCCAAGTCCAGTAGAAAGAAAAGATCGCAACCGTCGCTAAAGCAGGCGTCGTTAAAGGTAAGATCACACGCCAAAATATCCCGAACGTACTACAACCATCCATATATGCCGCTTCATCCAATTCACGAGGGATACCACGGATAAACTGAATCATTAAAAAGATAAAAAATGGAATCCCACCAATAAATGCCGGCACAATTAACGGTAAGTAAGTATTTACCCAACCAAGTTTATGGAATAAAATATATTGGGGGATTAACGTTACTTGTTGAGGTAACATTAACGTAATAATCATACATACAAATAATGGCATTCGAAATCGGAAGTTCACCCTTGCAAATCCAAAAGCAACTAATGTCGATGATAATAAGGTCCCGATCACGACCATTGTAGTTACAAATGTCGAGTTAATGAAAAAAGTGGCAAAGCTAAGATCACCAAACCCTTCCCACCCTTGTAAATAATTGCCCCATCTAATTTCTGAAGGAATTAAGGATGCTGCATTGCGAAATATTTCATTTTCAGGTTTCAAGGAACTCGCAATGGTCCACAATATGGGATAAATCATAAACAGACCTAATACCCAAATTGATCCGTGATAAATAAGTGTTTTGAGATTTTTCTGTCTTTTCATCCTTATTTACCTCCTTCCGATTCGTAATAGACCCAGCTTTTAGCTGTACGAAAGATAAATGCCGTAAAGATACCACAAATTAATAATAATATCCAAGCTAATGCGGATGCATACCCCATATCAAAATGGGCAAAAGCTTTCTCATATAAATACACAGCATAGAATAATGTACGATCCATTGGTCCACCTTCCGTAATCAAGAAGCTTTGTGTAAATGCCATAAACCCTTGAATCGTCTGCATCACTAAATTAAAGAAGATAACTGGCGATAACATAGGAATTGTTATTTTGATAAATTGGTGAAGCGGACTAGCTCCATCAACAGCTGCTGCTTCATACAATTCTGCCGGTATCGCTTTCAAACCAGCTAAAAAAATAAGCATTGGTGAGCCGAATTGCCAAACAACTAAAATGATTAGTGTGGAAAGTGCAAAGTCAGGGCTCGTTACCCAACTAACCGAAGGAATCCCAAACAATGATAAAATATCATTGATCGCACCATCACGACCAAACAGTTGCTTCCACACTACCGCTATCGCTACACTTCCTCCAAGAATAGAGGGCACATAGTATAACGTTCGATATAACCCTACGCCTCGACGTTTTGTATTAAATAACATCGCCACAAATAAGGCAAAGGCTAATTTAAGAGGAACACTACCAAAGACAAAGATAAATGTTACCTTTATTGCTTGCCAAAATCTACTATCATTTGTAAACATATTTATGTAATTATCTAATCCAATCCACGTAGGTGAAGATAATAAATCATAATTAGTAAAAGAAAAATACAAGGATGCGATCATAGGCCCTATAATAAAACCTAAAAAGCCAATTAACCATGGTGCAATAAACGCAAACCCAATCAAATCGACCTTCCATTGTTTATGCAGCTTGTCACTCTTACTGTTATATTTCGCTACATCAGCCTGCTCTGGCATGTTTACACCTCCAACAATTAAGGAATTAAGGTAGAAGTCATCTCATAATAAGATGACTTCTTGTTATACTTATTTATTAATCTTTAGCTAATATTTCAGATGCTTTCTTTCTGAAATTCTCGGCTGCTTCTTCAGGAGTTACTTCACCATAATAAATCGGATCTTGCACTTCATTTGCAAATAATGATTCAATTTCTGTAGAACCTTGTGGATCCGGGGGGTCAATTTCACGACTGTGCTCTTGTGCTAACTCTACATACTCAAACATTTTTCTACCTGCATCAGATGCATTTTCCTTTAAGTGTTCACGAACCGCTCCTGCGATTGGTACTCCTCTTTCTGCATTTAATATTTCATTTGCTTCAATATTATTAGTAAAGAAACTAATAAATTTTGCAGCTTCTTCTTGTTGTTCTGAACTTTCCGCTACAGAAAAGAATTGACCAGGCTTAATATAATGACCGAGTTCGCCACCTTCTAAACTAGGCTGAAGCATTAAATCTAATGGTCTTCCGGCTCCTGATTCAATGGCGGTGATTTGATTACTGTGAATATCCATGACGATCGCTGTTTCTTCATTTACAATCGGAAATTGTTCCACATTTGTACCGGCTGTCATAAACACATCAGGTGGAGCTGCTGCTCCCGATTTCAACATATCTACGGTAATCTGTAAGTAATCTACTAATAATTGATCATCATCATAACCAAGTTCTGTTCCATCTTCACTGTATAACCATTGATCATGTTGTCTTAAATAATGTTTAAATCCCATGACGCCTGCACCCGGATGGACACCATACACATTATCACCTAAGTTATCAGAAAGCTCTTTTGCCTTTTCTTTCAATTCTTCCCATGTATAGCCTGGCTCTAGTGGATCTATGCCTGCTTCTTCAAACATCGCATTGTCTACCACAATCGCATGTGCGTTGGCACCAATATTCACTGCATATAACTTATCATCAATGATTCCACCATCAATATACGTATCTTCCACATCACTTAAATCGAGCGCATCACTTTCTACGTATGGGTTTAAATCTGCTAACAATCCTTTCCCAGCATATTCCGCTAAATATTTATAATCCATTTGGACGATATCAGGTAAGTTGCCACCAGCAGCTTGTGTTGCCATCTTCTCCCAATAACCATCCCAACCAGTAAATTCTGCAGAAATCGTTACATGTGGATTTTCTTCCATGTATAAATCAATTACTTCTAACGTACGATCATGCCTATCTTGTGACCCCCACCAGAGCATTCGTAATTCTACTTTATTACTACTATCTCCATCTGTTTCAGACGCAGAATCACTCGAACTACATGCGACTAATAAACCAGTCATAACAAAAACAAAAAATAAATAATGCCATTTTTTTGTCATGTGAATTCTCCCCTTTTTCATAAATTTTTTATCGTTTAATTACTGAAACTCTCTTTCAATACATGAATATTATCGATAGCATGATTCCCGATAATCATGACAATAAATAATGTTAAGCTTATTCCTATTGAGAATAATAGCTGTGGGAATGCTAATGACAGATATACCACACCGACAATCGCTATTGAAAAGCCAATTGTTTTGATAGGATTTAACATACCTACAATAAAAGAATATTTAATATAACCGAAAAGACTTAGTTGATAATGTAAATAAGTTGGGAAAATATACAACAACGTAATCATGAACCAAACAGAAATAATATAAAAACATACACTAACGACGTAACTCCAAAGACCTTCTTGATCCATAAAAAACTGTATATCAAAATAAATAATGAAACCAATCGATCCTAGTACAATTGCTAACTGATTCACCTTAAAGAAATGTGATCTATACGTCTCCCAAAATAGTCTACCTATAGATGGGACATGTTTTTCTGTTAATAGATGATGTTGCACTTTACAAACCGCCAATGTTGCAGGGATGATCCCAAATAGGATAATGCCGAAAATCGTAAAAAGGAACCATAACATATTTAAATAAACTAGTTTTAAGAGGTGAATACAGAAAATCCTTACAATATCCGTTAACTTTTCCATACTCATTAGCTAACCTCCTTTCTACAGTTGTTATTTTTTCTGTTATCTTTTAAAATGAATGAATAATAAATCGTTACATTAAGTATATTATGACTTTACATATAAAAAAGGGGTTACAATTAATATTTCCACTAAAAAGTTAAGCGTTTACATTAAAGGGTGTCTCTATTTACGGATTTCGAAGAAATAGATACTTTTTAGACTGGGAGGAGAGAGAAAAAGTGTACAAAATTTTACTAGTGGATGATGAGAAAGAAATTCGTTATGGTCTTAAAAACTATTTTCCGTGGAGTCATCTAGGCTTTGAAATTATTCATGATTGTGAAAATGGTAAAAAAGCGCTTGAATATATATCCGATAATCCAATTGATGTTTTATTAACAGATATCCGAATGCCTGTGATAGACGGTCTTGGTCTTGCGAAACAGATTTATCAAAAACATAATCAGATTCACACCGTTATCTTAAGTGGTTATCAAGATTTTCAATATGCAAAGGAAGCCATGAAATTTGGGGTGGTTGACTATATTGTTAAACCAGGTAAATATGAGGAGATGCAAGAGGTATTCTCCCATTTGAAGAAGAAATTAGATACGTGCTTAACCATTCACTCGACAAAAGGGACTGGTAATTATTCGGATAATATTATTGATACCATAAAGAAATATGTAGAAAATAACTATGCTAACATATCACTAGGAGATCTAGCTAATCTATGCAAAATGTCGCCAAATTATTTAAGTACTTTTTTCAAGGAAAAGACAGGTACTAATTTTTCCTCTTATTTAACTGAAATCAGAATGAAAAAAGCGTCACAAATGCTAAATGACTTTGACTATAAGACGTATGAAATCAGTAATCTTGTCGGTTATAGCAATCCAAAAAATTTCACCAGAACGTTTAAGAAATATTATGGCATAACACCGAGAGAGTACCGCCAAACAAGCAACCACCAAGCTGAAATACGATGAATAAAATATTAATTAAAAACATAGTCCTCTTTTTATTTCCTGTTTTAATACCGGTATTCATACTCGGATCATTTGCTATTATTATTACCGACAAATATATGAAAGAATCAATTACAACCAATAACCTGAATCTACTACAGCAATTAGACCAACAAACAAGTCTCGTTCTAAACGACATGCACTTATTACACTTAGACTATAATTGGAATCCAGAAATAATCCTATCACTTCAAAATATACTAGACTCTGAGTATTTAACGCTTCAACAGAAGCGAAACTTAGAATACGGTGAAGGCACATTACGACGAAAAGAAATAGCAACCCCTTATATTCATTCCATATATATTTATTATATGAATGATAAAGATCGTGTACTCACATCTAGAGCTGGTGTTACTTCCATCAGCTCCATGCATGATACGGAATGGTTGGAAGAGTTCGATAATTCCTCTAAGCGGGAAGAGTTATGGATGAGAACACGAAGCATTTCTGAGTTTTCATTTGAATCACCTGAGCCGGTCATATCGATTTACAAAAATATTTTCAAATCGAGCGCACAACATGTGGAAGGTATTATTGTATTAAATATATACCAAAGCTATTTTAAAGATTTAATAAATGAATTAAATCATTATCAAGATCAAAATATCTTCGTCTTAGACGAAAACCAGCAGAAACTATATGAAAATACAACGAGCAATAGCATAGATCCTGCTGAATTAGATTTAACTAATCAACAAGATGCCTATTCAATAAGGTTAGATGGAAACACATATATTGTCCATCAGCTATTCTCTGACGAATATCAACTTCGGTATATCTCGGTAATTGAAGACAACATTATCTATTCTATCCCTAATCAATTAAGATGGTTTACATTATTATTTGTCCTATTATCATTGATATTAGGAGCAACAACCATTTATTATTTATCACAAAAAAACGCAAAACACGTTCACAAAATTATCTCTACCTTAAATACCACTAGTGAACATGGAGAGTGGACGAAGAAATTGTCCTTTAAAGACAACGAATATCAACTTATTGTGCAAAGGATCTTAAAAAATTATGTGACCCAAAGCAATTTAGAAAAGGAACTAAAAGAAAACAAGTACCAGCTACAATCCGCTGAATTGTTAGCACTTCAAAATCAAATTAATCCGCACTTTTTGTCTAATACATTAACTATCATCTATTGGCGAGCCATGGCATTAACAGGACAACCAAATAAAGTGACAAAGATGGTAGAAACATTAACAGATATTCTTCATTTTTCTTTACGAATCAAGCAACATACTGTGACATTAGCTGAGGAAATACATCACACACAGAATTATATTGACATTATTAAAATACGTTCGGATCATCCTATTTCAATCATTTGGGATTACGACGAAAAGCTTTTGAATAAACAAGTACTAAAATTCATGTTACAACCTATTATTGAAAATAGCTTGTCACATGGGGTAGACCATCAATCGAATCAAGAACTAACCATTAAAATAAAAATTCAAGCTGTAGAGGAAGAAAATATCCATGTTACGGTTATTGATAGCGGAAAGGGCATTTCGAAAGAGAATCTGCATACATTAAGAGAAGGTATTCCATCCGAATTATTGTCAACAAAGCATATCGGCTTAGCGAATATTAATAAGCGACTTGATCTAATATTTAATGGTCGCTATACATTTATCATCCGTAGTAAGGAAAGATGGGGAACTTCTATTACTATCATTCATCCAATCAAGAATTGATCGTGTTTCAGAGTGGTACTCCCTGAGCATATAATTCTCCTCTGGAGGGGAAATTCATCCCCCACTTATCACTGCACACCTTAAAGTGATGGAAGTGGGGGTCTTCTCGCTCAAAAGAGATAAATTTATGAAGAAAATACTTTCGGATAATGAACGACACCTTGAACAGTTTCAAGAGAATCCTCAGTTAATTCTAGAGCCATAAATACTTCGTTAGGCACTTTAAATGGTGCTTTTATATTCCATAATTGAGCTTGTTTAAATCCAAACTTTGGATAATAGTCTTTATGACTAAAACAATAACTGAAAGGTAACCTAGCTCTTTTGCTTTTTTTGATGCCTCATGAATTAATTGACTTCCAACTCATCATCATCTACGATTGTAATTTTAGATAACAGAATGTGACCAACAATTTGATTGGCTTGATCTATTGCGACTAATGAAAGTTCAGGAATAAATGCCTCTGATTTTCTAATTCGATTTACAAGTTGATGTCTGTCTTGTCACTATATTGTTCATTTAAAAATGCTTGTTTTACAACTTCTTCTGTCATGGTATAATCTTTTGGAAATTCTTGTCTAATAATAATATTCATTTTAACTCAACCTCTGTTCTTTCTTATTTCTTTTTGAATTTTGCGAAGTGCTTTTTTCGAACCACGCTCTATATCATGCTGCATTTTTCGCGTTTTGTGATCTACAAACAATGTTTCTAAATTGTATCCTACTGGATATAATTCCTTCGCCTGTACCTCTAAGGAAAGTCGCTTAACATTTACTTCAATAAACTCCCCGTTATAGAACACGACAACATTATAGAAATTGTCTATCTCTTTATATACAATTGCAAAGTCATCATAGTCTAATAATTTCACACGATCTCCTTTTTTATATTGATACTTCTCTTGGGTTTTCTCTTTGACGATCTTAGGCTTCCTTGTTTTACCTTCATTCACCCTTTCTAAATGATACTCTTTATTTTCCATATAATCTTTTGCTCTTTGTAGTACATTTTCTCGTATATTCATTTTTTTAGAAATCCAAAGAGCATTACTTTCACCTGATTTTCCTATCATTAACTTATACTTTGGTTCCAATGTCTCACTATTAAATTGCATTGCTGCATTCATAAAGTCGTTATGCATTTCTGAAAAGCGTTTAATTTCACCATAGTGAGTTGTCGCAACTGTAATACAACCCATATGATAAAACTCTTCTAAAATAGAAATCGCAAGTGCAGATCCTTCATTCGGTTCCGTACCACTCCCTATTTCATCAAATAGTAAAAGTGTATTATTATTGGATACCCTCATTATTTCCGAAAGGTTTTTCATATGAGATGAAAATGTACTTAGTGCATTTTCTATACTTTGATTGTCGCCAATATCTACGAAGATGTTCTCAAAAACTGAAATTTCTGTTTCCTTATCTGCACTAATGTGAAAGCCTGACATTGTCGCCAAAGTCAATAATCCAATTGTTTTGAGAACAATCGTTTTCCCACCAGCATTTGGTCCTGTAATTATTAAGCTACGATAATTTTCACCGATTTCAAAATTAAGCGGTACAACTTCTCCTGATAAAAGTGGGTGTTTGCAGCTAACTAATTTTATATACCCAAAATCATTTAATTTGGGCTCCACTCCTTCAATGTGTTTGCTGAATTTCGCTTTTGCAAACACCATATCATATTGGCTAATAAGATCCAGATTAATTTTGATGTCATAAATGTTCTCTAAGATCATTCCTGATAAAGCAGCTAATATTTGATATTCCTCTATTGCTTCTTCAGCTTTTAGTCTTGCGAGTTCTCCGTTTAATTTTGTAACTGTATTCGGTTCTATAAAGACCGTTGACCCTTTAGAAGAAACTTCAATAATTGTTCCTGAAACTTGATTTTTATATGAAGCTTTAATTGGAATTGTATATCGATCGTCTTTCTTACTAATAAAGAATTCTTGAATATACTTCTTATTGGTACTACTATTTAAAAATTTATTTAAGCGCTCTTTAATTTTCTCTTCAACTGATTTAATACTTCTTCGTATTTGTCTTAATTCTTTACTTGCAGCTGAATAAACACTATTTCCTTTGATTGAAAAATCAACCTTTTCTTCCACTTTTTCAAATTTGGACATTGAATTTGAATACGATGCTAGTACTGGTGCAAAAAACTCTTTATCCAGCATGAACATTTTAATTTTCCTACAGCCTCTTAAAAAATCCGATACACTAACCAATTCGCTTGGATCTAGAATCATGCCTTTTTCGAGATTTTGAATGATATTTTCAATGTTAGAAACTCCTGAAAATGGCACATGATCTACTGCATCTAATATCGCTCGTGCCTCAGTCGTTTCATTTAAACGAATTTTAACTACTTTCATACTTGAGCTTGGTTTCAATTTATCTAACATTTTTTTCCCTAATCCACTTACACAATAAGATTTAACTATTTCTTTTAACTCGTTATATTGCAATTTTTCAAAAGTCATCTTATTCAATTTCTATGCTCCTCACTATGATTTATTTGTATCATACATGAAGATACCTACCCATTAGATTCCAATGAAGTTTAATTAAATATGACATCTATGGTATTTCGTTTCACTATTCTACATAATAAAAATAAGCATAAAAAAGCTGCGGGGATACCGCAGCTTTTTTTACATTTACAAGGCATGTGTACTAAACATATACATTGAAATAAGCCACCTAAAAAAAGTATAGCTATCTCATAGTTATTACACGCTTTATAAAGTATAGTAGGTATCTTCATAGGTATTGAAATAAATCCATGACCAAATTAGGGGTATGAAATCTATAAAAATCCCCTTTTGTCATCATATTTATTTCATTTAATTTTTCCTATTTAGAACCTACTGCACTCACAAAAAGCACCTCTGATTAATTTATTGTTTTATTCATTGAAATCTAATTAACAGTTATCATTATACTATACTGTAATAAAAAAATAAAGTTAATATATCTTACGAATATTTGCTCGTTTATTGTACATTTTCATCAAAAGTTTAATCAGTTTCGTACAGTTGAACTTCTACTAAAGCATCCCTAAAGATGATAGCTAATAACTTCTTGTTCTTCTTTTACGAAGAAAGTTAGTTGCATAAGGAACTTACTAAATTTCCAAAATTCTTAATATCTCTTAAATAATCATATTCAGCTGGATCGCCAATCTTATTGTACATACGTACTGCTACAACTTTATATTCTGGTATAACTAAGCAAGCACAACCAGATATTCCTAAAATTTGATAAGATTTTGCTGGCAAATCCTCGCCTATTTCACTATTTAGATAAGCATTTTCATTCTTAAACCAAAAAAATCCGTTTTGAGGTGTATGAAACATATCTTTCGGTGTTTGTATGGAAGTGGTGAATTCAAATAAATTTCTTGGCAAAACTTGCTTACCATGAAGATTACCCTTGTTCAAATGTAAATAGCCCCAGTGAGCAAACTCTCTCGCACTTACATACAAATTTCTTTCAAATCCAGTATCATTATCTAATCGAATTTTTGGTTCTTCTGATAATTCGAAGACATCAGCAACAAGATTATTTTTATATGTTGATTCCCATCCAGTTTCTGAAAACTCTAAAGGATTAAATACATAATCTTGAAGAATACCATTCACCGTATGATGAGAAATACTGAGAATAATTTTATATAACAGTGACAGTCCTGCATCATTGTATATCCATTCACTTCCTGGAGAAGCACTCCTTATCAACTTGTCATTTATAAATTTTAAACCATGTGTATGCGTTACAAGATGGCGCAATGTGATACCTTTGTAAATATTCTCATCTATTCCTTCTACATACTCTAATACTTCGTCATCCAGACTATTTATTTTCCCGTCATTAAGAAGGATAGCAACTGCCAACCCTATATAGCTTTTACGAGCAGAGTAAATATTAAAACGAGAGTCTTCTTCAATTTTCTGTTTTGTTAAAGGATTAAACCCAGAATACCATTCACCTATAACTCTATCTTCTTGTATTACGTATACTGCACTTGCAGATGCTTTGATTTGATTTTTCATATCTTCCACATATGTATATAAAGGATGTAATCGTTCTGATTTTTTATTTATTAAACACTGCCCAATTTGATTAGTTGATGGATTTTTAACCATTCCTCTATCACTCCATGTTTTTTAACTATCCAGCTAATCTTTCCTGATAGTACAATATCTTCACATATCGTTTTTAACTTAAAACGATATGATCTAACTTACTACCCCGTTGGTGCAACAATCTTTGTTTGTATTAACTATTAAGAAGGGAATGATTTTGTTCCAGTACATGTGCATTAAGCTGTATTCAAATACTTCCTTTAATCTAATAAATTTTTTATCATATGAATATCTTTTGGCTCTTTTTGAAAAAGCTCTTCGTCCACATCAGGAGTAATAGCTGAACCACGACTTGAATAAAAATTAACTGCCGATTCGGTTTCCGTAGCTGATATGTACAATTGTTTAGCCCCTCTTTTAGTTGCTTCTCTGCTTAAGGCTTCAAAAATTCGGCTACCAACTCCTTGTCTTCGATATTCTCTTGTTACATACATAAGGTCTAGCTGGAGTTGGTTATTGTCTTTGCCCCTGAATTTGTGTGCAAGAACACCGAATCCAACTAATTTTTCTCTATCATATGCACCGTATGCTGTACCACCGTTTCTTAATTCATATTCATACCTTGAAATTATCTCCTTGTAATGCTCTTCATCCCAATTAGGGCATTCGTTTAGTATTTTTCTCTCATGAAGTTCATCGTCAATACAATGATAAATCAGTTCAATCGTCTCTGAACGGTCAATATCACGAATCTTATAAGCGTCCTGAAGTTTCATCGGAACAATTGAAATCATATACATATTCTCCACCTTTTTATGAATACCAACCTACTTCACCATAATTTGGTCTCCAATCTACTCAATACTTCATCAGTTTAATTTATCCCAAAGCTTTAGTTCCTTAAAACTCCAAATGAAACCGCTTGTATTTTTGCAAAACATCTTTAAGAGTATGTTCAATGGATACCCTTAATTCTGAAGGCTGAATGACTTCAACATATGCAACCTTTTCTAAAATCACACTCAACGCATGGTTATAACTATATAAATTGATGGTTATAGTTAATTCTGTTTCTTCTTCGACCATGCTGATCACTTCAAATTCTGATAATAGTTGTGCATATTTTTTTTGAATTTTTATTTGTACAGGATATTGTTCATTTTCTGCACATTTATGAAAAAAATCCTGTTTACTCTGATCCCAATAATCTATAAGTGAGAATCTATCAGACATATAAAAGTTCTCATTTGAACTGTCCACCTTTACAATACGTTCGCACTTAAAGGTTTTAATCCCTTTACTGTTATCACAATAAGCTACTAAATACCAATCCATTCGCTTGACTACTATTCCATATGGATGTATCCGTCTTATAGAAGATGCTCCACTGACCTTTTTATAAGTGATAGTGAGAATTTTCGATTTAAATACTGACAACAAGAGTGTATCAATATGTGCAAGTTGGATACTACTCCCCCACCACGGGCTTTCATCAAAATGAAATCTGTTTCTTATTGTATCGAAATTATCACCTAGTTCTACAGGTACATTTTTCTGCAATTTTAATAGAGTATTATTTAGTTTAATGGACATGTCACTTTCTTTTACAGGTTGTATTCCAATTCCGCTGAGATACAGGTTTATAAAATCCTCTTCATGAAGGTTTTTGATTCCTGTTGAATATCCATCCATAAGTTTTACTCCTCCTTTAGGTCCTGTAGTTGTTACTAACGGAACACCCGCTTCACATAATGTGTCAATATCTCTATAAATGGTTCGTACAGAAACTTCTAGATTTGATGCCAATTCGTTAGCTTTAATAGATCCCCTTGATTCAACCAATAAGAGAATTGAAATTAAGCGATGAACCCTCATATAATCACACCTCATTTTTAGAAATATTTATGACACTATGTTGTCATAAATAGGTTGCTATACTTTTGATATTACATGATGAAAGGGAGATTTAAATGAATATAGGAATTTTGGGAACTGGTTTTGGTGTCTACCATGCCGAATTATATAAAAAACTTAATAATATCAATTCTATCACAATTTTTGGTAGAGATATGGGAAAATTAACTCGGATTAAAGAAGACCTCGATGTAGCAATTACTGATGATGTTAATGTTATCCTTAAAAATCCAGATATTGATTTAGTTGATATTTGTCTGCCAAGTTCGTTGCATAAAAAGTATGTGATTGAAGCTTTGAAAAACGACAAAGATGTTTTTTGTGAGACACCTTTTGCGTTAACGATTGAAGATGCGAATGCGATGCAATTAGCAGAGAATCAATATGGGAGAAAGGTTTTTGTTAACCAATTTATCAAACATGAGCAGCCTTATGAGTATCTTTACAAAGTAATGCAAATAGAGAAATTAGGTAAATTAAAGGCATTACATATTAAAAGAAAAACTCCTCCGTTATGGGGGGATTTAAGTCTAAATAAAATTACTACCGATTTAATGATCCATGACTTTGATGTCGTTACATGGCTATTGGGTAAGCCGAACTGTATATTTTCTCAAGGCGCAAACGGAAAACAAGGACAATCCCATGTAAATGCTTTATTAAAATATTCCGATGGTATAGTAAGTGTTGAAGGTTCCTCTATGATGCCATTTGGTCATCCATTTACAGTTGGTTATGATGCCATATTTGAAAGTGGAATGATTACATATAATGAAGATGGATATAAAGATTCAGTAGAAACCTCTTTTAAACTATATGCCGATCAACGTATAGAACAAATTGATATTGTAAATCAAAACTGTTATGAAGAATCTATCAAACATGTCATAGAATGTTGTAAAAAAGATATTCCTACTAGGTTAAGTCTAACAGCAGCAATAAAATCATTGGGGCTGTCAATTAAAATTAAGGAACAAATATTGAATGGAGAAGGACTTTCCTAGTTAATAATTTAACAAGTGTCAACAACTCATGACTAAATTTACGAGTTGTTGACATGATACTAATACCCAAACATAACATCTTTTTTAATATTTCGCTTAGGTACCTTCTGTGTTTGTAAATAGGTGGTTGTTGCATCTACCATTGATTTTGGTCCTGCAACGAAGAAATGACCATCATTCGAGTATGAACTGATACACTTGTCCAATTCCTTGTTTAAATGATCTCTTTCATGAAGATATGTTACATTAACGGAAGTTTCTTTAGCAATTTGATCCAATTCATCCTGAAAAATATAAGATTTATTGCTATCCAAATACATTAATTGAATTTGTTTATTATTACTATTACCTTCTGCTTCAATTTGTTGTATGATGGACCGAAATGGCGTAATGCCAATCCCTCCTGCTATTAGCATTGTAGGGCTATCCTCTTTTAAGTAAAATGATCCAATAGGCCCGGCCATTTTAATCGTATCAACTTTTGTTAAGGATAACATCGCTTTTTTAAATTCACTCGGATTATCACTAATTTTCATCGTTATTTGAATCACATTTTCCTCAGGTGCCGATGCGATTGTAAATGGACGGGTATGATTTTTGATTTTCTGATGTGTGATCGTAAATAAACCGTGTTGACCTGCCTTCCAAGTTACGTCCTCTGATTTTTCAAAGCGAAACGTATAGACACCTTCTGCTTCTTGAAAACTTTCGATAAAAGGCAAATCTTTTTTTTGAAAGATGGAAAATATATCTTGAAAGAACGCCATCTTATTCACTCCTTTGTAATAAAGTCAGATTACTTTCTCCAAAAAGTCGTACAATTTGCTTTGTCCCAAATATTAAAATCAATTATTTTCTCCAATAGTTCATAATCTACTTCACGATTCCACGGGATACGAATAATCTCTTTTGTATAATCGTAACCAGCTTTTTGAATGTCCTCTTCTACATATTGAATTGCCACATGTTCAGGGGCAACTGATAAATGTTTTTTTGATACACTAAATCCAATGATAAACGTACCATGATCAGTAAACATCGGTTGATTCCATTTGATTTCTGTTTCTAATTTTGGATGTTTTTCGGTAATCCAGTTGAATATTTGTTCCGTTCTGTCCCTATGTGCTTCATGATCTATTCCTTGTAAAAATTCAGTGAAAGCCGCCATGTTATGACTTCCTTTGTCATATGCTGATTTTTCTTCTAACACTTTTTGAAGTTCTTCTACTTTATATGCCCAACCATATTTTGCACCGTTATATGCTTGTCCTTTTGCTTCAAATCCAGTGTGATCTAGATGTAAATGTGTTGTTTCCCCGTCTTCTGTTAATGTCCACGTTACGGTCGTATCGATTGGTCCACCTACCCATGTATAGGATAAAGTATACGGTTCATCTACAACTAACACTTCACAATCCACTACTAAATCAATTTCTTTATTCCAAAACTGACACTTATCTCCCACAATGGGTTTAAAGTTATTTTCCATCACCCATTGTGCAAGTGTATCGGAATTAGTTAATGCTTTCCACACTTTGTTAATGGGGCTTTTAAACTGAAAATCTAACGATAAATTTGGCATTCTTTATTCCTCCAATATATTTTTTAGTATTGCCGCTCGTTCATTCCAGAACTGTTCATAGAAGGAAAGCCAATCCTTTACTTCCTGCAAAGGTTCTGGATTTAGTCGGTACTTGGTTTCTCTACCTGATTTACGGTTCTTTACTAAATTAGCTTCCCTGAGAATCATCAAATGTTTCGATACTGCTGTACGCCCCATTTGAAAGTGAGGAGTTAATTCATGGAGAGGCAACTCATCCTTACCTGCCAATATGCTTATTAATTTACGCCTTGTTGGATCTGCAATGGCTACAAAAACATCTCGTTTTTCGTCAGCTTTTTCCATAACCCTTTCCTCCTATTATGATACCAAATGGTGTCTTTTTATTATATGACATTAAAACGTGTCAAGTCAATTTTTATTAATAAATGGTATTAAGATTCTATGTTAAGCAGATGGGGGCGTTTGAATGAGTTTGAGGGCAGGAGAAAAGGCGAGATAAAGTAGCAGATGTTGGTGCTTGAAACCAAAAAAAAGAACCGATATCCTCAGAGAAAAATCAGGTCGGTTCGAGTAAATGTTTGATTCGAAACTGTAATTATATTGCATAACATATGGTAATATTTTGCTCCAAGTTGTGTACTACCATTTTTAAGTTTGATTTGGGGAAGATAGGTAGGAATGAACCGAAAACAAGTCGAATCATTCCCTTCCATGTTTGTAGGTATGTCCGCAACGACTTATGTCATGATCACGGAAATACCGGACCTGACTTGCTGATTTCGTATTTCTTTACATCTTCGCTAATAATAGGGGTCACAGGTTCTGGCGGGTTTGCCGTCGCTTGATGTTGTTTAAGATCTTCCTCCTTTTCCCATTGTTCGAGCAGATTTACACGGCCCGCTTCAATTGGATCAGCTGCAAGGATAAAGTCTAGACATCCTTTCTTGGAACGAGTGTGGCGAATAAACTCTTCCAAACTCTCAAGGTATTTTGCCCGATACTCCGGGGCGACGTATAATTTTCCAGCTATCATAATCATAGTGTTACGACCTCCTTATTTAGATCTAGTGCCTTCCTTTAGACATATCACGCTCAATGGATTTAAAAATATGCTTAGTTACTTTGTCCCCATTCAGTATTCTGAGGTTCGTTGGTCTGAACATTCAAACTTTCATCACTCGGACGAACGTGTCTAAGTAAAATGACTGAAGCCAAGGCAAGGGCGATAAATAGAACAGTGCTGAGAAGAGCGGAGGCATTCAGTCCGGTAGTGAATGCTTCACGGGCTGAGCCAAGTAACTCAGTTCCCAAAGGAGCATATAGTTGTTCAGCAGTGGACACTGCTCCTATAATGCTCTCACTGGCAGACTCAGCAGACTCGATCGGTACACCCTCTGGAATAAGTACTTGTCGGCGGTAAATGGCTGTACCTAGACTGCCTAAGGCGGCGATTCCCAAGGCAATTCCAAATTCGGCCCCGCTCTCTGATACAGCCGCTGCTGCTCCGGCCTTCTCAGGTGGAGCGGATCCAACAATCAAATCTGTCGCCAAAGCCCCCATTGGTCCTACCCCCATCATCACCATGACGATACCCATGATAGCAACCGTCAGGCTCCCGGTACTTTCCAACTGGTACAGGATCTGGTACCCTATCGCTGAGAACAAGAGTCCAGCTGCGATGACATAAGCCGGACGTATCCGTTTTGCTAGAAACGGGGCCAGCATCGTAGCAGCAATCATTGCGAGAGAGGAAGGTACGAGCCAGAGCCCCGCTATCAGTGGTGAAAGGCCTTCTACCAATTGCAGATGCAGATTGATTAGAAAAAGAATTCCGCCCTGAACCGCCCCAACGAGCATTGAGATGACCAATGCGCTACTAAATGTGCGATTACCAAATAGGTGCAGGTCCAAAAGCGGATGGGTAAGCCTGAATTGTCGGTAACAGAATAATACGCCGAAACACACTCCTACTATAGCAACGGCAATCGTCCCGCCCTGCCAGCCATGTCGCGCCAGTTCTTTGAAACCATAAATAATGGGTAAGATCGTCGCAAGCAACAGAGCTACACTTATCAGATCCAGTTTGCCGGCCTCAGTATTGCGGAACTCAGGCAGCAGGATAGGGGCGGTTATCAAAAGAAGAAGCATCACCGGCACCCCCAGCAGGAATACCGCCCCCCACCAGAACCACTCTATGAACGCGCCTCCGATCACCGGTCCGAATGCCATCCCTCCCATAAAACAGCTCATCCATACGGCAATGGCCACCCCCCTCTGCCTTGGTTCACCAAACATGTTAGTAATTAAAGCCAAAGTTGACGGCATGAGTGTGGCTCCAGCTATCCCCATCAGTGCCCGAGTGGTTATTAGCATTTCAGGACTCGTGGAATAAGCTGCCAGTACTGAAGCGATGCCAAATACCGCACCACCAATCATCAATAGTTTTCGACGACCGATGTGGTCGCCTAAAGTACCCATTGTTATCAATAATCCTGCAATCATAAACCCGTAGATATCTGTGATCCACAATAGTTGAGTGCTATCCGCACCAAGGTCCGCGCTTAAATATGGCAAAGCCAAATGAAGAACACTTAAATCGATGGATAACAGCAAAGTAGGCAAAGCCAAGACTGCCAGCCCTATCCATTCTCTTCCTCCGGCTTTTCTCGGTACTTCTGTTGATAAAGCTGATTTCTTTTCATCAGTCAATCGTATCTCCACCTCTCTACTCTATCATTTTATTTCGAATTGATCCCGATGGGGCATGAAACTGAATATTTCCATGGTTGTTCATAATGAGCTTGAGTATCTGGATCAATTGGCAATTGAAGATATTCAGCGATCTCCAACATGACTTCCCTGCAGAAAAAGTAGTTTTTATCTTTTACAACTTTTCCTTCTTCAAAATCTAGAATTTGTGCTCGCCACAGGGTTTGGCGATTTCCTCTATCGGCAATAAACAGTACAACCGGCTCTCCCCACAACCATCTCCATTCCGTGTGAAACGATTCCGGATAGGACGACCAATTCATGGTCGATTCAATCGAATTCCGACCTCGGACAATGCCCGTGTTCAAAAATTGAATTTCGCCATGCTGGGCATATAAATCCATTAGCATTGCTGTATCTTTAAGATGAAATGCCTGTACGTATTGAGAAAGAAGAGGTAAGTTTCTCTCTGTCATGGATGAACTTTTTCTCTTTCTCGTATGTCCATCTGGGTCATTGGATTTCAGATTAGCTCTTGCTCTTGAAAGCATCGCATGCACCGCCCCTTCAGTTGTTTGCAGCATATCGGCTACCTCCTGAGCAGAGAAATCAAACACATCACTCAATAACACGACTACAACATGTCGCGGTGTTAGGGAGCTAATTAAAATTTCAATCCCCTCCAGTACATGTAGGCTATAATCATGTTGGGGATCCTTCATTTCAATGCTTTCAGGGAAATGATTCGTTTCGATCGGTTGAATTTTTCTGCGTTGGTCGATCCAAGTATTGGAGGCAATGCGAAATAAGTATGATTTTGGTATGAAGGGATGTCTGATTTGTCCTAATGAAACGAATGTCTTCATCAACGTTTCTTGCATTAGGTCTTCAGCATCCCAAACATTAGATGTCAAATGCAAGCAATACCGCCATAAAGCGGGGCGAAACTCATCTACGGATTGGATAAAAGATGCGTATAATTTTCTTGCTTCAATTCCTATATCATGTAAGTGCAACGTGCCAGCTCTCCTTTCTTTTTAAATTTTTTGGTGTTGCTATATATAAAGACGTGTTTCACAATAAATTTCATACGGTCAAGTTTTTAAAATGCCAGCGGTTGGTTCACCTTAAGTAAGTTAGAGTGAGGCTATATTTCTAATATAACAAACTCCCAAAGTAATAGTTTCTTATCACTTGCTCGATATTATCAGAGTTGATAGCAACTTTATCTTGCAAAATTCAAGTCAATCGGCAAAGAATTTGAAATCAGATAAATATAACTCCACTCTCGCACCTAAAAAAAGGCAAGTATGCTCGGATAACTTGGCAAACCGGTAATCCATTGCTGCAGTTGACTTTGAATCCATTTGAGATCTTTTTTCCTGATTTCTTAGATCTGGATGAGAAAATTACTTAGTGATAAAGCTCATCTTTATATGGGTGAGGGTAATATCCAATCATGTTACAATGCTCCTCCTATTATTTAAAATACCCAAATGTATCTTTCAGCGGCTACTATTAATGGTAACTACATAAAAAAAGCCCTCTACTCCCATTTAAGAGCCGAGGGCGAAAAAAATTTCAATTTTAAATTTACACTTTTTACCTATAACTTCAAATTAAACATCATTCGACTTTTTGTTAACAAAAATAACAATTCCACTTTTTTTCGAAGAATAAAGTTGATTCGTTATTCAGCAATCGCGTTATAGGAACAACTTTAAGATTTGATTTTCTCAGCCAACTCTAAAATAATTCCCTCTGGCCCACGAACGTAGCATAATTTATAAGTATTTTCGTAGTTTTGTATCTCACCAAAAAGTTGCGCGCCTTTCTTTTTCAATTTGGCAACAACGGCTTCTATACCTTCAACAGCAAATGCAATATGCCGGATACCCAAGGTATTTGCAAAAGATTGCTGAATACCTTTTTCATCTGATGGCTTATGGAATTTGACCAGTTCTATAGTTGCCTGACCGCCTGGCACTCCTAACATTACAACCGTCTCTCTAACGTCATTAAGCCCAATTATCCGTTCCACCCACTCTCCTTCCACTTCTCCTTCTCCTTGCACTTCAAGTCCAAGATCGAGAAAAAACGCTTTAGCTTCCGAAAGGTCATTTACGATTACACCCACATGATCTATTCTATTGATCTTCATATCTCATACCTCCTCGTACAATTCGCTAACAACAGAAACATCCTTCTTCAACTGCCCTTATTCGCAAGACGAACACACTTCTTATTCCGTTCATTCGCCCGTTTTGTTAATTAATATTTATATACTGATGAGCTACGTGGATTACAAATCACTCTTTTTTGAATGGCAACAGGAGTCCGACTCCTCAGAGTGATCATATTCGTCATGACGGCGGAGCCATGTCTTGCCATTGCCGTCACTGCGTCCAGGAGGCTGTTCCCAGTCCTCCTGCCTGCCAAGAGCTGTTAAATCGAGGTAGTTGAAGAAACCAAGTAGTAGGTCAGTTCCACGGGCGTAAGTCGTATACGTGTGAAAAATTCTTTCGCCATCGCGAAGAAAGCTGCTCACGCCAGGCACTTCTATTGACTGTTCGGAATCAACGGGTACTCCATTCTGAACAAGCTCGTCTTTGGTCAGGTAGTTGTATTCAATCGGAGCGATGGATTCGTCCAGCGTAACGTGAAAGTCATAGTTAAAGTCACTATCGTAGGACGAGTACCAAGGAATGTTCCAACCCATGCGTTCCTTGTAACGTTGGAGCTTGGAAAACGGAGCACGGGAGATCAGAGCCAGTGACGTGTTGCGTGCATGTAGGTGCGCAAGATGGCCGATATTATCCGCAGCCAACGAGCAAGCTGGGCAACCTGCTTCCCAATCAGGATCGAACATGAAGTGATGCACGATAAGTTGAGGACGCCCTTCAAACAGATCAAGCAAACTCGTTTTACCATACGGACCATTTAAGAGATAGTCCTTATTAATCTCTACCATTGGGAGTTGACGGCGCTCGGCATTCAGCGCATCCCGTTTCCTAGTGAATTCCTTCTCTTTGGCCAGCAATCCCTTACGAGCCACAAGCCATTCGTCTCGTGACACGACATTTGGTAGTTGCAGATGATTCTGCTTTTTTTTCATATAGTCTTCTCCCTTTTTTTGTTTCCTTAAGCTTATCACGAACAATGGCTATGGACTTCTTCTCAATTGCTAAGAACATTTCCTTTATTTCCTGGTCATCGCTTTTTATTCAATTAACTGGACCGTTTGTATTATAGGGTCAGCAAGCCATTTCTGATTGACCTATTTTTAATAGGTTTTATGCTTAAGGTAGCCGGGGTAGGACGATCTGGCCCGTGGGGCGCTGATCCCGTCCGTAATACTGTCCACCTCCTCCTTGTAGAAACATGTTTGAGGCTGGTTAGGACTCGATCCCATTAACAAGCGAAGCTATGACACTACAAGTAATACAGGGGCGCACCGGCAAATCTTTTAAAGGAGTTGTGATTCATATGGATCCTGTTATCCCTTGAACTATTCAGCAGCAACGTAGTGCAGCAGCACGTTACCAGAAGCAAAACTCTTAGCTTTGAGGAACGTAAGCTCGTTTTGATTAACCTCTTTAAAAAGTAGCTTTCCTCCGCTAGCGATGACTGGTGTCATAATGAACACATAATCGTCTATTAGGCCGGCATTAGTAAGTTGCTGCACGACGGTGCCGCTGCCCATGATGAGAATGTCAGATCCATCTTCTTCCTTTAGCTTCCTCACAATTTCAGTGATATCGCCACTATAAAATTCAGTGTTCTCCCAGTCGGACTTCCTCATCGTTTCTGAGAAGACAATTTTCCTCATGTCAGTCAGCTCTTGCGCCAACGCCTTCAATTCTTTCGGAGCGTTCGGGTCTTGCAGAACGGGCGGCCATGAAGCCTCGAACAACTCAAAAGTAGCCTTGCCTGCTATGAGCGTATCTGCCTTCACCATCTCGTGAGTAGTTTTATCGACGTCATTATCTGGGACGAACCAGTCCATACCTCCAGTCATTTCGTTGAGACTGGCAAAATAACCATCAATAGAAACTCGGTTAATCATTTTGACTTTACGCATCGTAATGCTCCCTCCTTTATGTTTTACATATCCATTATAATTGGAAAGAGTGATTTAAAATTGTACAAAGCCGTCATTTTTGCTATAAATACGATGACCCGGCGTCATCGCTATGGAATTCACTTACCTTATTCGTAATGCTTTTCGGCGTAACCCAGGAAAACGCTTTGATGTCACGGATAAAATGCGATTGATCATAAAAATTAAGGGCGTAAGCGATATCTGAAAATCGTTCGTACTGCCCCGTATTCATCATCCTCAGTGCCTCATTCACTCGCTTTACTCGAATGTACAACTGGGGTGGCATGCCAACGACTCGGGCAAAACGCTTTTGGAATTGACGCTCCGAAATATGAAATGTCGACAATAAATCTTTCACTTTGACAGTTGAAATGTGGAAACGAATAAAACCCAGTGCCTGCTCGATGAGTTCATCCCTTTTACTCGTTTGTTCCAGCTTTGTGATCAGGAATTCGCCGAGGAGAGTAATTCGCTCAGCATTTGTTCTGGCGGCTAAAAGCTGATTCTCAAGCTCTTTTGCGCCAAATTGGTCTGGCACTAGAAAACCTTGGTTGAGCGAGGATGCATCCATACCAAACAGGGTATAGAGCGCGTGAGACTTGAAGACCACCTGTTTTGTCGTGTACGGCTTGTTTCTGAAGTGCATGACACTTGGTTCCGCACCTTGTCCATGTAGAAACAATATGGGGATATTCGAGATTTGGGCCGAGCGGGTCGTAAGACATTCTATAGCAGCTGAATCATCGGTAGAAAGCTGGAACACAATACCAGGAAGGCCATTCGGGCACACCTTAACATTAAGTGCTTCACTACCCGTATGTGAGGCAATCCTAAGACACTCAATATCGCGTCTCAATACCTTTGGTGGCGGCAAGACTGTAAAGTTTATTGTTCTCATAACCCACCAAAACCTCCGGCCAAGAGAAGTTGCTGATTTTCCTTGGATACTGGTTGATACATGTTAAAAACCTCCAAATGCAAGGTATTGTAGGCTCTAGTTATGATATCTTTTCATATGAATTCGACGATACGTAGAGGATTTTGTTAATTCAGCAAGCCCCCAAATACCATTTCGTTAATTTGAATCAACTTTTAAATTCACAGTAAGGTGTAATATGGTTTGTAGATCAATGTTGATTATGGCGACAAACCTCTCTCATCTTTATCCAACCAACATCATTATCAATCGACTTATTATGTTTTAAAGATTCTCAAAATAAGTTCCACATCAGGTGGTGGAATTATTTTATTACCTTAAAGCTGTTGCATCGCAATCCCTTGGATTACCGCAAAGTATAAAGCAGCTAATTTAACTGGATCTTTATGTACAATTTCTGCTGATTTTTGACCAGCTTTAATAATCGGTAAAATTCCTTCTAATGCATTGATTTGTCATTAATTATTGATTTAATTATGCTGAAACCAATTACTTCGAACAAGAGGGTAAAACATTCCATTTACCCATTCGAAAGATTAGGTTAAATATAACAAATTTAACAGCTTATTGTAAACCCTTTCTTCTTCAACAATCCTGCCATTCACTTAAAGAAAAAGAGATCACTGTTCTTAAGCAATCGCACATTATAGTTGAAGAACTTATATAAAATACACCATTAAGTCTTTATCATAATATTGCCCATTAAATTTTATTGCGTTTCGCTCAGTTCCATAGACTTCAAACCCGACAGACTCATATAGTTTCTTGGCAGATTTATTATTTGATATTACTGTTAAATATATTTGTTCTAGTCCTTCACACTTATTTACGTTTTTTATAAGTTCAAGAATAAGCGATTTTCCAAGTCCTTGTCTTCTAACTACTGAATCCACATACATACCGAAAACATTTCCTTTATGGGACATTTTGATATTACTCTCTCGTACAAAAGTAACAATTCCAAATAATGAATTTTCTTTATCAAAAGAGCCTAAAACAAATTTGTCCTTTGATGGTTTTATTCGGTCTACAACTGTTTCAGTTGGAAAATGCACTTCTCTTTCATATGTTGAGCCAATTGCTTCAGGATTGGAATACCTTTCTGGTGTAGTAGTCTTCAGAACCAAAAAATGTTCAAGCTCCCCATCAAATTACTTCTAACTTTGGATTATTTTCTGTCCAAACACTTTCGATTAGGTTCCATCTTCCTTCAATTTCATTAAACAAATTTGCTTGTTGTTCATTTTCATGCAACATACAGATGCTATCAGTTAATGTAATAACTAATGTTTCCCCCTGAACAGACTTTTCATAGAATAGTGTTCCATGTTCACCATTTGGAATATTACGAAAGGCACCTATTACATTATTGAACCCAACATTTTCAGTAGCTCGCAACAATTGTTCCAGTGAGATTTTCTGCTATTTGTACAGTTCTAGTGTATTAATAAACCTAGAAGACGCACTGGTTATCTGCCTTTTGCCATTCCCTATATGCTCTACGTATTCATTTCTTTATTTGCCGAATATTCAACTTGCCTACAGTTGTAGGTGTCCCAAAAACGAAAATACCGCATTGGATTTCTCCTTATCCTTAGAATTTAAATATTTTAATAATAATAACTCATCCTATGGTAATAATAAGAACTACTAAATTTGTTTTCCATTGATTACAACTGTAGTAGCCAATTTTACTAAATTTAAAGTGAGGTACATAATTTGAAGAAAAAATTATTAACATTTATTATAACTTTGGCATTATGGTTTGTTTTTGCAGGCCGCGTTAATATCGAGGTATTTTTGTTAGGTACTATTATTTGTTCCATTATATCGTTTATGTTGGCTGAGGATTTGTTTAAATTAATACAACTGAAAGATGGAACGAAAGATTTCCCTAAGAAAATATATTACATATTTATGGTAATCATTGCTTTTATCTATGATCTGTTTTTATCTGCATTCAAAGTATCCAAACATGCATTCGAAATTAAACCATCATATTCTCCCCGAATCGTTAGTATAAAAACATCTCTTATAGGTTCAAACAGTATTGCAATTTTAGCCAATTTTATTACATTCACTCAAGGGTCTCTGGCTATGGATTTCGACCATATAAATAAACAATATCTTATTCACTGGATCGATGTTCACAGTGACGATGAAGAAGAAAGAAAGAAAACACGTATCCGTAAGCATCATACTTTGGTTGCGAAAATAGTTAATTGATTCAGCTTTTTAACTTGTTTTTTTAAGTACCTGATTATTTTATTTTTTTTAGTCCATTTGGAGTGTGATAGTAGTGCTCTATTTAATACTTGCAATTGTCTTATATGCTATTTTAACTTTTTATAGAGTCATTAAGGGCCCAAGTCTGCCTGATAGACTAGTTGCCATGAATTGTATAGGTGTCATGTTTTTACTGATTTTAGTTTTAATAAGTTATTATTTTGAACGAAAAGTTTTTATTGATGTGGCTTTAGTTTATGGGGTTTCCTTATTTATCAACGTTTTAATTATGGCTAAATATTTAAGAAAACCAGGGAAAGGTGGAGTTGGTGATTGATTTCATTCATAGTGTAAGACAACTATTTGTTTTTGTATTTTTTATAACTGGTACTTATTTTTTGTTAAGTACTACTGTGGGATTGATTCGTTTTCCTAATTTGTATACCCGGTTACATGCCGGATCTAAATGCCTGACGGCCGGAGGTATTTCAGTTTTCATGGGATGTATCGTACTCGAAGGCATTAGTTTTGTTTCTTTAAAACTAATTGTCATCATGATTTTTTTATTCATCACTAATCCGATAGCAATTCATGTCTTTGCCAGTTTTGATAATAATTATAACCTTATATTCAAAACATTTACAAAAAAAGATTTCGATAAATGACTGGAGGTCCATTCGTGGTAGATATCATATTTTATCTGTTATTACTATTTTTAATAATTACCGCATTTTTTATGGTGTTTACTAAAGATCTATCAAATTCCGTTATTACTCTTCCCCTATTCGGTGCAATTCTGGTAATTATTTTTGTGATACTCCAGGCTCCGGGTGTTGCTCTCGCTGGAGCAATAATGACTGCTGGCTTAACGACTGCCTTTTTTGTAATTACTATAAATAAAACGGAGTATGGAAGAAATGAGTAGACTAAATGAAAGGTTTAAAAAGCTTTATAAAATAGGCCTTGTTATAACGTTCGCTGTTTTCTTATTATTCTTATTTTATGACATACATAATCTTGATAGCGATAGTAAAAGATATTTATCAGAACACTATATTTCTGAAGGGCTACAGGAAACTGGAGCGACAAATCTAGTTGCATCTGTCCTATATGATTACCGAGCTTTTGATACTTTGGGTGAAGCAACGATGATTTTAACTGCTGCTACTATTTTAGCTTTTCTGGTTCCTATAACTAAAGCAACAATGTTTGGTACAACATTTAAAAGTATTGTTAATCAAACAGTGAAATTGATTATCCCATATTTAGCCGTTTTAGGAGCGTACTTACTATTATTTGGTCATATTAGTCCTGGCGGTGGTTTTGTTGGAGGAGTTGTTCTGTCTATCATTCCCATTCTACTGACAATAACCTATAGTGTTGAATTCTCTGAATATATATTCAAACCTGACCAAAAAAAGTTAGTAGAAGATATAGGAGCTATAGGTTTTGTTTTACTGGGATTACTAGGCGTACTCACTGGGAGCAATTTTTTTGCCAGCGGACAAGCCTATTTCAGAACCGGAAATGCTGGAGAAGTGTTTAGTGCCGGGTTAATACCTTACATCAATTTAATGATTGGATTAAAAGTAGGAGCTGGTCTGGCCATCATTTTTAATAGTTTAATTAAGGAGAAATAATAGTGGAAATACCATATGTTGTCGTAATCATTTTGTTCTGTCTAGGAATGTATACGATCATTACCAAAAAAAATTTAATAAAGATTGTTATTGGGGTTACTATTGTAGAATCTTCTTTGATTTTGTTGTTAATGCTCGTAGGTTATATACCGGGTGGAACTGCTCCTATTTTAGACAAAGGATATGAATTAGTAGTCGATCCTATCCCTCAGGCACTTGCCCTGACTACCATTGTTATCGGGGGAAGTGTTACAGCTGTCATGCTGGCGATGGTAATTAAGGTACATAAAAGATATAGAACGTTAAACATTGATGAGATTCGAAAATTGAGAGGATAAATTTTATTTTGGGGAGGTTAATAATGGAAGCGGCTGTCTGGGTTATCATTTTACCTTTATTAACCGCATTTTTTCTTGGTATTTCAAAGTTATATTTTAAAAGGATTTTTTTTCCTTTGGTAACCGGTAGTGCGATCATTTATCTTTTTTTATTAATTTTAGTTATTACTAATAGTTATCCTCCAAAAGTATACAGTATTGGTGATTGGGATCTGTTGGGAATAAATTTAATGGTGGATCCTTTTTCTGCTCTATTTTTGTTGATGATAGCGATATTATTTTTTCCTTTTATTATTTTTTCCATGAAATATAACAAATTTATGAAACATGACTACTTTATTTTTGCATATTTAATGATAGCTGGTATTTCGGGAATGGTTCTTACTGCTGATTTATTCAATCTTTATGTATTTATGGAAGTGAGTTCTCTGAGTTCTTGCGCTCTGTCATTGTATAAAAAGACTGATAGAGGAATAGAAGGTACTTTTAAATATCTGATAATGTCTACGGTGGGGAGCTTTTTTATTTTACTGGCTACCATTTTAACTTATTACTTAACTGGAACGCTAAATATGGCTGAAATCCCCCTAGCATTTGAGGATATCCCCTTTAAAATTAAAAGTACCCTTATGACCTTTTTTGTTTTTGGCTATGCCGTAAAGGTCGGGTTAATTCCTCTGCATGCTTGGCTACCTGATGCTTATGAAGATTCGCCAATTCCTTACAATGTTTTATCATCGGGCTTAGTGTTGAAATCTGCTGTATATGCATTAATAAGAGTGTTATATATAATGTTTGGCGTTGATTTTCTGGATGAAAGTAGACTGTTAAATATTGTGGTTTTCTGGGGAGTTATTACTTTTATTATTGCTCATTGTTTAGCCTATCAGCAATCCAATTTGAACCGGCTGCTTGCATATTCCACCGTTGCTCAAATAGCGTATATCATGATCGGATTATTTGTGGGAACGGAAGCAGGCTTAATTGCTGGAAGTTTTCACATTTTAAATCACGCCATAATGAAAGGGACGTTATTTTTAGTTGTAGGAATATTTCATTATAGTATAGCCGCTGTTGAAATAAAAGATATTAAAGGACTGGGTTATAAATTCCCCATACTCTCCTTTACTTTTGTAGTTGCTTCCTTTGCTATAGTGGGCCTGCCTCCCTTCAATGGATTTTTGAGTAAATGGCTTATTGTTGAAGCAGCTCTAGAAGCTGGCTTTGTTTATGTTGCCTTCTTTATTCTGGTGGGAACGTTTTTATCCTTAACGTATTATTTAAAAGTAATTGTTACATTATATACAAAAAACGAACAAGAACTAGAAATGGAAAAAGCCGGTTTATCTTTAAAATTACCTACTATCTTTCTAGGTAGTTTATGTATTGTATTTGGCATAGTACCTTCATTACCTTTAAGTCTAATTAATAAGATTCCGGAATTTTTGCTTGATAATGAAGACTACATAAGAATATTACTAGGAGGTTGAAGATGATTACTCCAGGTTTTGTATATTTAACAGGTGCTTTGCTATTATTTTTACCTTTTCATGATAAAATCAAATACATCATATCTTTCCTCATTGCTACAGGAGCCCTTATCGTTACTTTTTATTTAATACCTGGTGAACAACTGCAACTCGATTTTCTCACCTTTACTCTAACTCCTTTTAGCGTAGATAGTATTAGTAAATTAACGGGATTAATTTTTGCCGCCGGTGGTTTAGCTTCTGTAATTTATTCGATAAATATATGTTCCCTACCTAATTTAAGGTTAATATTTGTGTTTATTGGCAGTGCCTTGACCGTGGTTTTTTCCGGTGACCTGTTTACTCTATATGTTTTCTGGGAGTTAATGACGATCAGTTCTTCTTTTCTTATTATAATAACAAGTAATTTCACTAAAAAAACAGGGTATTATTATTTTCTACTACACGTGGCTGGCAGTTTGAGTTTATTATGGGGGATATTTTTACAGTATTCTGCTACAGGTAGTTTATCTTTGAATGCTATAGAGGCTGGAATCCCCTTTTTTTTAATGGCAATAGCAGTTAAGCTGGCCTTTGTCGGTTTCCATACATGGATGCCATGGGTTTACAGCAAAGCTCCTTTTTATGTTGCAGTTGTTTTATCGATATATACAACAAAAGTGGGCGTATATGTAATGGCTCGTCTTGTATCGGGGATAAATATTTTGGCATATGCCGGTCTTATTTCAGCTTTGTTTGGAATTGTAATGGCCCTAAGGCAAAACGAGGTTCGTAAATTATTGAGCTATTCGATCATAACCCAAGTTGGCTATATGATTATTGGTATTAGTATTGGTACTGCAGCGGGAATTGCAGGAGGTATGTTTCACCTGGTTAATCACATATTATATAAAACTGTATTATTTATGGCAGTGGGATTTGTCATGTATACAACAGGGAAGGATGATTTTGAAAATTTAGAGATCATTCGCCGCAAACTTCCGATAACTTCTATCGCAACATTGGTAGCTTTTATGGGGATATCTGGCGTTCCCTTTTTTAATGGCTATATGAGTAAAACCATTATTAAAGATGCTTTACATGACCCATTATTAAAATTGGGTTTGGACCTGATGAGTTTTGGGACCTCTCTCATGTTTTTAAAATTTATCTATTATGTATTTTTCTATAAAAGTAATAGGAACTTAGCTGAAAAGCCACCCATTAGCATGCAATTAGGAATGGGTTTTTTAACTGTTATGATGATATTGATTGGTCTTAATCCTTTTTTGTTAGAAACTTTAATGAATATTAATGTAGATATTAATTATTTCGAAATAAAACATATGATAAGTGGTATTCAACCCTTTATCTGGTCCATACCTATATTTATTTTATCAAAGAAATATTTATTAAAAAGATACGATATACTTACATATCATGATATTTATCGCAAAGTGGGTAACATATTTATAGCTACAGGCTATAAGTTAAGTAACTATCATGACGGGAAATTAAATAAATATCTGTTATGGACAACTACCACTTTAATAATTCTGTTGTTATTGTTAATGTTTTAATATCCATCTACTGTTATGATGAATATAGATTTGATAAACATTATTCAACGGTGAATTATACCAATTGACCTATACCTGATTTGATGGACACGTAGAAAAGTTGATATAAGATCTGATTTACAATGTGAGCAACCCTATAATCCTTCAACCTTCAACTTCATTAACCCACATCCTTCCTTGTTTTGTTTTAATATTAGTATTATACCAACATGATAAATAAGTTTAAAAATTAATCATAAAAAGGAAAAGGAAGTTAAAATGAAAACACCTTTTAAGTTCTTATAAAGTTAATTATCTGAACTATATTGTGCCCCCATTTCTCTTGCTATTGTTTTGCATCCTATATTAACCTTTAATCCTTTACTATTTTATCTATAAGAGGGGTTATTGGCTTAATAAGATTACCAGCTAAAGGTATTCAAATCCCCAAAGACAATTCGTAGTAAGAAGTCTAAGCAAAGTGTTTTGTTTGATCTTTTTTGTTTTTTTAAACTACTCTTGGTAGGTTAGTTTAGGTACATTTTTTCGCAAAGCCCTCTAAAAAAGAAGATCTTTGCTGCACAGTATAAGTCTACTACGTAATAAAAAGAGTTGTTCCACAGCCTGGCCGATTGTGGAACAACTTTATTGTAAAAGAAATATCTTTATTGCTACTGATCTATGACATTTTTATATTAGAATTCTATGAAAAATTATGTTCAAAGTTGTGACATTTTATGTTAGAATTCACAAAAAGTGTGAATTCTAATAAAACTTGTCACAAAAGGACCGTTAAAATACGGATTTTTCCTACAAAAAGATGTCATTCTAATATATAATGTCATTTATCGTAATATATCTAACTTAATATGTCATGTGTCGTGGTTTGGAATTTTAGTTAACCTATTGCTAAATCGTTATAAGAAGAGCAAATCTAATGAGAAAGGTTTGCTCTTCAAACTTTCTTATATAATAATCACAGTATGCAATACTAGCGCCTATTGTTCAATATCCTTATCTATTGAATAGTAGTTTTGTACTGTGCAGCAAAACATCCTGTTATTAATGAAAGGTCTTGTTCAACTAACGCTCCCAATTGCTGAAGGATAAAATCCCTGTTTTTATAATTAATTAGTCTATAGATAGCGCAATTTTTCCAAATTGTTTTCCATGTTCCATCTTTTTGAAAGCTTGAACAGTTTGAGATAATGGCATGACTTCGTCAACAATAGGCTTAAGAGAATGACTTCTCATAAAATCGATCATTTGATGAAATTCTTCCCGGCTTCCCATGGAAGTACCGAGAATATTAATTTGCGGATAAAAAAGCTTTCGTAAGGGAATTTCAACTTTATCTCCTGAGCTTGCTCCAAAATTGATAATTCGCCCATTCGAGTTCAGGACATCAAAATATTTTGAGAAAGTGGCAGGTCCTATACTATCTAGAACTAAGTCCACCTTTTCGCCTTTCATGCTTTCATTCCAATCACCATTACTGTTAAATACACGTTCAACCCCATATTTTATAGCTTGTTTACTTTTTTCTTCACTTCGCGAAGTAGCAGTTACTTTTGCCCCAGTAGCTTTTGCCATTAACATTGCATAAGTTGCAACACCACTTCAGATGCCGGGTATTAAAATGTGTTCTCCTTCTTTTAATTGTCCTTTAGTAAATAAAGCTCTATACGCCGTTAAGGCTGATAAAGGTAAAACGCCTGCTTCCTCCCATGAGAGATAAGATGGTTTTTCTACTACATTTTCAGCTGGGACAATGACATATTCAGCAAATGTACCATCTGAAGGTCCACCCAAAATTTTAGGGTTATCCGGAACAGTATTTGCATATGTCCAATCTATACTTGGATTGATAATTACTTCTGTTCCAACTGGAAAATTTAGCACACCTCCGCCTGTTTCTGATATTAGACCCGCACCATCAGATCCAGGAATAAAAGATGAGTCATTTCCCTTTTTATTATTAATAATGAATAAGTCACGTCTGTTCAGCCCAGCTACTTTGAGTTTCACTTTGACTTCTCCATCCTCTGGTTTCCTAATAGCTGAGTCTGTATAATTTAATCCCTCTATTTCACTCTTTCCACTATGTACTATAGCTTTCATGAAGTTCACTCCTCATCTTTTTTTAAGTCATTCTGTTTTCACAGTTAACATTTTGCCTGCATCGTTACTCCACAATCGGGCCCTTAATGGAATAAAGAAGCGCCCATTGTGTATGGGCATTGCAATATTATTGAATATTCTGAATCCAACCCTTCCGAGGGGTTGCAAAAATACCCAGTAACAAATAATTATCTCTTCTCTTAGTAACAATCGTTAATTTTTATTCAAGTGGCATTCTTCTTGACTAGTTTGTAGTCTCATTTCAATATTCCTCGAATCTGTTTCGTTTAAATAAAATGAGTATTTGATAAAAACGAGAGCAAAAATAATAAATAGCCCACCGATCCAACTCAAATTTAAAATGTGAGTATATTGTATAATGATCCCTCCTAAAGCAGCACCTAGCATCATCCCAATATTCATTAGTGCTGTATTAAAACTGAGTACAGTTTCAGATGATTGTGGTTTCAGTGAAATCAAATAAAATTGCTTCGCTGGTGTGGTTGTCCAAGTCGCCGCTCCCCAAACTGTCAACGTTATAAATACACCTAGTGTCGAATGCTGTGTAAATGTTAATACAAGTAAAGCAACTGCATGAACGAATAAACTAATGGATATCGTTCGATTTGGTCCCCACTTGTCTACAGCAAATCCACCAAAACGTGAGCCAATAAAAGCAAAAGTACCTAAAACAAACAAGGCGATACTAGTCATCTCTATTGAAAAACCTGCAGAATTACTTAACAAGGGAGAAATATAAGCAAACACCATGGTGTAACCTAATATCCAGAAGATAGTAGTTGTTAATCCGGTGATTACCCGTTTATCCTTTATAATGTGTATCTGTTGTTTAAATGGTACGGGCTCATTTCCTTTTATACTAGGTAATAATTTGTGAAGTAGAAGTAAAAGAATTACTGTAACAAAAGCAATGATTAGAAAAATATAACGCCAATTCAGATAAGCAGCTAAAAATGTCCCTATAGGTACACCAAGCACTAATGAAACGGTAAATCCAGTGATAACCGTTGCCATGGCACTACCACGTTTTTCTGCTGTAGCAATTTGAGCAGCATAGTTTGTTGCAACGACAATGTAAAGCCCACCACTCATTGCCATAATAATTCTTGACAACATTAGTACAGTATAATCATAACTAATAAACGCTACGATATTACCTAAAATAAATGTGAAAATAGCATATAATAATATTTTTTTACGTTCAAACTTCGCAGTTAACAAAACCATTACCAATGCACCAACTGCATACGATAACGAATAAACGGTTATTAATTGACCTGCAGCTGAGACCGATACATCTAAATCGAAAGAGATGATTTCTAATATACCAGAAACAACAAACTCTGCTGTCCCTGTAACAAAGGCTCCTAGTGCTAAAAGAATAATAATGAATGGATTGATGTTTTTTGCCAACTTTTACATCTCCTTTAATATTTCTTAAGTTGATTTTATTTTAAATGCCATGTTAACATAAGTAAAATTCATATTTTTCATGAAGGAGATGAGTAAAAACTCATGAGTATCGTTCGTTTTGAGATTTTGTCTAGAGTAATAGAGTTAGGGAGTTTTACAAAAGCAGCAGAAAAATTAAATATGACTCAATCAGCTGTTAGTCATGCTATTTCCAGTTTAGAAACAGAGTGGGGAGTCCCATTATTAATTCGGGACCGTAGAAAGGGAATAACGCTCACGGAAATAGGACAAAAAACACTGCCACATATAAGAGAAGTGTTGAAAAGAATGGAAACAATTAACCAAGAAATTGCGTTAGCAACGAACTTAGAAACAGGGATTATTCGTATTGGTACTTTTGCGAGCGCTTCTTCCTGCTTATTACCTAAATTGCTTGCAAAATTTCAGAAAAAACATCCTAAAATAGAATTTAAGTTTTATGAAGGGACCTATGAAGAGATTACGGAATGGCTACAATCTGGAATTATAGACATTGGGTTTGTTGTAAAAGGTAAATCAAATCCTAGCTTCGATCTAGTACCTCTCATAAAAGACAAAATGGTTGTAGCTTTCCATCCCGAGCATAAATTCCTTCACAAAGAAACGATAAATATGCACGATTTAGAAAAAGAGCATTTCATCATGCCAACTGGAATGTACCAATCACATGTAGAGGAGTTATTTGAAAAAGCACAAATCAAACCGACTATCCGTTTTGAAGTACACGATTGCACTACTATAGCTAATATGGTACAAGAAGGGCTTGGCGTTACCGTCGGTCCAGAGTTGTTTTTGAAAACTCAACAAAACATCAAGATAAGAAAACTTAATTTAACAAATTATCGTGATGTTGCACTAGCTTGTTCTGCAATTTCTGAAGCATCTCCGGCTGTAAGGGAGTTTCTCATGGTTGCTAAAAATGTTTTTATTGAGCCTAATAATACTATAGACTCCCAAATTCCATTTAATTAATTGTTGCAACTTTCCCTCCCTGTTAAAGTTTTTGAATTTGGGAATGCTCTCTCAATTCATCCAAAATGAACGTTTTGTTAAAGAGATAGCCTTCCCAAAATACAAATTCAAAAAAGTCTTATGCTATTTTACTCATCCTTAATTCATTAAATTATCCTCAACCTGCTTTAACAACTCTATCATTTCCTTTATAACTATTCTGTCAAACTCTTCAGTCCTATCTTCTTCATGAGTACCTTCATTTAAGTAATTCCATTCAATAGGATTTTTGTTCTCCATCCCAATAAAACCTTCAACGACGAAACTACATTTTCAAATTCACCTATTGAATTTTTATCAATGAATTTTCTTAATGCCTGAGTAGTTGACATTAATTCAGGTGGTTTTCCCGGCGAGCGCATCGAGACATTCAGTTGCACAGTGTATTTCTTCGCCAACTTCTTCCAAAGCTTATTGTCCCCCAAAAACTTTCTTTTTCCCTCCCAAAATCCAACCCAATCCCTTACCATACCTAACTCCAAACCAATTTTACAAAATACGGTGCGTAATTAATGTTTTTCCGTAAAACAGCCGATTTTGACCCGATACATACCTCGAAAAATTTGTCGATCGGTAACTTTGTTTTTCCGTGCTTAGCAGAGAAATGGCACCGAAAATAAAGAGAAAAGAAAAGCAGAAGGTTATAGAAAAAAAACCGAAAGAAAAAAGAAATTCTTTAATCTTCCAGTCTCCTATTTCAATCATATCAAAGGTTATCTATTAACATCCGTTTGAATTTCAGGTTTTCTGCCAAATCCTCTCTATCACTCTTTTTTCCCATTCAGGGAAAAACATTAATACCTGCGGAAAAATTTTAATTGTGGGTGACAAGAACTCTTCCCTGTATATGCTTGCAAGGTTTTTCTGTTGTCGCTCATCGTTAAGAAACAAACAGGAACTTACAAAATGTTGTTTTTTGGCTAACAACACGCTTTTAATTTTTGGCCATAAATCTACAGTTTGTTGTTATCGATTTTTTTAGAGGGAAGCGAGATGTCATTGCATGTTTGGCAGCGTTTATTGCTACCTTATAACCTATGAGTGGATCCTTTAGGCACCATCCAAAGTGTATTTAAGAAGGTTGTAAGTCAGCAGTCCATACCGGAGATATCTCATTAGTATAAAAATATCCAACTAACCCAGTGTCACTTCCTACTTGATAAATTGCTTGAGCCGAAGCTTTAAATCTTACATAATTTGAAGAAGAATGCTCTTCATAGATAAACTTCACGTTAAAACCACTTTCTTCCGTTTCACTATTACCATAACGTCTTAGGTCGACATTAGTAATATCTTCATAAGGCACATCAGCTTTTTTTCCTAAACGTAAGGCTCTTACCTTTTTTCTTGTAAGACTATGAATGTTATCTTCATGATATTCTTCAAACGTTGAATCAATTTTCCTGTTTAAGCCATCAACTAGTGTATTAGCAAAATAGTCTAAATACCCACCATAATTAGGAATGAGAGTTAACCATTTGAATTTTCTAATTTCTACATTATAATCAGGTTGTGAATACAAAATATTTACATACTCATGATTCGGATAAAATTCTAGATCTACCTGATACATTGTAGCTACTGCATTAGATACACCAGATAAATATTTTTCAACATAAGTTTCTACAGCTTCTGTATTAGACCAACCTCTTAACATAACAACCCCACTATCTGATACCATATATTCAGAATCCGCACTAAACACTTCAAGAAAAAAAACATGTCTCCATGCATTACTTTGTTCTTCTTCAAGATTATGTCTTAGGTATCGTGCCGATCTAGTACGCTCATATGGAATTGTCTCTTGTTCGTTTTCGTTAAGTGTAGCATTATCAATTAAAGAATTGATTTCGTTACTAACTCCTTTATTACCCATATTTCTTAATGAAGGGTCTTGATACTGACCATCGATTTTTTTATTCCTTGCTGATATAAAATGTCTTCATTAAGTGACTTGTATGTATCAGTTAATTCTCCAAATACAAGAAATGCAGTTCCATCTGAACTTATTTCACCAATTGTTAATGATATAATACTTTCCTCGTTCTCAGGATTGAAATATAACCCCATTAATCCCGAATACTCTTTTTCACCTTTTACAAAAGTTACATCTACTGGTCCATTAATTATTTGTTGTTCTTTGTGGTCATAAACAGGTACATTACCAGAAAATTTAATAGGAAAAGTTTCATTAGATATTTTGATTGTTCCATTTCCTTCTACTGGTAATTCACCTTCTCCATTGGAGAAATCTGCTTTCAAAGTGATATTAACGAACGATTTTTCAGTAGTGTTTTTGCTATTTCTATTAGTTTCTTTATTCCATTCACTGCCAAATAATGTTTTATTTGCTTTAGATAAATTTTTAGAATCCATAAATAGTTCAACATCTTCATCTAGATTAAGTTGCTGTTTAATATGATAATTCTTAGTTGATTCACTGTCACTTGGCGTGAACTCGATTAAGCGATTACTTGCAGGCTTATCTGAGGAAGAATCTTGCAGATTACTATCATTTTCTTGAGCATAAGAATGGAACGGAGTGTTAAAGATAAAAATAGAAGAATAGAAATTAAAGTAAGTTTTTTTCTCATATATAAGCCCTCCTTTTTTTGTAAATTACACCATATATAGTAATATTTTTATCGAAATTTATAATTTCTTAACAAATTTTACATCTTGTATTTTTACTTTATGGCAAATATATTAGGACTTATCAATGGGGATTACTTTGTATGTATTGTTTTAGTAGCCATCATATTCCCTATTGACATCTTCAAACAACTTTTCAAATTGTTCCTGACTAGGAAAATTATTTTTAGTAAAATCATGCTTTTCAATCAATTTCCTCAGGTCCTCCAAATTTGTTATCTCCCCTGTAAAAATTGAACTATTTGTATAATAACCTATTTTATCTCTATCTAATTCCGGATATTTTGATAAAAGTATACCCACTAAATCTTCTGATGCACCAAAAAACCTTCCAATTTCATTCGATTCCTCATTCTCAGATAAAGAGGAGTAAAAAGCAGGATCGCTAAGAGCTATAACTATTCCATACCAGTTTGCATATACAGTGTTAGCATGACCATCAGCCATTCTCTCTAATTCTTTATTCTGAAATAATAAAAAAATATTGAAAAATAAACTTATAATTAAAATACTAACACCTATTTTATATCTCACTTTTAACTCTCCTTTTTTTGCTTTCATCATAAATTTGAACAGTATATCAATCAGTTTAACATACACTTTGGGACTCTAAGATTTAAATTATGTAAATTTTCAAGTAAAATAATGTAGGTAAGTCTTCTTGCCTATTCTGTCAACTCGTTTAGTTGATTTCTCATTCTCAACTTCTTTTATTCTTGCTGATCTACAGGTTCATCTTTGGTTTTCGAGATAAGGGGAGGTGACTAACCTCCCCCTATCTTTTTTCAATTCGTTCATTCTAATATTGAATTTACCCTATACCTTAAATGTATACTGACTCCTAGCGAGTCTCTTAGTCCATCACTTCCGAGATGCCAATGCTTCATTAGTTACTATTTATGATAAATAAATAAATAAAAAACAACCACTAGAATAATAATTTAAGTGGTTGATCTTATAGAATTTAACGAAGAAGTATAGAACTTTATTTTTATACTACACAAGGTGTTGCATAATAAAAAAGTTATACATAATCTTCATTTGTTACAGGAATGCTGCACAGTTTGTTTTCACTATAACTAGCACTAAGTATAATCCACCAGAAATCAATTTTCTCTGTTTTTAAGTTGTAGACGATTTAGAATTGGAAATCCCCATCCTTCATTAGCAGGAGTTCAGTTCCACCTTCTTTAATGCCCACTACTTTCATATCTTCGGTACCAAAGGTCACATTGACTAACAAAAGTGAAGTATTCAGACCCGCTGCCTTCAACTCTTCCTCAGATTGGTCAATGCCATTTTGAATATTGGAAGGAGATGCATTTCCGATTCCAATATGACTGGCCGTATTTTCATCGAACAAGGTATTGTAAAAAAGAGTATCTGCCTGAGCAAGAGGAGATTTATTAGAGACCAAGGCAATTTCACCTAGATAATGTGAACCTTCGTCTGTTTCGATTAGATTTTGTAACACTTCTTGTCCCTTTGCGGCATAATAGTCGGTAATCCGTCCATCTTTAAAAATTAGATAAAATTCATCGATGACACTTCCCCCATAGACAAGAGGTTTAGTACCTACCAATTTGCCATTCACCTTATTTTTATGGGGAGCAGTAAATATTTCTTCCGTAGGAATGTTCGGAAAAAAAGGTATTCCATTTTTATCTATGACACCCCCACCGATATAGAGATGATTTTTAGGTAGACCAATTAGTAAATCAGTTCCACGGCTATTTGTAAAATGCAGAGCTTCAAATTGGCTCTCGTTTAGGATTTTTTTTCGAGACTCGAAGGCTCCATTGTGATTCTCCCAATCTTTTATAGGATTTTTCCCATCTGCCCGAGATCCTTTTAAAATTAATTTCCATAATGATTGTAAAGCTTCTTCTTTACTTAGGTTGGGAAATACTTTAGTTGCCCATACAACGTACGGGACAGCTAGAAGACACCAGCGTACCTCGTGGGATCTAATTTTCGCATAATAACCCCTCAATTTGGTACGAGAAGCTTTTTGGAAACGACTTATCCTTTCTGTGGAAACCTCCTTAAAGACATCTAAGTTTTCAGAAATAATATGGATGTAAGCAGCACCTGCATCGTCCCACTCCTTAAAACGGGCAGCCTGCCAATCAGGAAAGTGATCGATGACACTATCTGCTGCATTTAAGTAAAATTCTTTGGTAGACTGTTCATCTGTCCAATCTATAAATACATTTGAAGCTCCTGCCTCGTAGGCTACCGTTTGGATTAGACGTGCAAACGTAGCATTTTGTATATCACTATGAATAATCAATAATTGATTTTTTTGCAGATTTACACCAGCTCGTACAGCAAGTTCTGCATACTTTTTTAACTGTGCTTCACTTATAAATTCATATATTCCTTTAATCATTTAATATCTCCCCTGTGATGTTCTTGTATAATTTTACTACAGAACCCTGACCTACTTAATACGGATAGGTAAGGGTTTGAAGTTATCGCTCCCTTTTCCCCCCGTTCACACCGTACGTGCGACTTTCACCGCATACGGCGTTCCAACTAATCCAATTCATTCAATTTTATGTATTTTAGATTTGACTTTCTTTCTTCGAAATCAAACTGCTTGATTATGACATTGTAATCGAAGTTCATTAAGTTTTTCTATTTGCTTTTTAGAAAGATTTAGGACTTGTATTAATGCTTTTATCTTATAAATGTCTTTCATGTGTACTAGTCTGTGGACTGATTCATGCAGTATTACTAGATTAGAGAATGAATCATCGTTTGAAAGATGATAAGGATTCTGATGGTGGCAATGCCAATCATCTAGACCTAGTTCTACTCCAGAAATGGCACACTTACCATACTGAGCGATAAATTTACTTATTCGATTGTCGTTATATTCAATTGTCCGATTTGGAATAAAACTTTTCATAATGTAAGATAAGACATCTTTATTTATGGCTTTTAACCCTTTGTGTATCTTTTCTCTACCTTCGGACGTGTAATTGCACGTATCCTGGGAAAAGCATAAATTCGTTTTATATTTTTGGGCATGAATGGGTACAAACACCATGTTTTGTATCTTAAACAGTTTGCATTTATATCCTTTATACCTCTTTTGTAATGTCTTGGTCATGTCATGAAATTCTGCGTCAGTTCTAAGAATCTTTAGGCGATTATACATCGTTTTTCGTAGATAAGAGTTTAACTCATTAAGATTTATCGTAATTCTAGTGGCTGCTGAATAGTAATTTTGTATCCCCATAACGATAGTGTTGAAATTCCAAACGGTTTGATTACTAGGATGTTTCTGAACAGCTTTGATTGCTTCTTTTATTTTGTTAGAAGCATTTAACTTTGCTTTCTTAGACATATTTGACTTAGCTACATAGCCGAACCTCGTTTTGCTCTTTCTTACTGCTTTAATAGAAAAACCGAGAAATTCGGAAGAATTTTTCTTTAGGTTTATTACCTTAGACTTTTCTTCACTTGTTTCAAGTTGCAATCTAGTCATCAAGAAATCTTTAATTGCGTAGTTCATTCTGATTGCTTGTGAACGTGTGCGACATAAAACCTTGAAATCGTCCGCATAGCGGACAATATAACATTCTTTAAGTTCAGATTTCTTTAGTGCTTGATATTTAATCCCATTTGTTTTGTATGGAAAACCAGTTGTGAAGGTTTCCCATTGATTACTTATCCACCAATCAAGTTCATTTAAAACGATGTTTGACAGTAGTGGAGAGAGGATGCCACCTTGCGGTGTTCCTTTAGATGGTACACCTTCACCATGAATTTCAGCTTTTAATAGTTTTGAAATAATGGCGATTAATGACCTATCTCTTATGCCTAAAGACCAAATTTGTTTTAAGAGTTTACTATGATTAACATTATCAAAGAAGCCTTTAATATCAACATCAATACAATGGTGAAGCCCAGATTGATTGATTAGAAATTCAAATCTTGCTTTCGCATGATGGGTGTTTCTATTTGGTCTGAATCCATAGCTATGCTTGTGAAACTTTGCTTCACAAATAGGTTCTAATACTTGCAGAATGCACTGTTGAAAAATCCTATCCCAGATGGTTGGAATGCCTAGAGGTCGAGTCTTACCATTCGCTTTTGGAATCAAAACACGTCTAACTTTTTGTGGTTCATATGATTGAACCATCTCTTGAACCTTTACTATTACATCTTCCACTGACAAGTGACTAATATCTTTAATTGTTAATTTATTTGTGCCTGCCGTTTTACTTCCAGTGTTTCTTTTGATATTTCGATAGGCAAGACGTATATTTTCATTAGAACTCATCAATTCTATTAATCCATAAAACTTTTCACCATTGGAACTACGAGCATAAAGAGTGTCGAAACACTCTTGTAGGTTGTAATACTCGTTATGCCTCAGTTTCTTCCGTTTCAATAAGTCGGCTACCCCTTTCGGAGTTAAACCTCTTTTAGTCTCACGAGAACCTTATTAACCGATAAAGATCTGCCTTGCATGGTTGAATGATTCTTCATTAGTCTAGTGGCTATCCCTCTGTGTTGATTAGACACTTCATTGGTACTGTGCCACCACTTTCACTGATATAAAGAGAAGTTATACAATAACTATTGTCATTATTGCTTTCCTTTCCAACGTTTCATAAGGAGTAAGCCCTCCACGTTATCAGCTTACAACGTTGAATTATATCTATTTTAGAATGGACTTAGGTGCTTCCTTTAAGCCTGTCAACTTTCATACGCCTGTAACGTATCATGGATTTTCATATTAGTTAGTCTTACTCAACCACAGTTAACCTCACATTTAGTGATATACACATTTCTATGTATTGCAGGTCTAGACCTGTACATTCAGAAGTTTGTCAGCGTAACCTTTTTCTTTTAGGTTTATTTGCATACTCACCATATTCATTCAACTCAAGCATCATGATTTACACCGCTCCATCGAGTTGACTTTCGTCAGCTAAAGTTCACTGTTACGGTAAATTCTAACGCCTTTTCACCGAGCTTTTAACACAATCTTTCTTACTAAACTTAGTGCTAATCGGCTAAGAGAGAACCCTTCCGAGCGTTACCTCTTCATTTGATTCTTCGATATAATCCTTCAATTCCACAAGGAATTGCCAAGCCTTTACCAGAGAAATGTGACCATCCTCCATTTAAGCTAGGAACATTTCGCACAATTAACCTGCCCGTTCGTAATATAAGGTTAACCAGATTTTTCTGGTTGACCATTTTTTATATGGTTTTATTATAACAGTAGCCGGGGTAGAACGTAACTGCCCGTGGGGCATTGACCCCGTCAGCTAAACAGTTCACCCCCTACTTGTAAAAACATGATTGAGCTGGTTGGGACCCTGGATCCCGTTTAACAAGCGAAGCTATGATATTACAAGAAGGATTAGGGGCACCGGCAAATATATTTTCGAGGAGGAGATTTTGTATGAATCCAGTCGTTGGTCTGGATGTTTCTAAAGGGGAAAGTCAGGTCCAAGCATTTTTGGACAAGAAAAAGCCATATCGTAAGAGTTTTAAAGTGGAACACACTAGTGATGGATTAGCAATTCTTCATGAATTTTTAAAGTACTTGAAGGAAATTACGGGACAGAATCCAGCAATTGTTTTAGAAGCTACGGGACATTATCATGCTTCTGTTGTTCAATTTTTGGAGGATCATCATTATTTATTGATTATAGTTAATCCATTGATCTCATATAGAGCGAAAAGTTCTAGTTTACGAAAGGTTAAAACTGATGCAGTAGATGCTTATCTTCTTTGCGAGCTTTACTATAAGGAAGACCTAGAGCCATATAAAAGACGCGGGGTTCGACTCTTAAACCTTCGTAATCTAACACGGCAACATGAGAACATTACAGGGAATTTTATTCAAACAAAGCTACAGTTTCAGGCTGTGTTGGAACAAGTATTTCCTGAGTATAGAGGGGTTTTTGGAGAGTTATATTCTTATGTTTCTTTACGGATTCTCCAAGAATATAAGGCATCGGAAGATATCTTGAAGACTAGCGAAGATAAACTAACAAATCGTATAGCTGATTTATGTACGAGTCGTTCTAAAAAATGGGCTTATGAAAAAGCACAAAAACTTAAAACAGCTGCAGCTCGTAATCCATTTAAAAAGACGTTGTACCAAAGTCACCTGTTAAGCATGGGAATGTATATTGATATGCTTCTTCAATTTAAAGAGCATCTATCAAAGTTGGAAGCTGAGATAGATACCCTAGCTAAAGGAATTGAAGAATATAAGATTATCAAATCTATCCCTGGCATTGGAGAAAAGATCGCTGCCACGATCCTTTCTGAGATTGGGGAAATAGATCGATTCAATCACCCAAAAAAGCTTGTGGCTTTTGCCGGAGTTGATCCTAGCGTTTTTGAATCAGGTAGATTCACAGCTAGTATCAACCGGATCACTAAAAGAGGCTCTAGTCGTCTACGCCATGCCTTATATCTAGCTATACGTTGTGCCATCCGTGACAAACGTAAAAAGAAAACTAGTGATAAAATAATCCCTCGAAATAAGAAAATGAGAGAGTTTTACGACAAAAAGCGTAGCGAAGGGAAACCCTTTAGAGTAGCAGTTATTGCTTGTGTAAATAAGCTCTTACATTGGATTTATGCTTTATTAAAAAACAAAACGACTTTCCAAGATATAGCTTAAAAACTATATCTAACTAAATAATACAAAACCTTCCATTACGGTAATGAAGGAAGGTTATTTGGCATGCGCAAATTTAGTATAACACATTAATTTTTAGTTTTTCATTGAAAAATGTTGACAAACTATTAGCTGGTTTAGCGCAATCTTCTCACACCATTTTAACATAATATTCCAACATTTCATTTTAAATTTAAGCCATGAAAAAAGACGATCATTTTGATGATCGCCTTGTTGAACTCTTGCCACCCGATACTTGAAGACTTGAAACCGAGATATTTCGAACCTGAATGTAACTAGTGGCATCGGAATAATTAATTAAAAGTCTTCTTCATAATAATTCTATTCTCATTCATTTCGTAATCCTTCTTTATGTAAAAACGCTCTGCAAGTCCACCGTTAGAAGTAATCAAATAAATACTTGAAACCTTATTCTCTTGAAGTTGTTCTTCTAGAGACTCTAAAAGCAATGAGCCCAATCCTTTTCCTTGTATGTCATTGTTAATACACAATTCAGCAATATAAAATACAATACCTTGGGGTGTTCGCTTCTTGTTACCACCAATGAACCCTACCAATTCCCTCCCCCGATATAATGTTAGTCCTAAAAACTTAGGTGTGTTGTACAAATCAGTAAGTCTCTCCTTTGCAATATCGTACGACCATTCTTCATTCCAGGGCTGGGAGTTAAAAACCTTAATGTACAAATCAACACAATTTTCAATTTCCGTCCTTATAAAGGACCTTACACTATACTTCAAATTTGTTATCTCTCCTTCCATTAAATTAATTTTATTACTAAAGGAAAGCCCCCTTTAACGGAACAAAGGCGTAATGAATTGCGCCCGTTAATGGCATAATGCCCCTCGAGATAGGCTTCCCAAGGGGCGATAGAAGTTCTTCCAACCTTCGTACCGTTTTCGAAACGGTTGAATGGTCAACACCCCATGTCCGGCCGAGGCGGTTTTGTGACTGACCATCCTGATCCCACAATTACATAATTAGAATTTCTTGGCCTGCGAACAATCCTCTCTTACGAAGCATTTGTCCAGCCAATGCGTGGTGGGAACGTGCCAAAGCAAAATGGCAACACTAACCGGATACTGATCTGCCGCACTCAATTCCTTATTTTCTTTGTTATCTGATGCATTTCTTGTCTGTTCATAAGATACCCTTACCTTTTCTGTTGCTTAATAAAATCACACAACTATCGATTCATTGATTATACATTAGCACCTTTTTTCTTCTTAAACAAATGGATCCCATCCCGAATTTTTAACCCAGGTTGATAAATCAAGCAATTCGGGATGAATTTTACGTAGTGAAGGAATGTCAGCTTGATACCCATCAGTTTCTAACCATTCAAACATTTTATTTTTCTGAAATTGATCCCTGGCAGACTCCAAAACTTCACATGGCGTATCAAATACTTGACTAAACACTTTTGCCACTTCTGAAAGCGTCACTTCGTCCCCGGCAATTTCAATGGCCTTTCCCTTGTATTTTTCCGGGTTGTTAAAGGCAATTGCAGCAAACGCCCCAATATCTTGCACCGCGATGATTTGTAAATTCGTATTCACATCCATAAATCCCTGTATCATCAATTTTTGTTCATGAGCTTTACTAAATCCTATAAAGTTTTCCATGAAACCAGCTGGACGGAGAGCCGTAAAAGGTAAACCAATAGCACGTACATATTTCTCAACTTGCCACTTTGTTTCAAAATGGGGAACCCCACTATCTCTTTCAGCGCCGCCGGCCGAGCCATATACAAAATGTGAGACGCCGACCTGTTTGGCAACATTCGCTACTGTTTTCCCTTGTTGGATCTCTTTTTCGGAATCCTTTAAATACAAAGGTTGAACGCTATAAACACCGTAAACTCCCCGCATAGCTTCTAAGAGAGATTGCTGATTATCCATATTCGCTTGAACGACTGTGGCGCCCCTTTTTTGCAGTTCTTGTGCAGCCGGTTGATTCGGGCGCCGCGAAACCGCGCGCACGGACCATCCATCAGCTAACAACTTCCTGGCAACTGCGCCTCCCTGTTTTCCCGTGGCACCCAACACTAAAATGGTTTTGTCTGAATTTGTCATGTAGAAATCCTCCTTGTATTTTATCATCCCAGCCTTATTGTTCCTTTTTATGAAAATGATCTGTGGTCGAATTTTACCTCCCCCCTAAAACTTAGGAGTTCAAGGGCAAGTTTTGTTATTAATTTATTAATCCCTACTAAGAGATCTTCAATTTCAGAATAAGAAATGATTATCTGTTCCCTTCCGATAGCTTTCTATATAATGAGGCTCTTGACACATTTGTAATTTCATAAATTTGATTTACAGTCATACCCCTCCTTCTTTATATAGCTTTACTGCATAATTCATTCCTGCGTGATTTTTTTGATATTTCTTTAATCGGCCCCTCTAGCAGGTTCTTTTACTTTCGATTGTTCTAACTTTTTAGCAGTAGGTTTCAGAACGGACAAGCTCATTACGAGCAGGCTGATGAGAGCGGTATAGCCTAATATGCCAATGCCGTCGTTCAAAGGGTTTTTATCGAAGAACAGGATATCTTTGAACGCCTCTACGCTGAAACGGAATGGAACCCAATCATACAGCCAGCTCTTTGTGATGTCTGGCAACATTTCAGGCGGCAGGGTCAAGACCGGCATCGAGAAGAAGAACAAGAGTATGAAAATCGGCGCTGCTGCATATCCAATCCAGTTCAAGAACGCTCCCTGAATGAAATAGAACATGAGACCGACGAAAAGCATTAGGATCAACATGCCGCCTTTGTCAGGGATTGTGACCTCCAGCACGTTGTTCGCCAACCAGAATACGAGACCCGTAATTCCGCTCACGAAAATGAATCCGCCAAGCAGTTGACTGACAAGAGACGTCCATCGTAAGCCGATCTTTTTAACCACTGTAAAAAGGATCATGGAACTGATGAACGTCGTCAGCCATATAATCTGGGTGAATACGGCTGGCGCGTTACCGTTTGCGGTATAACTTGGGACAGGGTTCAGTTTCTCCGTTTTTACAGAGATGGGTTGTGCGAGCTGCTGGGCTTGCTCTACACTTAACGGCATCTGACGCTCCGACACTTGCGTATATAAATTGGTTTGGACTTGTTGGTTCAACTTTGCGATGATTCCATTAGCCACTTGCTCTCCGATTGCGGCAGCTGGTTTGTTCAACCCCTCATTGATCAGAATCTCGACTTCAGCATTTTGCGGACTTGGACCTAATAGAGTAGGAATCTTTTGAGATAGATCGTTCGGAATGACGATAGACGCATAGAAGTTCTTGTCATTCATCTCATTGATTGCTTTTTCGCGACTTTCCAGAATGGTCCATTCCACACTCTCATTGTCATTCTGTTTGATTTGCTCTTCTAACATTTTACCGAAGTTCAACTGCTCTCCTGTTGGGGGTTTCACACCTTCATCTTCCACGACGAGTGCTAACGGCATGTCTTTTGGTGTTGGATTGACGGTGGAACCCATGAATGAAAATGTAAAAATGATGACAGCAATCAGTATTCCAGCGAACCCGCCCCAGAATAGCTCCTGCTTAAAGAAATTCATCCTATACATCCCCCTTAATAGACAAGTTTTTGATTAGTTACACTATGTTGTTTACAATGCCATTATAGAAGAATACAAGAAACATACAATAACCAATGTTTTACGATATGTATGATAAACGACACCTGATTTAAATTTGTTGCTTATTTGATAAAAGAGGGATGAAAAAATGGCTAAGAAAACAGACCTACGAGTAAAAAGGACGAGGAAACTCATTAACGAAGCATTCTTGAAGTTTATCCAAGAGAAGGGCTTTGACGCAATGACCATTCAAGAGATCGCAGATGAAGCGTTAATCAACCGCGCAACTTTCTATCTTCACTATGATGACAAGTATGACCTTCTGGAAAAAATGAGTTCTGATGTCATCCAGGAATTGATCAGCGTCATCAATCCGCCTTTCGACCAGGCAGATCAAGAAGTGAATATTGAGAGGTTAAAAGGCAGTGTCACCAATGTTTACCAATGTATACAAAAACATCAGATGTTCTATCAAGTCATGTTCGGTAAAAATGGAATCAATGGTTTCAGGAACAATTTAGAAGAAGTGATTCGTGATAAGTTCGACAGGCACATAAAAGAAGTCGTGAAGGATCCAACCCAATTCCAAATCCCGAAAGATCTCCTTCTCCATTTCATCAGCGCTGCCTTCGTAGCTGTCATCCAATGGTGGTTAAACCAAGAGGAGAAGCCTACACCTGAAGAGATGGCCAACCAGCTCTCCAAACTCATCACCCAAGGACCAATACAAACTGCCGGCTTCAAAATCGAATGATAGTATTTTTAAGAAAGAGTCAGGTATCGTTTCAGAAGCATTGATAATCGTACAATCCTAAAAGGTGCCTAACACTTTCGCTGTTATGGTAAAATGAGGTAAAAGATGGGAGATGGAGTAAAATGATGGAAATCTTCAAGGTGAAAGTGCTCGAATATCGTGGTAGCTCTTATCAGATTCGAGCAGGGGAAGCAAATAGAAACAAAGAGGCTGCTTTGGATGATGGAAAGTATACAGAAACCAATCGATGTGACCGAAACGACGGCGGTGTCCAAAAGTTTTGCTCCACATTACTGGATGGGATTGACTGGAGACCTTACATCGTTTGGAAAAATCATTTTCATATTGATCATGTTTATAGGTAAACTTGGTCCGTTGACATTAGCATTTTCATTAGCTAAACAGAAAACGGGGAAGTCCTAAGCCTATTTTTCAATGTAAAAATATTAAAGATAATGGTTATTTGTATAGAGGAAACTGCTGTACAGCTCCCTCTTTTTGCACCATCAATTTAGTTATGCTCTCTGCAGAAGAAAAAATGCGTGATGACTTACGTAGTAAAACACTTTCATGGTTAAATGAAGAACTTGATCGTGTCTTACCCAAACAAATACGTGAAGATACTCGGAAATATTTTTCGAAGAGCAACATATAAAACAAACCTCTCGTGAAATTCCTAAATTAACAGGAATTTAGAGAGGTTTTTTCTTTGTTCAAGGAAAATTTATGTTTCAATTGTTTATTGATAACTACAACCAATCCTCAACTTTACCCGTTCACAATCTTGGTAGGTTATTCAAGATAATGGCCCTTTTGTGGATTAAATATAGCAACCTCTTATCCCAGATAAGTGCCCCGTTAGTTTAAGTGAATAACTTCACAATGTCATATATCTTCTTACTTAAATCATACCAGAAGATAAAGAATTATTGTTCCTATTTTCCACAATTATGGAAATAATTTTGTTGCGTAGTATGTGTCTACTACGTAATAAAAAGAGTTGTTCCACAGCCTGGCCGATTGTGGAACAACTTTATTGTAAAAGAAATATCTTTATTGCTACTGATCTATGACATTTTTATATTAGAATTCTATGACAAATTATATTAGAATTCACAAAGAATGTCCCCCAAAATTAATCTCTTTCCCTCCCCAAATCACCCTAAATCCCATACCACACCTAACTCCAACCCACTTTTACAAATAATGGTGCGTAATTAATGTTTTTCCGTAAAACAGCCGATTTTGACCCGAAACACACCCTGCTAAATTTGTCGAACGGTAACTTTGTTTTTCCGTAATAGAGAAAAAACTGAATGGAGATAGAAAAAAGAACAGAAGAAAAAGTTATCCTTCTCTTCTGCTCTAAACCTTTATATATCAAGTTTTATTCGATACTGAACCACTTCAATTTCACTTCAACTTTCTCTCAAATCTTCTCCAAAAGTCTCTCTCAAATGCTCTTTCCTTTCCAATTCACGGAAAAACATTAATACTTACGGAAAGAGATTAAGACTTATGGAAAAAGATTAATTTTGGGTGACAAAGATGTGAATTCTAATATAACTTGTCACAAAAGGACCGTTAAAATACGGGTTTTTCCTACAAAAAGATGTCATATTCTCTAATATATAATGTCATTTATCGTAGTATATCTAACTTAATATGTCATATGTCGTGGTTTGGAATTTTTAGTTAACCTATTGCTAAATCGTTATAAGAAGAGCAAATCTAATGAGAAAGGTTTGCTCTTCAAACTTTCTTATATAATAATCACAGTATGCACTACTAGCGCCTATTGTTCAATATCCTTATCTATTGAATAGTATATTTGTACTGTGCATCGATAGCAGCTATGGAATTAGTGCATTATAATAGGTTTAGTCCTTTTAGTATTTCTAATAAATTTGTCTTGTTTCTATCTAAATGAATCCACCTTGCAGCATCAAAAATTGGTTTCTATAAAAAATTGTAAATAGGCTTACTTTTTCTTTTTCTTCGCATAAAATTCGGCCGCCTTTTTGCGATTTCCGCACAACTCCATGCTGCACCAGCGTCTCTTTCCTGATTTTGATGTATCGACGAAATAGAGTATGCATTCTTCATGCTCACACTTTCGAATGCGGCCAATAGAGGTATTTTCCAAAGTATGAATGATAGAACCGATAATATTGTACAATACGTGATCCTCAACTGTTACTCCTTCAGATACCATCTTTAAGTTGTTATTCTCTGAATTAATTGTTATGTTAACTTTCAACTTCTCAACAATTTTTTTTAATTGATTGGTTGCATTTAGAGAAACCTCACCTTTTTGTTCTATATCAAACAAAATGATGTTGCAAAGTTTACGGAGTGAATGAAGCTCGATGATTAACGAATTAATTAATTCTTTGTTCTCTAAATCGATGGCATCAGACTCCCGTAAAAGATTATTTTCCTTTAGCCATTGAAGAGTACTTGATTTATCAGCTAAAATGTCAACCTCTTTGTTATTAGAGATATAGGTTGTATTAACAAGGTTTATCCACGCAGTTCCACCTAATATAAATATTGATTTATCCATAACTTGCTCACCTCGTAATAATTATAACCGTTAAAATTGCATTTGACAAGTTATAAAAAGTGCTATACGATGGAGTTGTAACTTCTAAAAATTATTTTTAACGGTTATAAAAGAGGGGGTTGATAAGCATTCGTATGAATTAGATGTTTCCAATTTGTTGGGCTGCTCAATGGGTTATCAATTATAATTATATGAGGTGATAATATGCTAGTGGAATACAAAACAATAAGTATTAAGGACGTTAATATCTTTTATCGCGAAGCTGGTGATAAGGAGAATCCAACAATTCTGTTACTTCACGGCTTTCCTTCCTCTTCTCATATGTATCGAAACTTAATAACAGAGCTAATGGATCAGTTTCATATTGTGGCACCAGATTATCCAGGGTTCGGGAATAGTGATCAACCAAAAATAGAGGATTTTGAATATACATTTGATAACTTTGCTCTTCTGATCAATGAGTTTGTACAGGAATTAAACATAGAAAAATTTAGTATCTATGTTCATGATTATGGGGCTCCAGTAGGATTTAGATTGGCATCAAAACATCCTGAACGCATTCAAGCCATCATAACTCAAAACGGAAATGCTTATGAGGAGGGTTTATTGCCTGCTTGGGATCCTGTTCGTACGTATTGGGAAAACCCTAACGAAGAAAATAAAAATAATATAAGATTTATTTTATCTGCGGACTTTACAAAGTATCAATATACAAAGGGAACTCGTAACTCTGAACGAATTAGTCCCGACGCATGGAATATGGACCAATTGGTTTTGGATCGTCCAGGGAATGATGAAATACAACTTGCTTTGCAATACGACTACAGAAACAATCTTAAACAGTATCCCAATTGGCATGAGTTCTTTAGAACTTACCAGCCTCCGACACTAGCTATATGGGGCAAAAACGACATATTTTTCGGACCTGAAGGAGCATTAGCTTTTCAAAACGATCTTAATGACTGCGAAGTGCATTTATTGAATACCGGGCATTTTCCATTAGAAGAAGAATTGGGAAAGAGTGTTTACTTAATAAAACAATTTTTGCAAAATCGTTTAAATTAACATGTTACTCACTCGTGTTAAGGTTTACCGTAATTAATCAAAACCCAAAAATGAACCTTGCAATTCAATTACCTCCTACGGGAAAGACAAATGTCTTCCCCGTAGGAAACAACATATGACCTTTCTCTCTATTATCAGACTGTGCATAACTAGAAAGTAAGGCCTTGGGATAGGAAAGGAGAAGAAGAGGAAGAAGACAAATTCGATAGATCGATGATACATAAACATCATAACAAGTCTTGTTTAGCAAGAGGATTTATTCTCAACTTATACATAATCTTTATTGTCCTGAAATTGAAGTTAATTGTTGCGCAGTAAAGGTCTACTACGTAATAAAAAGAGTTGTTCCACAACCTGGCCGATTGTGGAACAACTTTATTCTAAAAGAAATATCTTTATTGCTACTGATCTATGACATTTATATATTAGAATTCTATGACAAATTATGTTCAAGACTGTGACATTTTATATTAAAATTCACAGAACACTATGAATTTTAATATAATTTGTCACAAAACAACCGTAAAAAATACGACTTTTTTTACATAAAAGTGTCATATATTTTAATATATAATGTCATTTATCGTATTTTATTTAACTTATTATGTCATATGTTCTCTAGAATTTTAGGTAACCTTCGCCGTCAATAAGAAAAGTATATATAATGAAAGGTTTTCTCTTCATACTTTCTTATATAAAAATAACAGTATGCAATACTAGAGCCTATTGTTCAATACCCTTATCTATTGAATAGTATCGTTGTACTGTGCAGCAAAGTACAAATATACATGTAAAAGGTTTCTGTTGCAAAGTCTCCAAAATTAAATATATAAACATGATACTCATTACTGAACTCATTAACTTGCCAACATTTGTTTGATTTCGTGGCATGGCGAAAAACCATAGAGCTTAGAGACCTACGGTTCTTTTTATATAAGTCGTAAATACATTCGATACCTTTAAGTGTATTCTTAGCAGTACTTAGACTTTGATATTTTACTTTTCCCCGTTTGACATGTCGATGATCTTGTTCAATTCAATTATTAAGATACTTGGAAGTACAATGACTATTTGTATTTAAGTTAAATACTTTGATAATTTTGCTCATAGCAACCTTCGTTGAAGGTGCTTGATCAGTTATTACCATTTTAGGTTTTCCGAATTCCTTAATTAAACGCTTTATAAATGTATAGGCTGATTGATGATCACGTGCTTTTCTTAACCATATATCTAGTGTATGACCATCTGCGTCAATAGCTCTATACAGATAATGCCACTTCCCTTTGATTTTGATATACGTTTCGTCAATACGCCATTTATAATAAGCTTTCTTATTCTTTTTCTTCCCAATATTATATAAAATAGGTGCATATTCTTGAACCCTACGATAGATGGTTTAATGATGTACTTCTATGCCGTGTTCTCTAAGTATTTCAGATATATCACGATAACTTAATGCATATCTGAAATAATTCATCCCAAGCACCTCATTTTTTTGATTACATTATACTATAAAAAGAACTTTGCAACAGAACCCGAAAAATAATTTCCCCAAAATGAAAATAAACAAGCCATAAGCTCACAAAAAATTTGGCAAAATTGGTCGTATCTTCCTTTAGGTTGCCTGAAAAAAATAAAAATGCCGTCTGAAAAACAACTTCAAACAGCATTTCTTTTTGTCCCTACTTTCTCACTCCATATTGCTTCGGCACACCCAAGTGCTCACGCAAAGTATTTCCCTCATAATCAAGATGATATAAGCCTCGTTTTTGCAACACGGGCACAACTTTTTCTACAAAATCTTTTACACCTTTTTGACTTTCTGGCACAATGGAAAAACCGTCCGTTGCCCCTGCTTTAAACCATTCTTCAATGAAATCCGCCACATCGTCAGGCGTGCCAACCACTACAGGGTGATAGTTGATGACTCCGTTTGCCAATACATCTCTTGGACTTAGCCCTTGTTTGATTAGCTCTACTGCTCTTAGTGAGCGTGGGTCGCTTGGATTCGGCGTGGCTTGATATTGTAAAGATTTTGGTAGGGGTTCATTCAAATTCAAGTCAGGCAAATTTATGCCAATCATCGCTGATAAATAGCGAATTTGTCCGTCAAATGCATCTTTTCTCATAAAATCCAGTAACTGATGACGGCGGGCAAGTGCTTCTTCATAAGTATCGCCCACCGTAACCATAAAACCAGAAAACATATTGATTTCTTCAGGGTTTCTACCGTATTTTATCGCACTTTGTTTTAACAAATTACGGTAATGACGAGCTTCTTCAATCGTAAAAGGGTTAGCATAAACACCGCTGGCAAATTTACCTGCCATTTCCACCCCTTCAAAACTTGGACCTGCCTGAAAAATAGGCGGTTGCCCTTGCGGACTTGGTGGAATGGGAAGTGGGCCTTGGGTCTGGTAGTATTGACCATTGAAATTGGCAGGGGTTAATTGATCCATTTTGATAAATTCGCCAGTTTGTTGGTCTGTAATGTAGGCATTTTCGCCAAAACTTCCCCAAAGAGACTGTACTGCTTCTACCATTTCATCTGCCATTTCATAACGAGTGGTAGTGTCAGGCAGAGGACTAGTTCCAAAATTATAAGCAACCTCACGAGTTCCTGTTGTTACCGCATTCCAACCGACACGCCCACCACTTATGAGGTCCAGCGTTTTAAGTTGGCGAGCCAAATTATACGGTAAGTTGTAAGTGGTAGAATAGGTTGCTACCAAACCGATTTTCTGGGTATGCGTGGCAACAGCAGCTAGCATCGTCATCGGTTCCATTACAAACATCGGTGATTTTCGAGCCATATCACCATTTACCCCAGCTCCCACCATCGCAGGTGTATCCGCAATAAACAGCATGTGAATTTTACCCTGTTCAGCAAGTTTGGCAAGCTCAATATAGGCATTGATGTCGGTGTAAGCCTTCGGATTACTATCATTAAATCGCCAAGAATACCCCTCACCACCATAGCCTGTTACAAACATGATGGCCAGCTTGATTTGCTTGTTTGAATTATCTAAATATTCGTTCATCATTTTCCTCCTTTATTATTTTTTCACTCTCTGATTGATCCATCTCACAATATCATCAACTACTACATCTCCGTTTGGTTCAAACATCAAATAATGTCCAATTCCGCTATAAAGTCTCAAACTTTTATCTTTTGAAGCCGTTTCTTGATAAAAATCAATGGCATCTTTAGGCACAACATACACATCTTCACTACCGCTTACCAGTAAAACAGGTGCGATAAATTTGTCAGCATTAACTTTGAGGTATTGCACGCTTTCTTTAATCCCATTGAAAAAGGACACAGAAAAGGTTTCTAACATCAATGGGTCGTACCAATCACTGTCGCTTTCTTCTTCTATCATTGGCAAATTCAACATTTTATGAATGGTCTCCACGCCATTAACAAAGCTGTCAGCAGGTTCTGGGCGTGGTAAGTCATCAAGATTTAATTGATTGAAACGCACCCCAGCCCCTGCCAAAATCACACCATCAGCAGCTTGCGGATATTTTGTGGTGTAAAGTGCGGTGATGTTTCCACCCATACTATGTCCCATCACAAAAATCGGAAGATTAGGATTTTCGGTTTTGGCTTTTTCTACCACAAGACGTAAATCTTCTACCATTTCAAAATAACTGTTGAGATGGATTTTATCCCTACCATCTGACTTACCGTGTCCCCGTGCATCAAAACGATAGACGGCAATATCATGATTATTCATCGTTTTGGCAAAATCGGCAAAGCCGTGCGAATGCACTGCCAAACCATGCGAAATAATCAGTACCGCTTTGGGTGGATTTTGTGGATAATCTTTGGTTAGATAAAGGTTTAAACTATCATATCCTGCAACCAGTTCTGTAGTATTTCTTTCTATTGTCTGTTTGTTCATTTTAATCGTCCTTTCTTATCTTAAAGCATCTACCAGAATATATTTTCACCCAATGCCACTCATTAAATGATCGATAATGATTTCAACCGAATCAATTTGATGGATTATTGAAATGCCAAGCCCCAATGAGGCGAAACCTTTTGATAAATCACCGTATAGCATGCCATTTCTCATCCCCGATGCTGGATTCGATGCTTGGTAAATCTCTTCATTTGTGGCTAAATTGCGATCCATTTCTGCCAATTTATTTGGGAGTTCCCCTGGTAGAGAACGGTAATAGGCAGGTTGCGTGCGATAAAGCAACATATCATTAGCATCTGATTTAATTAAAGCATCTTTAATATTATCAGCCATACGAGACTCTTTTGAGGCAAGAAAGGCAGTCCCGACAAACACCCCTTCCGCTCCTAGAGCCATTGCAGCTTTGGCAGTGCGTTCATCTGTAATTCCGCCAGCGGCTAATACTGGCACACGACCTTTTGCAGCATCTACCACCAAGGGCACAATAGAAAAGGTGCCAATAACGTTTGCTGGAACTTGTCCCCCTTCATCAAAACCTGTGACAACCAGAATATCCACACCACCTTTGATAGCTTCCTCTGTCACTTCAACAGTTGGTGCCCCTCGATAAATGACTTTGATATTGTTGGCCTTAAATTTTTGGGTCCATTCCTTTGAAAATGCCCCTACCATCACAGCCACTTCGACCCCCTCTTCTACCATCATGTCTAGCATGGGTTTTGTATAGAGGTCAAAACCTGCCACCGTAGGAATGATATTGATACCAATAGGATTTGAGGTGATACTTCTAGCAATACGAACCTCACAGCGCATATTCTCCACCGTTTCTTCAACGGTCTTGGCAGGTTCTGATTGTCCAGCATTGATGCCAAGCACACCCAGTCCTCCAGCCTTACTAATAGCTCCTACAAACCTACCGTCTGTTAGCCAACTCATTGGTCCTTGAATAATAGGTTTTTCAATCCCTAAAATGTCTGTTACACGATTTTTCATTGTGTTTCCTCACTTTCTACTAACGCTACTTTTGCAACCTGCATTATCGGTGAGCTACTTCATTGACGCTCCCTATTACAAATCGGTCTTTATTAGCATTTCGAGCTGCCTTTTCCTCTGGTGTATAGATATGGGTTTTGGCTTCTCCCAACGTGGGTAATGATAAATTAGATGAACCAGTACTCATTCTTGCCCAGGATAACTCTGCGGGACCTGCCAAATATTTTGCCTCTTCCTCTGTTTCTCCTATAATAACACCAACAGCTAATATACTTTTTGGCTCCTTCATATACACCGATGGTCTAAAGTCTTTTCGATATGACCGAAGGATTGAAATTGCTAAATGAGGTGCTAAATGGGCTGCAAGTGCTAAACCAATTCCTTTTTCTACGGCAAACTGTAACCCGCCTTTACTAGATCCCAACATATATATCAGGCACTTTTTACTCTGATATACTATTCATCGGGCTCCGAACTCTTTCATCTAATTCCGGTCCATATTAATGAACCCAACGCGTAATCGTTGTGTGAGCCATTGATAAGCCACGTTCTTCCATCATCTCCACTACATTACAAAGCTTAAGTTGTACCGCAAGTACCATCTCACTGTTAGCAAAACAATGTAGGCCTGATAATGTTTTCATTTGAATAAATTTTGGTTTTCCATACCGATCACACACCTTTTATAGAGTAGTAGTATCTGTATGTCAATATTTAGAGATTACGCAATGGTCTTGAAGTTTTTGCACCAGAACCATAAAGTTCATTTTTTCACCACTTAATAAAACTCCATTTTAATCACTAGAAGAATAACTATTTATATAAGAACCTTTTTTTCTTATAGTTATCGGGTACATTACATGTAGTAAAATACCCGAAAAGATAAAAATACATCAGTGCGCTGAATACCTCTCCTCGTGGTTGACTACCCGGCGAATGAAAAATCCCAGGATCAAGCCAAGTAAAGCTATTATCAGCATGAACCAGAACACACTTTGTGTACCTGCCGTCGTAGCGCTTGCTATTTCGGTCAGCTTAGTCGGATCAGAGGAGCCGTGCAAGTATTTTTCCTTACCATTCGTAAGAATACTGATTGCTACCGCTATTCCAATTGCGCCTGCAACCTGCTGAAGTGAGTTTAAGACTGCTGTGCCGTGCGGGTATAATTCTGGCGGCAATTGATTTAGTCCGTTCGTTTGAGCAGGCATCCAAATCATGCATATCCCCACCATAAGCGCAGTATGCAAAGCTACTATAAAGACCACTGAAGAAGCAGGGGATAGGGTGGTAAAAAACCATAGCACGACAGCAACGAGAATGAGGCCAGGAATAACAAGCCATTTCGGTCCAAATTTATCGAATAAACGCCCCACTAATGGTCCTAAGATACCGTTCAACGCGCTGCCCGGCAAAAGCATGAGACCAGCGATGAAAACAGAAAGCCCTGCACCAGTCTGCAAAAACATCGGCAAAATAATCATGCTCGACATAACAAAAATCATACATGACAGTACTAGAAGCAGCCCGGTGACGTACATCGGATACTTGAAAACGTTCAAATTCATCATTGGATCGTGCATAAGGTTCTGTCGCAGTATGAACAATACCAACGCAACAAGCCCAACTATGATGGATGTGACTACGACCATGCTGCTCCAACCTTCAACTCCTTCGCCTGCCTTACTGAAACCAAAGACAACTCCTCCAAAGCCGATAGTTGACAATGCGACAGACAACAGATCTATCCGGGCCTTCGTGACATCGGTGACATTTTCCAAGTACTTCAACCCTATCAACAACCCAATAATCAGGAACGGAAGTGATAACCAGAAGATGTAATGCCACGTTAAATATTCAATTAATAGACCGCTTATGGTCGGTCCGATCGCTGGTGCAAACATGATAACAAGTCCGACAAATCCCATTGCCACACCCCGCTTTTGAGGCGGATATATCACAAGTACTGTATTGAATAAGAGTGGAAGCAACAAGGCCATGCCTGCTGCCTGTAATACTCGGGCGAACATTAACATTTCAAAGTTAAGTGCTAGCGCCCCAATTAATGTACCAACGATAAAGCTGATGAGTGAACCCATGAACATCTGCCTTGTCGTAAACATCTGCAACAGCAAACCGCTTATTGGCATTATAATGCCTAGAGTTAATAGGTACCCAGTTGTTAACCACTGTGCAGTTGCGGCCGAAATTTGGAATTCTTCCATTAAATTAGTGATTGCGATATTTAGGGCAGTTTCGCTGAACATGCCGACGAAACCGCAGATAAGCAGCGATGCCATTATGGCACGCGTATTGTATTGATTATTCATTTATTTATCTCCTTGTAAATTAATCTAATTAATAATAGTTTATTTTTTAGCCAATCCTTGTTTGTTTAAATACTCGAGCATGAAGGACAGCTTACTTCTTTCAAGATGATCCTCAATATGATCTGTCCAACCCTTGACTTTCTTCACCGAGAAAGGCGCTCTAACAGGACGATTTTGGTAATATTCACGCATTTGTTTATCATAATTTGCTAATTTTTCTTCATCAAGTGGCTGGTACTGATTATCAAACATCACCATCGATTGAGGTAAACGTGGCTTTAGACCTGGTTTCTCTCCAGCTGGATGGCCTATACATAGACCAACTAAAGGAATCACATATTTTGGTAACTTTAATACCTTACTTAATTCAGTAATGTTCACTCTTACTCCACCGATATAGACGCCACCGAGTCCCATTGATTCTGCAGCAGTCAAGGCATTTTGAGCCATCAGCCCAGCGTCGAATGTACCTATTAAAAGGTATTCAATATAATTAAGGTCTACCTTTGGTGCAATTTCATGATTTCTGTTAAAGTCTGCACAAAAAATCCAAAACTCTGCTGCTTCTTCAATATAAGGTTGATTTCCAGAAAGTTGCATTACTTTTTTTCGTAGCTCTGGATCTGTAATTCTAATGATAGAAACCACTTGTAGTAGACTGAATGATGAAGTTTGATTAGCTGCCTTAAAGATCGCATTTCGTTGTGCCTCTGTAAGTGGTTGATTTGTAAAAGAACGAATGGATGTATGGTTTTGAAGCAAATCAAGGGTATTATTCATTTTAATCCTCTCCTCTATTAGTTATTGTTATCTTTCAGCCTTCCGTATTGATAAGGTACTTCCATATTCTCGCGCAATGTTTTTCCTTCATATTCTTTGCGGAACAACCGAGAAGCCGTCACCTGCACCGGCCAAGAACCATTCTTCCAGGAAATCAGCATCTTGTACGGGGGTACCTGCAACTATTTAGTGCTAACATAGGATCCATAGGGAACAAAGGAATCTGAGATCCTAAGGCGACGGTTAATGCTGGAGTCTCGGCGATAAAGATCATTTGAAATTTTCCTTTTCAGCTAATTTAGCCCGCTCCACATAACTATCCGTATTTGTGTAGGCTGTTGGGGCGGCCCCAAGTATCCTACAAGCGCTGAATTCAGCTCCGTATCCAGAAACCACTTGTAGTGCTAATTGCATCTCTTTTCTATTCCCCATGTATCTCTCCTCCCTTTATTTCTTCAAGTAACTAAAAGAACCTGAGTTAAATCATTTTAAATAAATGGGGGAAATAAAATATTTAGCTTACTAACTAATTGTTGGAGGTTAATCTTCTGACAGTTCTTCTTTTACTTCTAGTATCTCGAATACTACTAGTATCCTTAGGGTCTAAATAAATATTAGTTGTAAAGAAGGGTTCAATGCGCCTTTAGAAATTCATTTTATTAACGATATTATAACTATTTAATATATTTAGGTTGAAATTAGTTATTTAGTATACTAAATATTTGAACAGAGAAAACTTAGAGCAAGTTTCTCTCCATGCGTTTCATAAGATCCCTCAATAATAAACGTTCTTCCGGTAAGATTGAATGGAGTAGTTTTTCTCGCTGTTGTTTCCATATGAACTCAACCGGTTCCTCTAATTCTTTGCCTTCGTGTGTTAGATAAATTCGCATTACCCTTGCATCTTGTTTGTCACGTTGACGGTAAATAAAACCGTTTTGCTCCAATGATTTAACCATATTTGTGACCGTAGGCGGTTCACATTTTAAATGTTCACATAGTTGCATTTGTGTTACCCCATCACCTGACCACAGACGAAAGAGTAAATTATCTTGGCCTACATAAAGATTAAGTTCTCTTAGACTTTCACTATAATCTCGTCGCATTTTAAATGAAATTTTATCTAGCGACTGACGAATATCGCAATCAACCTTATCATTCATAAATATTCCCCCACCACTAAAATGTATTTAGCAAGCTAACTATATCACGGTTTAAATCTAGTTGTCAATTTATTAAACATACCTCCTTACAATCGTTAAATTTAGATTACAGGGTTTTTTTGATTGCTGCACAGTATCCGTCTACTACGTAATAAAAAAGAATTGTTCCACAGCCTGACCGATTGTGGAACAACTTAATTGTAAAAGAAATATCTTTATTGCTACTGATCTATGACATTTTTATATTAGAATTCTATGACAAATTATATTCAAAGTTGTGACATTTTATATTAAAATTCATAAAAGAACACTGCATCAATTATTTTTAATTATTCAACCGTTACAGACTTCGCTAAATTCCTTGGCTTATCAACATCACAATCACGGTGAAGTGCTGCATAATATGCAAGTAACTGCATTGGAATCACACTTACTAATGGTGTTAGTAGTTCATGGACTTGTGGTAAGACGAATTGGTCACTATCATTTTCCAGACCTTTCATACTTACAACACATGTGTTAGCTCCACGTGCTGCGACTTCCTGTACGTTACCGCGAATAGATAGGTTAACTTTTTCTTGTGTTGAGATAGCGATAACTGGTGTTCCATCTTCGATTAAAGCAATCGTACCATGCTTTAATTCGCCACCAGCGAAACCTTCCGCTTGAATATAAGAAATTTCTTTTAACTTCAATGCCGCTTCCTGAACAACAAAATAATCCACACCACGACCGATAAAGAAGGCATTTCTTGTTGTTTCAAACATATCTTTTGCAATACGCTCGAACTCTTCTTTTTGATCCGTTAATGTTTCCATCGCACTTGATACAATAGCTAGTTCTTGGAGTGGATCAAACGATAAATCAATACCTTTTGCTCTGGCACTATCTACCGCCAAGATTGCTAATACAGCAATTTGAGCTGTATATGCTTTCGTTGATGCTACTGCAATTTCAGGTCCTGCATGTAAATGCAAGGTATAGTCTGCTTCACGAGAAAGGGTTGAACCAGGCACATTGGTAATCGTCAATGCCGGGTGCCCTAAAGCTTTTGTTTGCACTAATACGGAACGGCTATCCGCTGTTTCCCCACTTTGTGAAATGAAAATAAATAATGGATTTTCAGATAACAAAGGCATATTATAAGAGAACTCACTTGCAATATAGACTTCCACAGGGATATTAGCCAGTTGCTCAATAAATTGTTTCCCAACTAATCCAGCATGATAACTTGTTCCCGCTGCAATAATATAGATACGATCCGCTTTCTTCATCGCTTTACGGATATCTTTATCTAATTTAATGGTATCGTTCTTGTCTTGATACTCTTGAATGATTTTACGGATAACAAATGGCTGCTCGTCAATTTCTTTTAACATAAAGTGTGGATAGGTTCCTTTTTCCGTATCAGAAGCATCGATTTCGGCTACATACGCCTCACGCTCTACAACTGTTCCATCTAACTTCTGGATTTCCACACGATCACGTTGCACCAATACTACCTCATTATCCTCTATTTCCACATAACGATTCGTTTCTTTTAATGTTGCCATCGCATCACTTGCTACGACATTGAAACCATTACCTAAACCGATAAGTAATGGACTTTTATTTTTGGCAACATAAATTAGATCAGGATTTTGATTATCAATTAAAGCAAGGGCATAAGATCCTTTTAAAACAGATAAAGCTTTACGGAAGCCACTTAATACATCATTAGCCTCATTTGCTAGCTGTTCGACTAACTGCACAACGATTTCTGTATCTGTTTCACTTTTTAATGTAACACCAACTAAATATTCATCTCGAATCTCATTATAATTCTCGATTACACCGTTATGAACTAATGTGTAACGGCCAGATCCACTTTGGTGGGGGTGCGCATTGTCTTCACTTGGCTCACCGTGTGTTGCCCAACGAGTGTGTCCGATCCCCATTGTCGCCATCACATCTTGATCTACTTTATCACGTAAAGCTGCAATTCTGCCTTTTACTTTTGTTACATTTACGCCGTTATCATTTAATAAAGCTATACCTGCAGAATCATATCCACGATACTCTAATTTCTCTAATCCTGTTAATAAAATTTCCTTTGAATCATTTGCTCCAATAAAACCTACAATACCGCACATAGCGTTGTCTCCTCCTTATAATAAGGGGCAGACAAACGACCATTGAACCTATTTGTTACAAGGGGCGTCTATCTGCCCCTTTCTCGTGTTTGTTTCGTTCATCTTGTTGTTATTCTTGTACAAGAAGTTGCCTTCCTGTTTTCGAATAAAAACATATCGGTTGAGATGTACAACCGGGAGGTATCCGCCGATCATTCTCGATAATCCTCCTCCTCGTCAGCTATGAGTTTACCGTACGTCATAGCCCTGGCGCTTTAATGATAAATTTCTCTACTATGCTCCTTTCTATTCTTGAGTAGGTCGTTATCAAAAACGCTCTTTTATTTTACTTGAAAAGATCTTTGAAAGCAATAATTATTGTTAAAAGATCTACTACATTTCTATGCGCTGTTTATAATATTAGTGATAAAAAATGAAGTTATGGGGGTTCCCCATAACTTCACTAATTATTCTTGATCTTCCATTCCCATTACTTTCTGGATTACTTCTACAACTTCATCTACATAATGGTTACAGTCTTCTAATGTTGGTGCTTCCACCATAACACGTACTAATGGCTCTGTTCCGGAAGGACGTACTAATACTCGGCCTTGATCACCCATCTTTTTCTCCACTTTATCAATGGCTTCAAGTACGGTTTGATTTGTCATCACTTCATTCTTCTTCACTACACGAACATTTTTTAGTACCTGAGGGAATTTTTCCATTTCACTAGCTAGTTCTGATAACGGCTTACCTGTCTCTTGCATGACATTAACAAGTTGCAATGCAGATAACATCCCGTCACCGGTAGTTGTATAATCTAAGAAAATGATATGACCAGATTGTTCCCCACCAAGGTTATAACCACCTTCGCGCATTTCCTCCATTACGTAACGGTCTCCAACGGCTGTTTTATTGCTTTTCATTTCGTTCGCTTCTAATGCTTTGTAAAAACCGATATTACTCATTACTGTAGACACAACGGTGGAATGACGTAACATTCCTTGTTGATTTAAATATTTTCCAATAATAAACATGATTTGATCGCCATCCACAATGTTTCCTTTCTCGTCGACAGCAATTAAACGATCTCCGTCACCATCAAAGGCAAGTCCGATATCTGCACCTTTTTCTACTACTAGTGCTTGTAGTTTCTCAGGATGAGTAGAGCCAATTCCATCATTAATATTTAATCCATTAGGTGATGATCCGATTGTTGAAATGTCTGCTTCTAAATCAGCAAAAAGATGTGATGCAAGTCCTGATGTTGCACCATGTGCACAATCTAGTGCGATATGTAAACCATCAAATTCATTATCAATTGTTTCTTTTAAATATTGAATATATTTCTGTCCACCTTCAAGGTAATCATTCACCTGACCAACTTCTTCACCTACTGGTCGTGGTAAATCATCCGTATCCATATCCAATAATCCCTCAATTTCTGCTTCTTGTTCGTCTGATAATTTAAAACCATCTGAACCAAAGAACTTGATTCCGTTATCCTCAACTGGGTTGTGAGAAGCAGAGATCATGACACCTGCTTGTGCATTCATAACTTTAGCCAAATAAGCGACACCTGGTGTAGAAATAACTCCAAGTCGCATTACCTCAGCACCAATTGATAGAAGACCAGCAACTAATGCACCTTCTAACATAGTCCCTGAAATACGTGTATCACGACCTATTAATACTTTAGGTTTGTTAGCTTCTTTTGTTAACACATATCCACCATATCGTCCAAGCTTAAACGCTAATTCAGGTGTTAGATCTTTATTTGCGACGCCACGGACACCATCCGTTCCAAAATATTTACCCATTTTCAAAATCTCTCCTTTTACATAACTTATCCAAATTAATTCTGCCTATATGTATTATTCTTCTTGTTCGATATTTATTGTTACTTGGTCATATTCCGCTTCAAATTCTATTTCTTCCGGTATATCTTCAGGTGTACTGAGTTCAACTGGAAGCTGATGCTCACCAGGAGCAAGATCTCCAATATCAATTGTTAATTGGAGATCCGCTGTTGCTACATCTGATAGATCAGACGGAAAGCCTCTCATGGTGATATTCATACTATTGGTATCTGGCTCGATAAATGATACGGAGAGCTCGTCTACTTCATCTTCGTACTCAATCGTGACATCTTCTACCGTCTCTTCCTCTATTGTTTCTACTTCTATATTAACATTGACTGTCTCACTATTTACCTTTCTAACATCTGAAGGTATTACTAAAGGTACTTCGATCGTGCCACTTTCAGAAATTTGGCTTAAATCAATAGGTTCTGTAGCGATTTCTTCTAATTGATCTAAATAGCTTTCTGCAGCAAACACTTGTACTTCTTCTGTTTCTAATTCCATCGAAGTTACTCGAACATCTTCTGGTAGTTCATTCTCCGTTTCGATGGAAATCGGGACAGTCTTATTCGGATTTTTCATGTCCACAGACACATCGACTGTCGGCGGATCGATTCTTACATTTAGTTCATTTCCTTGACTATCATATACTTTTACAGGGACATTTTCGATTGTCTGTGATTCGCTGAAACCACTGACATCAACAAAACCTTTTACTATCGCTATTTTATCTACAATACTTTTTGAACTGGTAACTGTTATTTGCTCAGGGTCAGAATAGACATTAGCAACTTCATATCCCTCTTCCACTTTGTCCCTATTAACCGTATCTATCGTAACATTAAATTCTAGACTAGCTCTTTCTTCTATCGTTACTTCCACTTCCTGTGGTTCAATGTAAACATTGAGCCGATCAGGAATACCAGAATATTCGATTGGCACTGTATGTGTACCCGTACCAGTATCTTCAAGATTTACAAACACATCAAAATTACGTTGTAATACGGTTGATGTTACCAAGCTAACTGATCCTTGCAAGGAAACTGTTACGGTTTCTGGCACTCCACTTACAACATATCTCTCTTGATCAATTTGTGTTTGAACAGGTACATCATCCAATGTTTGCGTTTCGTTTGTATTACCAAATGGCATCTCAAACCCATCGTCATTATCATAAACATTCTCATCAAATGCAACGACAACAAAAAGCAAGACAGAAAGTATCAAGGCAACAACTCTGATAACCCATGGTTTTTCCAACCACTTATTCATTTCTTTTACCCCTCCAATTCCATGCCTTTGTCGTTGAGGTTTTAAATTTATTCACTAACTCGGTTTCGAGGATTTCTGCTAATTGTTCTGTCGTCAGATTCCGGTGTAACTCACCATTTTTGGTACACGATATGTTACCCGTTTCCTCAGATACAGTAATAGTAATGGCATCTGTTACTTCACTAATACCTAGTGCTGCTCTGTGGCGTGTTCCTAATTCTTTGGAGATAAAAGGACTTTCAGACAATGGTAAATAACAGGCTGCCGCCACAATTTCATCTCGATTAATGATAACAGCACCGTCATGTAAAGGCGTATTTGGAATAAATATATTCGTTAACAATTGATTCGTTAAATTCCCATTAATTGGGATACCAGTTGATACATAATCACCCATTGCCGTTTCACGTTCAATCGTAATCAAAGCTCCAATTCTTCTTTTGGCCATATATTTACAAGAAGCCACAATTGCTTCAATTGATTGATTAAGTTCTTCCTCCTCGGAAGTTGTATTTCGAGTAAAAAAGCTTCCTCTTCCTAATTGCTCCAATGCTCTTCTTAATTCCGGCTGAAATAATATTATAATCCCTAAAGGTCCCCACATAATTACTTGCCAAATAATCATACGTACTGTACTTAAATCGAATAATACACTCACAAGATAAATGATAATGACAACGAAGATACCTTTTAATAATTGGATCGCTTTCGTACCACGAATTAGCATCAATAATTTATATAAAACATACCAAACAATGGCAATATCTGCGATGATTTTGACAATATCTAGTAAGTTCAAGTCACCATTAAGCATGCAAACACAACCTTATGTCCATCTAAATCCTCTTCCTATCTCAATTTGTAGTTATTTTTTATTATAACATATGTTTTATACAACCCTTAATTAAATGTAAGATTTTCTGTATGTTTGCATTATCAAAAGCATCTAAAAACAGTGACTCTTATTAAATAAATAAGAATCACTGTCTTTCTTGTTAATCCAAACTAAAAACACTTTCAACAAGGTCTTTTAGTTTATACCACATCCAATTAAATATTTGATCTACCTCTTTTATTTCCCCTGCTATTTTACCTGCAGAGGCAGATAGGTGCTCTCCATTAATAAGGATAACATCACCTAAGACTTTTCCTTCCACTTTCACGTTGGCATTCTTTATTTCTAGATCATCCTCAATAACCACATCTTTCGGGACAATAACAGTATCATTTTCTACAATTAAATTTTGGCCTTTAGGATAGCTTAATTGCTGCTGTTCTTGATTCCATGCAGATAAAATACCACTGAACATAAAGATAAAGAAGATGGCAGCTGCTGTTATCATTGGATGTAATTTCATCCATCTTTTCGCCGTCATACGCTTCTTCTCTTTAGGCAACCCGGCCATTACATTACTAGTAAAGTCTGTTGAAGGTTTTAGTTCTATATTGGCTGTCACTAATGCTACCGTTCTTTTTAATTCTTGGAAATGTTTTTGACAAGCTTCACATGATTGTAAATGGGAGCGTAACCGCTGTTCATCATTTCTCGTTATATCACCATCTAAATACTGATGCATTAATTCAACTATTTCTTTATTACATTTCATTTCACTCACACCCCTTAAACATGGCGAAGCCTTTTTCTAAGAGCTTCTCTGCCTCTGTGGATTCTCGTCTTGACTGTCCCCACAGGTATTTCCATTATTTCACTTATTTCCTTAAGAGATAGCTCATCTAAAAAACGTAAAGCAATTATACTCCGATATTTAGCAGGGAGTTCCATTATTTCATTTTGTATATAACTTTGCATTTCTAAACTCTCTACCTCGTCTTCTGGCAGAGCTTGATCATCCGGTAATTGTGCATATAAATTTAACCCATCTGTACCTTTTATCTCTGCATCAAGATAATAATCTGGTTTTTTCTTACGCATTCTATCAATCGTTAGGTTCGTTGCAATTCGATAAAGCCAAGTAGAGAATTTTCGATTTTCATCAAATGATTGGATATTAAGATACGCTCGAATAAAGGCTTCTTGTGCTATATCCTCGGCCTCTTGTTTATTCCCAATCATACGATAACATATGGCAAAGACTTTGTTTTGGTAAAATGCAACAATGTCTTCGAATGCTGATTGATCTCCCTTTTTAACTAATTTTATATTTTGTTTTATTTTTTCCTCAATCATCTAATTACCTCCGCTACATTTGCGGTTACTTTAATTACGAGATACCCCAAAGAAAAGTTTCACTTATTTTAATTTTTTTTGATAGCTTTTTTTGTTTCACTAATCAAAGATATTATATCAAGAAAATGTACATTTTTGTTGATTAATGACAATTTTTCACAAAAAATGTAGAGTTGGACTCTCTCAGTTTAGAACATTGAGGATGTGGATTATTATTTTCATATCGAACCTTCTCTAAAAAGCCTATTTCCCACGTATATTTTAGATAATAAACCTATTGGAATCCAAAGACACAAAAAAAGCCGTCTCCTTCTTCTAGGAAAACCGCTTCGTATTAAATATATACTTTTAAGATGGTGGAGCCTAGCGGGATCGAACCGCTGACCTCCTGCGTGCAAAGCAGGCGCTCTCCCAGCTGAGCTAAGGCCCCTTACAAACTGGTGAGCCATGGAGGATTTGAACCTCCGACCCTCTGATTAAAAGTCAGATGCTCTACCAACTGAGCTAATGGCTCTAATAAGTTCATCATTATTTTTTTGCACATAAAAAATGGCTGGGCTAGCTGGATTCGAACCAGCGCATGACGGTACCAAAAACCGTTGCCTTACCGCTTGGCTATAGCCCAACATAATGAAATGAAGTGTACAAAAGATAGTATATACACTTAAATAAATATTATACAATGGTGGAGGGAGTAGGACTCGAACCTACGAACCCGATGGGAGCGGATTTACAGTCCGCCGCGTTTGGCCAACTTCGCTATCCCTCCATGCATAAACATTATGAAATTAGCTGGTGCCGGCCAGAGGACTTGAACCCCCAACCTACTGATTACAAGTCAGTTGCTCTACCAATTGAGCTAGACCGGCTCAAAATGGTGGAGGATGCAGGGCTCGAACCTGCGACCCCTTGCTTGTAAGGCAAGTGCTCTCCCAGCTGAGCTAATCCTCCGAAGCACAGGATATGCTAGTGCATGCGTTGCAACAGGACGTTGCGCCTTAACATGCCATCCTTAATAAAAAAATAACTAAGTGTTAATATGGTGACCCGTACGGGATTCGAACCCGTGTTACCGCCGTGAAAGGGCGGTGTCTTAACCACTTGACCAACGGGCCAATACTTTATTTAAGTCTCACAAAAATAGCAGAGCTTCCAGCCGGACTTGAACCGGCGACCCCTTCCTTACCATGGAAGTGCTCTACCGCTGAGCTATGGAAGCAAATGGCTCCACAGGTAGGATTCGAACCTACGACCGATCGGTTAACAGCCGATTGCTCTACCACTGAGCTACTGTGGAATGTTTTACAACTGATGCTTCTCAAAGCTGTTTTAATTCAGCCTGGCAACGTCCTACTCTTGCAGGGGCGCGAGCCCCAACTACCATGGGCGCTGGAGAGCTTAACTACTGTGTTCGGCATGGGAACAGGTGTGACCTCTCCGCTATCGCTACCAGACTTTGTATAATGATGTATAAGGGATATACCCTAAAAACTAGATAAGAGTGATGGAACAAGATCAAACAAAATGTATGCTAGTTCAAGCTCCTAATAGCTAGCGTATAGTTCATGCTTCCTGGCGCACAGGAAAACTCTGTGCTCTAGTCTGCCTGATCTATCCGTACGCTATTGACCAGTAGCTTTCACTTTATATTATAGTTAAGTCCTCGATCGATTAGTATTCGTCAGCTGCACATGTCACCATGCTTCCACCTCGAACCTATCTACCTCATCGTCTCTGAGGGATCTTACTCTATCGAATAGATGGGAAGTCTCATCTTGAGGGGGGCTTCATGCTTAGATGCTTTCAGCACTTATCCCTTCCACACGTAGCTACCCAGCGATGCTCCTGGCGGAACAACTGGTGCACCAGCGGTGTGTCCATCCCGGTCCTCTCGTACTAAGGACAGCTCCTCTCAAACTTCCAACGCCCACGACGGATAGGGACCGAACTGTCTCACGACGTTCTGAACCCAGCTCGCGTACCGCTTTAATGGGCGAACAGCCCAACCCTTGGGACCGACTACAGCCCCAGGATGCGATGAGCCGACATCGAGGTGCCAAACCTCCCCGTCGATGTGGACTCTTGGGGGAGATAAGCCTGTTATCCCCGGGGTAGCTTTTATCCGTTGAGCGACGGCCCTTCCATTCGGTACCGCCGGATCACTAAGCCCGACTTTCGTCCCTGCTCGACTTGTAGGTCTCGCAGTCAAGCTCCCTTCTGCCTTTACACTCTACGAATGATTTCCAACCATTCTGAGGGAACCTTTGGGCGCCTCCGTTACATTTTAGGAGGCGACCGCCCCAGTCAAACTGCCCACCTGACACTGTCTCCGAACCGGATCACGGTTCTGGGTTAGAAGGTCAATACAGCCAGGGTGGTATCCCACCGGCGCCTCCACGTAAGCTAGCGCTCACGTTTCTCAGGCTCCCACCTATCCTGTACAAGCTGTACCAACATTCAATATCAGGCTACAGTAAAGCTCCACGGGGTCTTTCCGTCCTGTCGCGGGTAATGCGCATCTTCACGCATAGTATAATTTCACCGGGTCTCTCGTTGAGACAGTGCCCAAGTCGTTGCACCTTTCGTGCGGGTCGGAACTTACCCGACAAGGAATTTCGCTACCTTAGGACCGTTATAGTTACGGCCGCCGTTTACTGGGGCTTCGGTTCAACGCTTCGCTAATGCTAACGCATCCCCTTAACCTTCCAGCACCGGGCAGGTGTCAGCCCCTATACTTCGCCTTTCGGCTTCGCAGAGACCTGTGTTTTTGCTAAACAGTCGCTTGGGCCTTTTCACTGCGGCTCCTCCTTAAAGGAGCACCCCTTCTCCCGAAGTTACGGGGTCATTTTGCCGAGTTCCTTAACGAGAGTTCTCCCGATCACCTTAGGATTCTCTCCTCGCCTACCTGTGTCGGTTTGCGGTACGGGCACCCTTTTCCTTGCTAGAGGCTTTTCTTGGCAGCGTGAAATCCGGAACTTCGGTACTCTATTTCCCTCCCGATCACAGCTCAAGCTTGCCAGACGGATTTGCCTATCTGACGCTCTTACTGCTTCGACGCACACATCCAATGGTGCGCATTCCTTATCCTTCTGCGTCCCCCCATCACTCAAACGGAATTGGGTGGTACAGGAATATCAACCTGTTGTCCATCGCCTACGCCTTTCGGCCTCGGCTTAGGCCCCGACTAACCCTGAGCGGACGAGCCTTCCTCAGGAAACCTTAGGCATTCGGTGAAGAAGATTCTCACTTCTTTTTCGCTACTCATACCGGCATTCTCACTTCTAAGCGCTCCACCAGTCCTCACGGTCTGACTTCACTGCACTTAGAACGCTCTCCTACCATTGTTCGAAGAACAATCCGTAGCTTCGGTGATACGTTTAGCCCCGGTATATTTTCGGCGCAGCGTCACTCGACCAGTGAGCTATTACGCACTCTTTAAATGATGGCTGCTTCTAAGCCAACATCCTGGTTGTCTAAGCAACGCCACATCCTTTTCCACTTAACGTATACTTGGGGACCTTAGCTGACGGTCTGGGCTGTTTCCCTTTCGACTATGAACCTTATCACCCATAGTCTGACTCCCAAGGTAATATGATTGGCATTCGGAGTTTGACTGAATTCGGTAACCCGGTGAGGGCCCCTAGTCCAATCAGTGCTCTACCTCCAACATACATCCCTTGAGGCTAGCCCTAAAGCTATTTCGGAGAGAACCAGCTATCTCCGTGTTCGATTGGCATTTCACCCCTACCCACACCTCATCCCCGCATTTTTCAACATACGTGGGTTCGGGCCTCCAGTCAGTGTTACCTGACCTTCACCCTGGACATGGGTAGATCACACGGTTTCGGGTCTACGACCACCTACTATATCGCCCTATTCAGACTCGCTTTCGCTGCGGCTCCGTGTCTTCCACTTAACCTTGCAGGGGATCGTAACTCGCCGGTCCATTCTACAAAAGGTACGCCGTCACCCATGAAAGGGCTTCGACTACTTGTAGGCACACGGTTTCAGGATCTCTTTCACTCCCCTTCCGGGGTGCTTTTCACCTTTCCCTCACGGTACTGGTTCACTATCGGTCACTAGGTAGTATTTAGCCTTGGGAGATGGTCCTCCCGGATTCCGACGGAATTTCACGTGTTCCGCCGTACTCAGGATCCACTCCGGAGGAAACACACTTTCGACTACAGGGCTCTTACCTTCTGTCGCGGGTCGTTCCAGACCGCTTCGTCTAATGTGTTTCTTGATAACTCCAATGGAGTGTCCTACAACCCCAAAAAGCAAGCTTTTTGGTTTGGGCTAATTCCGTTTCGCTCGCCGCTACTCGGGAAATCGCGTTTGCTTTCTCTTCCTCCGGGTACTGAGATGTTTCAGTTCCCCGGGTCTGCCTCGTACATCCTATGAATTCAGATGTACGTTCTACTCCATGACGAGTAGAGGGTTTCCCCATTCGGAAATTCTCGGATCAATGCCTACGTACGGCTCCCCGAGACATATCGGTGTTTGTCCCGTCCTTCTTCGGCTCCTAGTGCCAAGGCATCCACCGTGCGCCCTTCTTCACTTAACTATACTTACAATACTTACTATGCTTAACGCATGAAAAGCGCGTTGGTTTTTGTTTGATGTCTTGTCATACTCTTATCTAGTTTTCAAGGTACATATCATTTGTATGGTGGAGCCTAGCGGGATCGAACCGCTGACCTCCTGCGTGCAAAGCAGGCGCTCTCCCAGCTGAGCTAAGGCCCCTTGAATAGAATGGTGGGCCTGAGTGGACTCGAACCACCGACCTCACGCTTATCAGGCGTGCGCTCTAACCAGCTGAGCTACAGGCCCATTCTAAAAAGGTTGTGTTTGGGGTTGTGACATTAATCCCTCAAAACTGAACCAAACAACGCAGTATGTTTTTTTGCACCTTGTAAAAAAGGTGTTCCTTTAATCCTTAGAAAGGAGGTGATCCAGCCGCACCTTCCGATACGGCTACCTTGTTACGACTTCACCCCAATCATTGGCCCCACCTTCGGCGGCTGGCTCCAAAGGTTACCCCACCGACTTCGGGTGTTGCCAACTCTCGTGGTGTGACGGGCGGTGTGTACAAGGCCCGGGAACGTATTCACCGTGGCATGCTGATCCACGATTACTAGCGATTCCGGCTTCATACAGGCGAGTTGCAGCCTGCAATCCGAACTGAGAATGGATTTATGGGATTTGCTAATGCGTTGCCGCTTCGCTGCCCTTTGTTCCATCCATTGTAGCACGTGTGTAGCCCAGGTCATAAGGGGCATGATGATTTGACGTCATCCCCACCTTCCTCCGGTTTGTCACCGGCAGTCACCTTAGAGTGCCCAACTTAATGCTGGCAACTAAGATCAAGGGTTGCGCTCGTTGCGGGACTTAACCCAACATCTCACGACACGAGCTGACGACAACCATGCACCACCTGTCATTCGGTCCCCGAAGGGAACTCCCTATCTCTAGGGACATCCGAAGATGTCAAGACCTGGTAAGGTTCTTCGCGTTGCTTCGAATTAAACCACATGCTCCACCGCTTGTGCGGGCCCCCGTCAATTCTTTTGAGTTTCAGCCTTGCGGCCGTACTCCCCAGGCGGAGTGCTTATTGCGTTAACTGCAGCACTAAGGGGCGGAAACCCCCTAACACCTAGCACTCATCGTTTACGGCGTGGACTACCAGGGTATCTAATCCTGTTCGCTCCCCACGCTTTCGCACCTCAGCGTCAGTTACAGACCAGAGAGCCGCCTTCGCCACTGGTGTTCCTCCACATATCTACGCATTTCACCGCTACACGTGGAATTCCGCTCTCCTCTTCTGCACTCAAGTTCCCCAGTTTCCAATGACCGCTTGCGGTTGAGCCGCAAGATTTCACATCAGACTTAAGAAACCGCCTACGCGCGCTTTACGCCCAATAATTCCGGACAACGCTTGCCCCCTACGTATTACCGCGGCTGCTGGCACGTAGTTAGCCGGGGCTTCCTCGATAGGTACCGTCAAGGTACCGCCCTATTTGAACGGTACTTGTTCTTCCCTAACAACAGAACTTTACGATCCGAAAACCTTCTTCGTTCACGCGGCGTTGCTCCGTCAGACTTTCGTCCATTGCGGAAGATTCCCTACTGCTGCCTCCGTAGGAGTCTGGGCCGTGTCTCAGTCCCAGTGTGGCCGATCACCCTCTCAGGTCGGCTACGCATCGTTGCCTTGGTGAGCTCTTACCTCACCAACTAGCTAATGCGCCGCGGGCCCATCTGTAAGTGATAGCCAAAGGCCATCTTTCAACTTTTCTTCATGCGAAGAAAAGTATTATCCGGTATTAGCCCCGGTTTCCCGGAGTTATCCCAGTCTTACAGGCAGGTTGCCCACGTGTTACTCACCCGTCCGCCGCTCGTTCCACAAATGTCACTCCGAAGAGATCTTTTTGCTTCCCGCGCTCGACTTGCATGTATTAGGCACGCCGCCAGCGTTCGTCCTGAGCCAAGATCAAACTCTCAATAAAGTTGACTTGCGCTCGCTTCTATAAGCTAGCTTGTTTCATGTTTAAAATCATACTGGTTGTTTTGTTCAGTTTTCAAAGATCAATGTTGTGTCGTTTTTTGCGACGAAATATAATATAGCATGTATCAAAAAAGAAGTCAATAGCTTTTTTGATTTTTTCTTCCATGTTTAATGCTTCGTTTTCTAACGACGACAAGAAATAATATATCATAAACATATGTAGCAAGCAAGAGGTTTTTTTGATTTTTTATTTAAAAATAAAAATACTATATCTCTTTTTAAAGGAGGATATAGTATCTATTTTGATTATTCAATTTGTACTTTCTTTGGTATATACTTCTTAATCTCTTCTTCACTTGCCACACGTGTATACAAATGAAAAATAATTTTATATCTCTCACACATGGCTTGCTTCACCATTTTATCTATTCGATGATCTTCTAAATCCAACAATAATTCTTCTAGTTCTCTTTTAATCACATACTGCAGTTCATTTTGCTCCTTCTCATTAATTAATATTCCTAACATCTTGTCCACCCCTAATATCTATTTTAATAATAACCTCCCCGCTATCTATTGTCTATATTCCTGTTTCTTTCAAATTTAAACATAATTAGACATCATATTAATGAAATACCAATCATATAATGGAGACAAGCCCAACTAAATGGAGGGGATTTTCGGTGAGACGTCTATATATTGTAGATATTAAGAAACAAAAAAAAGCATTCATCATTATTCCAATTGCTTTATTTGTTGCCCTGTTTCTATATTTGGAATTTAATTATACCTCTACGGTTTTTTCAAACCAAGATGATCCACGGGCCTTAAATGCAGGAAATACAGAACATTCATCAGTTGCTTTAACCTTTAATATTAGCCATGGTGATGAACAAGTTATTCCTATATTAGAAAGGTTAAAAAAAGAAGATGTTCAAGCTACCTTTTTTGTAAGTGGAGAATGGGCTGAAAGGCATCCTGACATTTTAGAAAAAATCGCAGAGGACAATCATGAGATTGGAATGCTTGGTTACCAATACCAATCATATGTCGAGCAAGAGATAGATGAAGTGAGAAGCGATTTAAACAAAGCAAAAGATATCTTCTCTAAATTAGGTTATGAAGATACGTATTTGTTAAGAGCACCCAATGGCCATTTAAATGAAGAAGTCATTAGCTTAGCTGAGAGTCAAGGCCTTAAAGTGATCCATTGGAGTATTAACCCAAATGATTGGCAGAACCCTGGAACCGAAAAGATCTCCAATCACATCTTGAAAAATATCAGTAATGGGTCCATCATTTTACTCCATGCTTCAGATAGCGTAAAACAAACAGAAAAGGCACTGGAAACTATTATACCCGAAATCAAAGGTGATAAAAAGTTTCTGACGATTTCTGAGTTAATTACACAAGCAGAAACAAACCAAGAGGAACTTCAGTCTAAAAAGAAATAGACCATCCCTAATAGGAAGGTCTATTTCTTTTCGGTTAAACGATGAAGGATTAACAACTGATACGTGTTACATAATATCAATGGTACGATCATCAACCATGCATAATCTCCATTTTCCGTGCGCAATCCCGGAACCCACTCAATCGATGTAATGACAATCATAAAGAATAATGCTGGGATAAATGTTTTTTTGTTTGTTTCTTTCGCTTTAATTCCTGCTACAAACCAACTATAAATAAATAAAGCAATTGCGGTTAACAAGAAAGGTGTAATCGTACCATCTTCCACACTTCTATAACGGAAATATACAAGATCGAAGAGTGCAAAGGCGATTAATACAACCTGAACGGTTGACCAGTACCTGCGAAAAACTCCTAAAGCAAATTGATTAACTGTTAAATACGCAAAAAAGCCCATTTGGCTTATCAAACTAAATACAAAACCCAAGCCAGTAAAGAAAATAAGCAAACCTAATATTTCAAACCAATTAAACGGATTAAAGTTTTCTGCATAAACTCCTGCTTTCACGAAAAAGCTTGCAATGAGGGTAGAAAGCCCTCCTAGAAGTAAAGTAGAAAAAAACAATCGAACGACATTACGACTTTTCAAAATAAAATCCCCCTACATTCTATATCTCGTTAAGTATTTTATCACGAACTTCAGTTTTTTTCGCTTGTCATACATATTAATTATAAATGACTCCATATTATAAATACAGGTTATTTTTTTACAAGAAAGGTAGCGGTAAATATGAACCGATTTTTATATATGTTAGTTATATGTCTTCTACTGCTTGCAGGTTGTGGTGGTGGTGGAAATAATGCAGCTAATCAAGAAAGTGACGGATATGAAGGAACCAAAAAAATGGTCTCGGATATTCTGAAAACCGATGAAGGAAAAAAGGCGATTACAGAAGTTTTGGCAAGTGATGATATGCAGCAGACTTATGTGATCGATTCAAAAGTAATTAAAGATGCCGTAACAGAAACACTTTCTTCTGATAAGGGTAAAGAATTCTGGGAAAAAATGTTCCAGGATCCGAAATTTGTAGAATCATTTGCTAAAGCATTGCAGGATAAACAAGAAGATGTTACCAAAAGATTAATGAGTGACTCAGAATATCAGAAAAAATTGATGGAAGTGCTCAAAAATCCAGAAATGGAACAACAATTAATGACAGCAGTTACTAGCCAAGAATTTCGTAGTCATTTAGAAAAAGTAATGGAGGAAACCTTTGATTCTCCAATGTTCCAAGCAAAAATAACCGATTTACTTTTAAAAGCTGCTAAAGAAATGAAGCCTTCAGAAAAAGGTGGAGGATCGGGATCGGGTGGATCATCCGGTGGTTCCGGTTCCGGCGAACAGCAGCAAGAGAAAGAGCAAGAAGGACAAGGACAAGAAGAACAACAAAGTAGCTAAAAGAAGTGGAGCCTGATGGAAGGCTCCACTTCTTTATTAAAATTGGTCAATGATTTGTTTGGCAATATCTAGATATTCCTTACCATTAGGATGGTCTTCTTGATACACGGATGGTGCAAATACACCCTCTTCTTCAAATGGCTGTTGTAGTGAAAGTCGGCCGATTACTTGCGTATCCAGCACTTCTGCTAGCTTGTCGCCCCCACCTTTACCGAAAACATATTCTTTTTCACCGGTTACTTTACTCTCAAAATATGACATATTTTCGACTACACCTAAGATTTCATGATCTGTGTTTATTGCCATTTGACCAGCACGCGCTGCAACAAATGCTGCTGTTGGATGTGGTGTAGTCACAATTAATTCTTTAGACGATGGAATCATATTGTGGACATCTAACGCTACATCCCCTGTACCTGGAGGTAAGTCTAACAACAGGTAGTCAAGTTCTCCCCACTCCACTTCTTTGAAGAAGCTTGTCAGCATTTTACCAAGCCTTGGCCCCCGCCAAATTACTGGTGAATTATCTTCCACAAAGAAGCCCATGGATATAATCTTGACACCAAAGCGTTCCACTGGGACTATCTTATTGCCTTTCAATTTTGGCCTTTCTTCAACACCCATCATATCAGGTACACTAAAGCCATAAATATCGGCGTCAATAATTCCTACTTTTTTCCCTAGCCTCGCCAGGGCAACAGCCGTATTAACAGTAACGGTTGACTTTCCAACGCCACCTTTACCACTGGCAATTGCCAGGAAATTTGTATTGGAATCTTTACTAAGTAAAGATGGATCTTCTTCTTTTGTTGGCTGGAATTTAGCGATCACTTCTTCAGACAATTGGCTAAAGCGTAACCCAACCGTCGCTGCTCCCAACTGTTTCAACGCACCTACTAATTCTTGTTGTAATTGCATTTGCTCCGCTGTATTCGTCTTTGCAATTGCTAGTTTGACACTGATATGATTTTTCTCTTCCTTAATGGAGACCTCTTCAATACCATCGGTTTCTTTGAATGTCTTATGTAAGAAGGGGTCTTTCATTTTATGCAAAAGATCGATTACATTTTGTTCTGTTAGCAAAATAGGTCACCTCAATTTAAACTATTTGTCCTATTTGCTAGTATAACACAAATTAAGCATTATCTAAGTGAGACGCATCAACGGCTACCTGTTTGTTCGATTACATATTGTGAAATGCCCTCATATATACTTGCTGCCATTTTTTTCTGATAATTTTGGGATTTTAATAACTCTTTCTCTTCTTCATTCGATAAAAAGCCAATTTCCACCAATGCCCCCGTTGTTTCGGCATATTTCAAAATAAATACTTGACTCATGGCTAGGGCTTCTCTGTTGGTATTCTCTAAATTACGACGGATTTCAGATTGAATTGTTTTTGCTAATAATTCATTTTGTTCTCGGCCAGGGTGATAAAAGGTTTGAGCCCCTTTCCACTTGCGATCCGGTAAAGCATTTAAGTGAATACTAAGAAAAAGGTCCGCTTCCTTCTCTTTGATAAATGCTACCCGGTTTTGAATATCCTCTGACTTTCTCCGGGATAAACCGGTTGTTCCGTCCTGCGCCAAATCATAATCGCCTTCTCTCGTGAGATATACAATTGCTCCTGCCTGCTGCAAATAATCCTTAAGCATCTTTGATACGTCTAGGGCAATATCCTTCTCCTGTGTATCATCTGAGGCTTCGGCACCACCATCAACACCACCATGACCCGGATCAAGAACAATAGTTTTACCAGCTAACGGTAGCGACCATGTTTGCCATGAATCCAACGATCGTTGCATCGGGTATTGCATAAGAATAATTAATAAAAATAATCCAACTAACCACAGGACAACTTTAAATATCTTCGGCATCCGCTTTTCCCCCTATAATTCTCCTGTAACCACTATATGGGACAAGCGGGAAAGTTATGCCAGCTTAAATATATTTTAAGAAGTTAATTCACTTTGCTGATAATATATAGTTACATCTTGCTCTCCACTCTGTGAATCAATCTATTTTTATAATGGGAAGTAACTCTAGTCGCTGAGCGCTCAGACCTCGGAGCTAGACACGACATTATCCTTTCTTACCTGCTGAGAAAAACCCCTTCCGTAAATGGAAAGGGTTTCTATCATCATGCGGTTTGCTCTTGATTCTTCCGATTCTTTGAAAGAAACAACTGCAGGATAAAGATAATAGCAAGTGTCACTACGGCAATAATATCTGTCAGCAAGTTGTTTTGAATGAATAATAATGCTGTAATCAACGCTAATATTCTTTCATACCAATGATATTGTCTGACTAACCAATTTTGAATGAACGAAGCAAAAGCAATCATACCAATTGTTGCTGTAACAATCGCCCAGATGATTTGATACCATGCCACATCCGTAATCAAAAGAATAGTTGGGTTTAATGTAAAAACGAATGGCAATAACAATGCTGCTGAATCATATTTAAACCCTTGAACACCCGTCCGAACAGGCCCTGCCTTGGCTATACCCGCTGTTGCATAGGCTGGCAGGTTAATCGGTGGCGTATCATCCGCTAATACCCCGTAATATAGTACAAACAAGTGAGCGATTAAAACATGAACACCCATATCTGTTAATACAGGAGCCACAATAGCTGCCAAAACAACATAGGTTGCTGTAGTCGGTAAACCTAAACCTAATAACAGACAGGCAAACACCGTTAAAATTAGCGCAAAATATAACTGTGTATTATCCGTGACTAAAAAGTTTGGCATCGCATTAGTCAACGTTTCACTAAAGCCGATCACAATTCTGGTAAATTTGGTAGATAAGCCTGAAGTTGTGATCACACCAATAAGAATACCTGCAGTCGCACATGCGACAATAATCGATAATGCATTTCGTGCAGCTGTTTCAAAACCAGCCAATGTTCGTTTCCAACCAAAATGGACTGATGGTGAATCAATTTTCAATTTCTTTTGTGATAAAGCAAAAATAAGCGCAATCCCTATACTAATAAGGAGTAAGGTTAATATCTCTGACTTCCACCTGATCGTCTCCGCACTAAAGAAACTAATATTCAAGATATCATTTAAAGCATGTAATCCTTGATTGATCGGGCCAATAAAGAATTGTAATAACAAAGTAATCGCTATTACCCCTACCGCAATGATAGAAGTTCGACCAAGGTTGTCTTTAAAACGCTGTACAAATAATGCTAGAACCAATAACACAATAATCGAGAAAAAGGCCGAATTATTAACTGAAACCCGAACATAGACCAAATAATAGAGCAAAGCAATTAACGGTATTAACAAGTACCCTTGCTGCATTAACAACTTCCTGCCTGATACCAATTCACTTCTATCAATCCCGGTAATACCGTGTTTCGATGCTTCAAAATGCACCATAAATAAGATACCGATATAGGCTAGTAAAGCTGGAATAATGGCACTTTGAATAATTTGATAATAAGGAATCCCCGTAAACTCTACCATAATAAATGCAGCTGCACCCATAATAGGCGGTAAGAATTGGCCACTCGAGGAGGCCGCCACTTCTACTCCACCAGCTACATGCGGTTTGAAACCAACTCGTTTCATTAATGGAATCGTGAAAGTACCAGTTGTGACCGCATTTGCTGTGGAACTCCCGGAAATACTACCCATTAGTCCACTAGCAACAACGCTGGCCTTCGCTGGTCCTCCTTTATAGCGACCAAACATACGCAATGCTAAGTCAATAAACATCTTTCCGGCACCTGTAGACTCAAGGATGGCACCAAAGAGAATAAATATAAATACAAACTGGGCAGAAGCATAAATCGGTGTACCAAAAATACCATTGTTACGGTACGTAATTTCGTACACAAACCGTTCAAAATCACCACGTGTATGGTGAAACTGACCTGGCATAAATTCACCTAAAAAGAAATAAGCAATAAAGACAAGGGCAATGATGACTAGTGGTTTCCCCACTACCCGCCGTGTTGCTTCAAGCACTAAAATGATTAAAGCCAAGCCAATAAATAAATCCAGGTCTGTAGGCCGCCCCGACATAATAGAAGTTGCTGTTTGTTTTTGAATAATATATGTACCGATCACTAAAGAGGAAATTGCTAATAACACATCATACCAAGGTATAAATGTTTGGCGAAGACCCTTTTTAATTGGAAAAATACAAAAAACTAGTATTAACCCAAGGGTTAAATGCAATATCAAAAATGTCTTGGAGCCAATACCCGGCAATCCAAACCCAGCAACATATAAATGGAAAGCAGATAAAAAGACACTAATAGCTAAGACAATAATAGCCCAAAGTCTACGGAGTTCGCGGTCACTCCCCTCTAATTCTTGCAGCATTTCCTTCTGGCTGTCATCCATTTTCCATCCCTACTTTCTAGATAATTTACTCTAATTTGAACAAATGTAAAAATCCTTCCCACCAGGATAAGTCTTTTACATCAATTTCAATAATTTTTGTGACAAAGGGTTCTTTTGACAAATATATGGTGTGATCACGAAAGGAGAATGTATGCGGATACATATCAGAAGGTTTCATTCTTAACACACCTCCATGTATGGGACGGTTTAAATCTTTGATTACATAATAACCGTCCTTCATTTCAACATCTCCTTCCCTTTGATAAGGCAGTCCGGCCCCAAACGATTTTGTCCAACTTTCCATCGTCAACACTTCACCAGTGGAAGAGAATTGAAATACTTCCTTTACAGGAGATTTTTCGACTGAATGAATATATTCATGGGAGAATGATTCACCTTGTTCTATCTCTCTTTCCCACAATGTTTCTCCAGTATTCATATCTGATATAACTAAAAGATATTGAGGACGATGCCATAAAAACCAACTTAACAAAAGAATTAGTAGCACAGCAAAGATGAGCATAAATTTTTGAAAAAAGGCATTGCTCAGTAGCAATGCCCCTTTTTCATTTGTAAAAGTTTCTTTTCTATTGTTCATCGTAATAGCGTTGAACTCCTGGGTGCAAGTCAATGGACATACCGTCTTGTGCTGTATCGATGGTTAGGTCATTTCCTCGTTCATGTGCATTTTGCATGGAATCTAAATTATCAAAAATAGACTTAGTTAATTCATAGACTTGATCCTCAGGTAAGTCATCTCTTACAATTAGCATTGCTTGAACTGCTACAGTTGTTGCTGTCGCATCAAAATTTTCATACGTATTTTCATCTAAATCTTCTCTAACATAGTATGGATATTCCTCTTCTAATTGAGCAATCTTATCTTCGTTAATACTTACAATTCTAATATCTGCACTTGCAGCCAATTCTTGGATACTTCCGGTTGGCGTACCTGCTGTTACAAACGCAGCATCAATGTTTCCGTCCTGTACGTTTGTAGAAGCATCACCGAAGTCCATCCATTCTGCGCTTAAGTCATCAAATGTTAGATCGTGTGCAGCTAAAATTTGCTCCGCATTTGCTTCAGTACCTGATCCAACATCACCTACAGCCACACGTTTACCTTCTAGATCCTCCACTGTTTCAATACCACTATCAGCCAGTGTAACAATTTGAATCGTTTCTGGATATATAGTAAAAACACCACTAAATCCATCTACCACTTCTTCAAACATATTAGATCCTTCGTGCGCATAATAAGCCACATCATTTTGGATGAGTGCAAATTCTGCTTGGCCATCACTCAATTCATTGGCATTAACTACTGATGCACCACTGGAAATACCAGTTGCACTCACACCATCAACCTGCTGATCCATAATTTCAGCCATTGCTACGCCTAATGGAAAATATACACCAGCTTCTCCACCAGTTAGTACTGTAATATTTTCCACCCAGTCTCCAGAAGCTGCTTCACCCTCGTCACTTTCTTCTTCAGAATCTCCCTCTGCCTCTGTTTCTGCAGGTGTTTCCTCCGTTTCCGTTCCTTCATCATCAATCGCATCATCAGATGCATCCCCACAAGCTGCTAACACTAAACCAAAAAACAGAAATAAAATAAAAACCAAACTAAGCTTTTTCATTTTGAAACCCCCTCATTATTTTTTATGATTCCACTTAACGGTGTATGTCTATCCATTTGTAGAATATATTATACCTAATTATGCGAATAATTGAAATATTTTCAAAGTAAAAAGTCAGAAATCCTTACACTAAAATAGCACTTGGTCCATTAAACCAAGTGCTTTCACCATTAAAAATCATATTCTGCTTCTTTTTCTTCACGCATCTTTTGATATGTTCTTGTTAAAGTCATGGTATCCTCAACAAGTCGTTCAATACGATACAGCACATCATCATTAGTAATTTCTTTCTGGTAAAAATCGATATCCTCAATATAAACATAACTTTGCACTACTTGTGCTTTCATATATCCTAGGATTGGTTTTAATTGCTGTTCGGGAATTAAATAGTGTCGTTGGGAACCAGCTGTTACGATCATACTTGCCACTTTACCCTCAAGACCACCGACAGGCAATAAGTCAAAAATATTTTTTAAGGTACCTGGAATCGATGCTTGGAAAATGGGTGTCCCGATAATTAAAGCATCAGCTCCCATAATCATTTCCGTTACTTCTCTTGCATCATCTTGATAGTCTAGATAATTTCTTCCATCACTGAACGGAAGATCATAGTCCGCTAAATCCAATAAATTAACCTCTGCATCTGGATATTTTTCTGATAATTTATCTGTTGCATATTGGATCGCTGTTTTTGTTTTCGATCCGACAATCGAACCTGCTATTGCAACTATCTTCATCATTGGCCTCCTACTTCGCTGTGTATTTTCGAATCACTGGTAGAACTTCTTTTCCTATTAATTCTATGTTTTTTCGTAATTTGCCAAACGGAATACCGCCAAAGTCCATTTGCGCAATGTATCGTTGATGACCAAATGTTTCATGCTGATATAATATTTTTTCAATTACTTCCTGCGGGCTTCCGATATTCATCACATCATGCGGATTAGCACCTTGGGCAAAGTGTTGTTTTGGATAGCCTCTGCCATTTGTCTTTTGCATACCAGAATTGATAAAAGGATACGTCTCCCGTTGTGCTTGCTGCGTTGTTTCTGCTAAATAGAAGAAACCGGCTGTTGATATCGGGAAATCTTTCGGATCATGACCTACCTGCTCTAGCGCTTCTCGATAAGAGTCAACTGTTCGTTTGAAAAGTGTTGCTGGACCTCCTAACGTTGCTAGGAAAATTGGCACACCTGCATAACCGGCCTTAACAGCACTGGACGGATGGCCACCAACCGCTCGCCAAATCGGTAAAGAACCGTTTAGCGGACGGGGTAGCACATGAGCATTTTTTAGCGGAGCACGAAACTGCCCTTCCCAATCAAGATATTCGTTTTGATTAATTTTTAATAAAAGATCAAATTTTTCTTCATATAATTCTTCATAGTCATGCAAATCATATCCTAAAAGATCAAAATTTCCGACACGAGAAGCTCTTCCCGCTATTATTTCCGTACGACCTTTTGAAATTAAATCAATTGTTGCAAAGTCTTCGAACACTCTGACAGGATCTAGTGTACTGATAATGGTGGATGAACTGGCTATTTTAATTTTTTTAGTCGCCTGAGCAATCGCTGCCAGTACAACAGAATGTGCCTGTGTTGTGAAATAATCCTGATGACTTTCCCCAACACTAAAGAAGTCGAGTCCAGCATCTTCCGCTAATTTTGCCAATTCAATAATCTCATCTAGGCGCTGACTTGCCGGAATCCTTTCACCTGTCTCCGGATTCGGTAAATGATCACCTAATGTATATAAACCAAATTCTAATCCCTTACTAGGATCCATGCGATATTTCTCCATTTCGAACAACCTTTCTAACATCAAAGTTTGCTATCTTATGTTATTATGAATCATAGATGCATAAAATGTAAGTACGCACTTAAAAGTAGTATAGTATCCCAAAAGATACTAAGGTAACTGGGTGGCACTGGAATTATGTACCCACATTCTAGACGATTGGCGTTGCTTTGATCGTTGAATCATCCAGTAAACACTCTCATCTACTTACAAGAAATCACCAAGGAGGATCTATTATGAAATTCGAACCGAATGCTTGCCGGGTAGAAGATGCTTTATGTATCCTTGTCGGAAAATGGAAACCAATCATTTTATTACATTTGCTAAATCATGGCACACAACGTTTCAATGAACTTAAGAGAAGTATGCCCGGAATCACACAAAAAATGTTAACCAAACAATTACGTGAATTAGAAGCGGAAGATATTGTCCAACGAGTCATCTATCCAGAGGTGCCGCCGAAAGTCGAATATTCCATTACCGAATATGGCGAGAGTCTACAGCCTATATTGGAAGCCATGCACGAATGGGGTGTGAAGCATACGTTGCATAAGCAGAATAAGCTTAAAAAGCAGCATGGATGAAAACGAATAGGAGTAATAATCGATGATGAACCTCTCATCACTAAAGTGACGAGTTTCTAATGTATCAACTTCAAACGAAGTATATTGACGGAAGAGTTATCCTTTCATCAAGGCACAATTACAAACTTAAGCTTAGAGGAGATATGAAAAGCACCGGGCGCTCGAAGCTAGACTGGTATATGAATTCGATACTTTCTTTACCTTTAAATAAAGGGCAATAACCCCCATACAGGAAGGGTTATTGCCCTTATTAAAAATGTGATATTCTTTGCTTTAATTGTTCAATTCTTGCATAAACGACTCTGCATAATGATTTAGCAATGCACTTGCTAAAGGTGAAATATTTTCTTCTGCCATCTCTTTATTAAGTTGATCTATATACTTAGATAGGAATTTTGTTGCTTCTTCGGTTGAGCCTTTATCTAAATGATGCTCTACTTGTTTTAAGGTGTTGGTTAATTGTGATTCAACCGCCCCTGTTAAATCGCCAGTTTGTTTATATTCCTGCATGTAGTTGGTTAAAACGGTAATATAACCCGGTGTTACTTCTACAGAATTTGATTTTTCTGATTCCCCACTAGCATTGGCTGCCTTAATGTAATACGTGTAAGTGACCCCTGGTTCTGCCGCACGATCATAGTAAGCATCTACTTTGGCATAACCAAGATTTTCAACCTCTCCATCCGCTTCCCGATAAATATTGTACTGATTTGCACCACCGCGTGATGTCCAAGCCAAACCAACAAAATCCTTTCCTGCCAGTGTAACTTTCAAATCAGATGGTGTTTCAGGTAGAGGCATGTCAATATTGAGCTCTTCTGACAAGTCAGACTCTCCCATTTCATTAACCGCCAGTATTTTGTAACTGTACCCTGTACGGCTATTACTTACACTTTCATCCTGATAGGTGGTAGTATCTGCACTAGCTATTTTCCTATATTCGTTTTCTTCATTTGCCTTTCGATAGATATCGTAGCTCTCTACATCATCTACAGATTCCCACTGTATTTCAAATGTAGAAGTTGTTATATCTCCAGCAGAAAGACCTTTCGGTACCTCTGGAAGGCTAATAGCCTCTTCGGTTGTTGTACTTACTTCGTTCGACATGTCGGATTCTCCACCAATACTTGTTGTCGACACTTTATAGTAATAGGTTGTAGAAGGATCGACAGGTTTATCCGTATAGGAAGGCTTCGTCGTATTGGCTACTTTAGTAAAATCCTCGTCTGGATCAGTGGACCTAAAAATACCGTAACTCATAGCATCTTCTACTGGTTGCCACTCTAACTCAACCGTTATACTTTTAGTTTCTGTGATGGTAAGGTCGGTTGGTGCAGCAGGCGCTGGTTCATTCGGATCATAGAAAAAGACTTCCGTTAGTTCCGATAGTTCAGATTCTCCTCCTGCATTTATAGCAGATATCTTATATTGATAAGTAACACCTAATTCTACTGTGTCATCCTGATAATTATTTGCTTCAGACTTCGCGATTGCTCGAAGAGAGGGATCCTTTGATGAAGAACGATAGACTAAATACCCCTCCGCTCCATCAACAGACGACCAATTCAATGAAACCTCATCATTTCCAATCTCTGCTTCCAACTCTACAGGACTTTCAGTAGGTGGTTCTTCCTCTTGGTTAGTTGGTTGGATTAACACAAAATAATTCATTCGGCTACTGTTATTATTTGGCCCCATGACTACAAAAGATCCAGCGGGGTAATGCTTTTTATAAAGTTCAAACGTCACGGGTTGATCATCTTCAATCGTTTGTCCAGTGTCCTCATAGTCAGAAGATAACCATTCCGGTTTTGAACTTACTCTCGAATCATGAGCAACATAGACATTGGCATCAGCAGCTAAGTAAAAGGAAACTAAATCTTCACTCGTAGCACTTCTTGAATTAACTGCTGAGCGAATCCATTCCACACCTAGTAATTCATCTGGAATTGTCGTAAATCGATAAGAATCTCTATCCCCAGCTACTAGGTCTCCTACTTGGAGGTTATCTTGAACAGACCAATTACTCGCATTTATACTGCCACCACTACTGTTATCATTGATTACTACATTTTTGGGAACCTCTCCATCCATTACCGGTAATGGTTCTGGATCTGTTTCTGGCTCTGGATCTGTTTCTTCTTCTGGCGGAACAAATGGATCTCCAGACCAGGATGGCGGTTCCATTGGATAATTCTCTGGAAATGCTAACGCGGCTAATTCATTTAAATAATCCTCTAAATTAGTATAGCCATTTCCACTGTTGTCTCCATTTCGATCCTCTGGATTATTCGGATCAAGTCCTTTTGCTAACTCCCATTCATCAGGCATTCCATCTTGATCCGTGTCTTCTGGAGCTGTGCCTTTTTCTAGTTCTGGGAAACCTCCAACGTCATTTTCATCTCCAATGATGGCTCCTGTTTGATTCCTAACCTCATGAATCACTCTTTGGTCAACGCTGTCTCTTACTAATGATGAGCCGGCATAACCTAAAACATGATCATATGCTTCCTCAGGTTCTTCTGTATTAGTCAAAGGATATTCAAAGCGGTCATCGACGATAACACTTGGTCTTTCCACTTCCATCATATCTGTACCTGTGTCCGTTCCATCTAAAATACCATTTTTGTTACTGTCAATCCGGTTGTTATCAAGAAACAGGCTATAGTTTTCATTTCCACGTACTACCGCATATTCAGGGTTGCCAGAATTAACACCTGCTACAAAATAATTCCCTACAACATTTCCGTACCCTTTCGTACCTGATTCACCACCAGCAACATAAGGAAATTGACCCCAATTATAAACAACATTATTTACAAAGTCGATTTGCCCTTTTGTTTTGGGATTTCTGTCATTATTATGAGCATAAAGGTTATGATGCATCGTTATTGTATTCATCTCAATCAGTCCACCCATAGAATGCGTTAATAGACCCTCTGAGATGATCGACCATTGCACAGTAATATTTTTAGATCTAGGGTTGTTATAATTTTTACTTAATATGGATAAGTTTTCGTCTGTACCCCAGGAAAAAGAGGAATGATCAATGATGACATTTTGACTATCTTCAAAATATAAGGCATCATCTTGAAAATCATTCTTTCCTAGACGAAACCGCATATGACGGATAATAATATCGCTACTATCGATAAAGCGAACATTATTTCCTCTTATAGTTACACCATCTCCCGGAGCCGTTTGACCAGCTATAGTAATATTAGATTTATTGCGTACGATAATTTGCGGTATTGTAATATTACCTGATATATCAAATACAATTGTCCGAGGTGTATCACTAGCTGTTGTCAGTGCATCATGAAAAGTGCCAGGTCCTTTAAGATCATAACTAGTCACATGATAGACTTCACCGCCACGTCCACCTTCGGCATATTGTCCAAATCCTTCAGCACCCGGAAAGGCTAGAAGCTCTGTCTCTTCCGCGGCATTGACCATCGGACTAAACATAGGCAGAATCGAAAAACAGATAACAAAACATAGCATGAAATGGAAAAATCGCCTCATATTATACCTCCATTATTTAAATTATCACTATTGGCAGAGGGCAGCTTCTATTGATATATAGTTTTGGATCTTTTGTGAATGAAAACAGTTCCTCCTCTCTGTTTATTAGATTGGTTAGATGTTTCTATCTCAGATTAAATGGTAATGTAAGCGGTAACAACTAACCATTCTTACAATTTATATACAAAAACAATTTAGACCGTTGGGGAGACTGATCACGGAGGGAAAGATTTATTTATATTCTTTGAAGTAATGGAATTTTTGAGTTACTAAAAAGTTATCCACAATTCTTTCTAATTGGCTGTGAATAAAAAGAATCCCCGTAAGTCCAATTGGACTTACGGGGATTTTAATCTTTATGGCAATAGTTGAAGTGATTCTTCAATAAATGCCGGAATATCATCTGGCTGTCTACTGGTAACCAATTGATCACCACAAACGACCACTCTTTCATCATGCACTTTAGCACCAGCGTATTCTAAATCGACCAGAATTGATTTGAATCCCGTTACATCACGGCCTTCCAATGCTTTAGCTGTGATTAATAACTGAGGTCCGTGGCAGATAGCGAATACCGGTTTCTTTTCATCCATGAAATGTTTTGCGAAATTCACAAAGCGCTCATCCGCTCTTAACATATCCGGTGAGAAACCGCCCGGAATGAACAACGCATCAAAATCTTCCGGTGACACATCGTCAATTCCATAATCGATTGTAACAGTTGCATCACCTTGTTTACCCTTGACAGTTTTGCCTGCTTCTTTTTCTATCGTTACGACTTTATGACCTACACCTTCGAATTCTCTCGCTGGTGAAGTATACTCGACATCTTCAAACATATCTGTAATCACTGTTGCTATTTTAGGCATTACCTAACACTCTCCTTATATTATAGAGTTACTATTCTCTTTGTATTGGATAATTCCACGTGTGAGTTTAAGATAAACATTACAGATTATTTATATTTGTTGAGATGGTGAGTTACTTGGTAGATCAGTATTGAAAAATGGGCCAAATACCTTATCCATCTGAACCAAAGAAAAAACCCTTCTCGGCTTTGAGAAGGGTTTGGTGTTGAAATATAATTAACGTTTTGAGAAATATACTTGTCAATTTAAAGTATATTGAATCCATTGAAATCCATTTATATCAACATTTCAGGAACCTTTATTGAGATAAAAATGGTATGAAAAAGAATTTAAAATGATATTACTTGAACCAATTTGAACCAAAATGATAGATGTTAGTTGAATACAATACTAAGTATTATTTTATTTCTGACCATGACTTATACATTCTGATATTTTCATATATTTCTCTACATAAACGATTAAGCTTTTCTTCTTCTCATGAAGAGGAAGAACACGCCACTTAAGAAGAGTAAAAACCCTGCTAAAAAGTACTGATAGATCGTAGTGGCAGTTTCCGGTAGTTTTTGTCCGTCGTCCGTAACAGGCAGTTGTTCTATTGCTTCCTGTTCAAAAACCGTATAGGTGCTGAAGTGATCAGTTTGTGCTGTCACGTTTCCATCTTGCCATTCTCCGCCGATTGCTTCCCATTCTTCGAGTTCTGGATTCCAATAGAACAGTTGCAGCTGATCTTTATCATTTACTTTGTAGCTATCAACAGAAAAAGTCAGTGTCACTTTTTCGTCGAAGGTATTTAATCGTTTTTCGCCTTGTTTGATTTCAAAGTCATAGACCACACTCAATGCTTGATCAATGTCAGCTAAACGCTCTAACTGGATTGTTGCAGCCTCGGATGCATTAGTGAAATTGGAGGCAGCTAGTTGCAAGCTTACATTTTTTAACTGAACGATGATCGTTATACGATGCTCCTTCAGCCATTTTATTTGGTCAGAAGTAAATGCTAGGTTAACAGAATCATTATGATCACGTAAATCTATCCATAGTTCACCTTGATCAGCTAGCTGATGGAGCGAGTCTGTTTCGATCATTGCCTCGCCATTGGTAACGTCAGGTGTTAAGGTAACACTGGTTTGTTTCTCTGGATCTTTTGAGTCCTCAGGATCTTCTGGATCGACTGGGTCTTTTGGGTCTTTTGGATCTTCCGGTTTGACAGGATTTTCGGGATCTTCAGGATCTGGTGAAACTGGATCAGAAGTATCGATTGCTTTGATATGTGCAACGACACTATTATTATTATAAGTGACAGTTACCTTGTAATCATCTGCAGTTACATTATCGAATTTACCTTTCACCTTGTCGGCGGTCATTAAAGTAATATTTGCAGCCTTGTCTATTTCATAATTAGAAAGATCCAAATTCAGATCCCCACCATCAAGGTATAACAGTCCATCTACATTTAGTTGAGTTTTGTCATTATCCACTGCAATATCTAGGTTTCCAGCTTCCATTGTTAAGTTACCATTTACATTCAAAGGTTCATCTACATTAACTAAAACTGTACCATTTTCTACATAAAGATCACCTTCACCAAAAGCAGTCTCAGAAGTAGCTTCTAACGTTCCTCCTTGTAGCAATGTGCCTCCTGAATAACTATTATTTCCTGTCAATGTAAGTGTTCCTGTCCCTTGCTTGGTAAGCATACCACTACCAGTTATATCATTTCTCCACCAATCATGAGCATTAAATCTCCCTTTTGAAGCATCCATATTCACTGTTACATTGCTTAAAAACGCACCATATCCATCAGATGCTGTTACCAAATCAAGTCTTCCCCAACCATTTGATTCGTCTATTACAGGGTAGCCTGATTCAATTTCTGTGGTATACAATACTTCTCTACGTTGTTTATCAGTCAAATAAGGCTGACGAGTTTCCAATAAAACTTCAGCCCCTTTAGGTACTACAGGGTCTAAACCTTTTGTGCCTGTTTGAGGTAATCCGTATGTAAGTTTTTCCCGATAGAATGCTTTATTTGCTTCATGATCTTCCCACTTTTCTTCATCGTACGCACTTTCAAACGTATAATCCTCTGTTACCGTATGTGCATATTCGTACAAGCTCATTTCTTTTGATGCAGCTAATTCAGCGAATACTTCTCCAGCATTTTGATAAGCCTTATCCAATACCTCTTGGTTTTCTGAAAGATTGTATGCATAGGCAGTCATTGCTGTAGCTTGTATTCTTGCTCCTATAACATCAAGTGGAGAGTGCATGCCGGTCACTATTCTATTTTCTCCCATTTGAGCTGCTCTTGTTAAAAATTCAGCATATCTTTCTGGTGTTGCGTATGCAAATCCGAATGTTGACAAATAAGATGCACTTGTATGCCCGCTTGGAAAAGCTCCGTCTTTACCTCTCCCGTCTTCCGCTTTTCTTTTTACATATTCTAATGCAGGAATTACTTCCACATTCGTTTCATATTGCTGGTAATGTCTTTCTCCCGTTTCTTTTTTACCACCTGAAGGTAATTCTTCTACTGTACTTTCACCACTGCCGATTGTGGCCCAAACAGGTAAACCGTTCTCATCAACAACTTCTTTCACTTCTCCATTTGAATTCATTCTGTAAGGTCTTGGAGAAGAAAAAAAGTATTTAGAAGGATTAGACGAAGAAGGATTCCTAAATCTAATTAAATGAACTAAATCCATCGTATCTGCTAGTGCAGATCCCTCCCATTGTCCCATCCCTTGGGCTTGGTCTTCAACAGTCGATTCTTCCAATACTTTATCCATGTCCTCTGCTGATCTGACAACACTGGTGATCGGGTTAACGATCTCTACGTAGGCATTAGCTAAAGGCCCATAAGCTTCCATCATACTATATATCTTATCTCTTTGATCATCATAATAGGCCGCTAACGCCTCTTCATTCGTTCTATTTTTAGTAACCTCTTCTACATATTTTATATTAGCTTCCCAAGTCTCTGGATCTCTGATTTCTTCGTTAGCATATGTCTTCTTATCTGCTACTACCTTTGTCTTATCATTTTTATATCCATCAAAATAAACGGTAGGTCCGTCACCATATTTTGCAACCTCACCATTTGCACCTGGTATAGTTAACGCTGTTCCGTCTCTCCAATCTGGTTGATTCATAGACCATATTTGATCAAAACCATCTAAAATATTTATAAAAGGATTAGTCTCAGCTACATTCTTTAAGAGTGAATCGTTAGCATTTCCGCCATTATCCACTGCTGGTAAAGGTTGCTCAACTTCAGGAGCAACTGTATTTATTTCTTCAGTAGTCCCTTGTGGCTTTGAAGGTTTTGAATGCTCCTTTTCAGAATGTTGACTAGCGGCCTGAACAGGAAGCTCAAAAGATCCCATAGTTAGCACTGCAAGTAGTAGTATTATTGATATTTTTTTCATGAATTTCATACCTATTTTCATTTCTCCTTTTCTGCTGCAGATTTTTAAATCACTTAACCACACTAATTTCACTTTAAGGACTGTATGTTAAATGAATGTAGGAAAAGTGTTAAAATTATGTAATTTTATGCAGATGGGAAGAGACTTATTACGGAAATGAACGAGTTTAGGGAACCTTTCTTTTGCAAATCTTTCGGATAGCTCTTTGAATGTTATTTTCTCTGCTGATAAGTCATAAGGATTGCTGTTGTATTCAGCGAATATCTCATTAATAACCATGAAAACGCCAAAATGAGCTATTACAACTACTACCATGAAAAATGTAAGAAAACGATGGAACAGCTATGTGACCGTTGAAGCGAAGGAGAAAACAGCCGAGTTGTTCCAGAATTACATGAAAAAACCCTCTCTGCTCCATAAGAGCAAAGAGGGTAAACCCTTGGCATATAAGATTTCTTAACGTTTTGAGAACTGTGGTGCACGACGAGCTTTTTTAAGACCGTATTTTTTACGCTCTTTAGCTCTTGCGTCACGAGTTAAGAAACCAGCACGTTTAAGTGTTGTGCGGTATTCTGGATCAGCTTCTAATAATGCACGAGCAACGCCGTGACGGATTGCACCAGCTTGACCAGTGTATCCTCCACCATCAACGTTTACTAATACATCATAGCTACCTTCAGTTTCAGTAGATGCTAATGGTTGCTTAATGATTGTACGAAGTGTTTCATATGGGAAGTAATCTTCCGCATCACGACTATTTACAACGATACGTCCAGTACCTGGAACTAAACGTACACGTGCAGTTGAAGTTTTACGGCGTCCGGTACCGTAGTATTGTACTTGTGCCACTATGTTAACCTCCTTTTAATTATCCGCGAAGTTCGTAAACTTCTGGTTGTTGTGCTTCATGTTTATGTTCTGCTCCACGATAAACATGTAGTTTTTGACCCATTTTACGTCCTAATTTACCTTTTGGTAGCATCCCTTTAATTGTTAGTTCTAACATTTGTTCAGGATATTTTTCACGCATTTCACCAGCAGTACGTGATTTTAAACCACCTGGGTGATTAGAGTGACGGTGATATAACTTATCGCTAAGTTTTTTACCTGTAAGTTCGATTTTTTCCGCGTTGATAATGATCACGTGATCACCAGTATCAACATGCGGTGTATATGTTGGTTTGTGCTTACCGCGAAGGATTGAAGCAATTTCACTTGCTAAACGACCTAACGTTTGACCTTCTGCGTCGACAACAAACCATTTGCGTTCAATATTATTTTCATTTGCCATGAAAGTTGTGCGCATGATCGGTTACCTCCTAAATCCATGTTTCTAAAGTCTTTTTTGTCTAGCTCTGAGCGCCCAGAAACTAGTGCCTTTCCCTCAGCTCTGTAGGATAAGTCATATACGTTTCTGAACGGGCGCTTACGCTTTTCTAGTTCCGAATTTATATTCTAACACGAGTAACTTTCCGGGGCTATTCGTGGTTTAGAAAATAAAATGCCATAGATCATAATATACCATACGATCCCAAATGTCAATAGATTGCACGCAAGGATTCGTTGTTTTATCAACTTTTTTTGTTATAGTTAACCTCCCATAAGTATAGCCCTTGTGGAGGAGCGGTTTTACCAGCCTTTGATCGGTCTTGAGCAGCTATGATCTCTGTGATTTCCTCTGATTCTCTTTTGCCTAGTCCAATTTCAATCATTGTTCCAACAATAATCCGTACCATATTATATAAAAAGCCAGTCCCTTTTACACGAACAATCATATTTTCCCCATCCTGATCGACAGCAATATCCGTAATCTCACGCACCTTATCCCCTTTTACTTTACTATTTGCTGCACAGAACGAAGAAAAGTCATGACTGCCAAGAAAATGTTGACTGGCTTCGGACATTGCTCCAAGATCTAATTTCTCTTTCACAAAATGGGTGTAATGACGGCGAAATAAGTCCTTTTCCTTGGCATTGAGGATATAATAGCGATATTCTTTCTCACTGACGTCATACCGAGCATGGAAGTTCTCTGGAACATCTGTAATCGAGATAACTTCCACATCATCCGGAAGCATAGTATTTAATGCCCGTAACCAGTTTTCAGGTGGAATCTCTAGTTCCGTATCAAAGTGAATCACCTGTCCTACCGCATGAACCCCCTGATCGGTTCTGCCTGAAGCCGTCACGCGCACATGATTGCCTTTATGCATTTTCATTAAAACTTTTTCCATTACCCCTTGTACCGTCCGACCGTTTGGTTGTACCTGATAGCCCGAAAAAAACGTACCATCATATCGAATGATTGCTTTTAATCTCATTTTACTTGCCCCTTACTGTCGTAAACTGAAAAAGATAAGTATAATCAATAAATAGATTATCATTGCCGTATAATCTAGCTGCTTAAACTGCAATTGTCTTAATTTAGTTCGTCCTTCACTTCCTCGATATCCTCTTGCTTCCATTGCCATTGCTAAATCCTCTGCGCGTTTAAAAGCACTAATAAATAATGGAACTAGTAACGGAACAATCGCATACATACGATCTTTTATGGACCCTGTCCGCAAGTCAACACCTCTTGATGCTTGTGCTTTGGAGATTTTTTCTGTTTCATCCAGCAATGTCGGAATAAAACGGAGCGAAATTGACATCATAAGCGCTAATTCATGAACCGGTATCTTTATTCTCTTTAATGGTGCCAGCAGCTCTTCAATAGCATCCGTAATTTCCATTGGTGATGTTGTTAAGGTTAATAGAGAAGTTACTAACACCAGTAAGAAAAAACGTAATGAGATCGTTAAACCCTGCATCACTCCACCTTGGTGTATTGTAAATCCTCCTATTTCAATTAAAACAGGTCCTTCCTTCGTAATAATGAGATGAAGAATAAAGGTAAATATAATTAAAAACCAAACAGGAGTAATTCCTTTTAAAATATAACCGATACGCATTTTTGTTAATAATACTAATATGAGTGCAAATAATGTTAACCAGCCGTAGCTCAAACTATCGTTAGCAAAGAAAACTATAATTACAAACGTAAAAATAACCATCAATTTGGTTCTGGGGTCTAAGCGATGAATCATTGAATTGCCAGGTACAAATTGTCCTATTATCATGAATGACTTCATAACCGCTTGTTCTCCCTTATTTTATCCACTATTTCTTTCGCTAATTCAGCTGGTTCCCTACGTTTATAAGTAATATTGGTACCGAATTTTTGATTGATTTGATTAATCAATGAAAGCACATCAGGCATATCAAGATTTGCTTTTTTTAATTCATTCGCTTGCGAAAAGATTTGTTCAGGAGTTCCTTCCATATGCAGACTACCATCCGCAAGCACAAAGATATGATCTGCATACTGTAAAGCGTGATTCATCTGGTGTGTGACTAAGATCGTTGTCATATGCCTTGTTTTATGTAAATGATAAAACATATTCATGATATCTTGTTGTCCTTTAGGATCAAGCCCTGCTGTCGGCTCGTCTAATATTAATACTTCTGGATTCATCGCAAGCACTCCGGCGATCGCAACCCTTCGCATCTGTCCTCCACTTAATTCAAAAGGGGACTTTTCTAAAATGTCCTCTGATAGTTGGACTTTTTCCAAAGCATCCATAACTCTTGATTGCATTTCACCTGATGGTACTTGGAAATTTTTTAAGCCAAAGCTTATGTCCCGTTCTACCGACTCCTCAAACAATTGATGTTCAGGATATTGGAAAACAATTCCTACCTTTTTCCGTAACTTCTTCAAATCTTGTCTTTTGTTTTCTCTTGAGAGATGGAACTCCCCCACTCGTACTTGTCCTTCTGTAGGAAGAAGCAACCCATTGATATGTTGCAGAAGTGTAGATTTTCCAGAACCTGTGTGTCCGACAACTGCCACAAACTCCCCCGTTTTAATTTCCATGTTAATATTTTTTAGCGCTTGATAGGAAAAAGGTGTATTCACTTGATAGGTATAGCTCACTCTTTCAAATTGGATGTCCATAATGCTTCCAAAAACTCCTCATTGTCTAATGGATATGTTGCAAACTGATAATCATATTGCTCTAATTCTATTGCCAGCTCAACAGTTAATGGTAATGATAAGCCAATTGACTGTAGCCCTTGATGATCATTGAATAATTGATCTACCGTAGTATCTTTATACATCTGCCCTTCATTCATTACAATAACACGATCAGCTAAAATAATTTCATGCAAATCGTGAGTGATCATCACCATCGTAATCTCCAATTCTTCTTTCAGGTCATGAATAGTCGAAAGTATTTCCTTTCTGCCTCTTGGGTCTAACATAGAGGTGGCTTCATCTAATAATAGGAACTCCGGATATATCGCCATGACACTAGCAATCGCAACTCGCTGTTTCTGTCCACCTGAAAGGTTGTGTGGTTCATGATTTTGATAGCTCTCCATTCCAACCTGGTTTAAAGAAGTATAAATTCGCTCGATCATTTCCTTGCGAGGGATACCGCGGTTTTCTAGACCAAAAGCTACATCATCTCTTACCGTTGTTCCAACAAATTGATTTTCAGGATTTTGAAACACCATCCCAATTTTTTGTCGTATTTCCCAAACATTTGATGTCGTTAGCTTCCTTCCATTGATCAAAATTTCACCTGCTTGTGGTACTAGCAAACCATTGGCTAATTTAGCTATTGTTGATTTGCCTGATCCATTATGGCCAATGATAGCAACAGTCTCATTTGCTTCTATTTTTAGGTTGAACTTTTTTAATACCCATGGGGCATCTTCATTATATCGAAAATAAACATCACGAAATTCTATTGCTGGCATCATTACTTCTCCTTAAAATCAATATTTCCCGGGTAATATTCATCAACTTCTATTGTATCATAATACACTCTTTATCTAACTCTCCACATCTTGTTCTCGTAAATTATTTTGATCATTCCCTTTGTGGTCGGGTAGTGTCGACAATGGCAACGAATCATAGTCAGACTTTGTTGATGAAGGTAACAAAAAAATTGATGAAGCAATAAAAAAAAAGAATGAGCAGTAACAGATAGAGTTGAGACCATTATTAAAGAGTTTGGAAGAAGATATAGTCCTTCAAAAAAACTTGTCCCACATCGACAAGGTTTTTTGGAGACCGTTGTACTAGAACAAGGATGATACATAAAGGTTATGAAAATAGTTAATCTCTTGATTTAATTTCGTATGAGGAAGTTTACTCCCTTAATTGGAGCATTTTCTCTACCCATTCTTCTACTTCTAGCAAGCTAACAACAGAACAAAATGATAAACTTCTCGTGAGATGAAAGAGTAAGCTTTTTTAGTTCAAACAAAAAAAAGGGCTTGGATGCACCTCTTAAAGAGATTTGCTCCTGCCCCTTGCTTTGTTTAGTATTCCATTACACTAACTCAATGACTGCCATTTCAGCCCCGTCACCGCGACGAGGTCCTAATTTAAGCACTCTTGTATATCCACCTTGGCGATCTTCGTAGCGACCTGCAATGTCGCTGAAAAGCTTTTGTACAGCGTCTTCGTTTTCGTTCGCTTCTGCATTGTATAAGAATGATGCAGCTTGACGACGAGCGTGAAGGTCACCGCGCTTACCAAGTGTAATCATTTTTTCAACAACTGAGCGTAGTTCTTTTGCCTTTGCTTCTGTTGTTTCCAAACGTTCATGAATGATAAGATCAGTTGCTAAACCGCGAAGCAAAGCCATACGTTGATCCGTTGTACGTCCTAATTTTCTAGCCATGGAATATCCCTCCTTCGTTCGAAATCTCTAAAAGGTGTCATGATTAATCTTCGTTTCTTAGTCCAAGACCTAGATCTTCTAGTTTATGTTTCACTTCTTCTAGCGATTTACGACCTAAGTTTCGAACCTTCATCATATCTTCTTCTGACTTATGAGCTAATTCCTGTACAGTATTAATTCCTGCTCGCTTCAAGCAGTTATAAGACCTTACGGATAAATCTAGCTCTTCAATTGTCATTTCAAGAACTTTTTCTTTTTGATCTTCTTCTTTTTCGATCATAATTTCAGCATTCTTCGCTTCGTCAGTTAAACCAACAAAAATATTCATATGTTCCGTGAAGATTTTAGCTCCTAGAGAAACTGCTTCTTCTGGACGAATACTTCCATCTGTTAATACATCAAAAGTAAGCTTATCATAATTGGCATCTTCACCAACACGGGTATTTTCTACTTGATAGGTTACTTTTGATACTGGAGTGAAGATAGAGTCAACTGGAATAACCCCAATCGGACGATCCTCATGGTTATTAGTGTCAGCTGGACGGTATCCTCGACCACTTTGTGCTGAAATTTTCATTTTTAAATGGCCATTACTACCAACTGTAGCAATATGAAGGTCCGGATTTAAAATTTCGACATCACTATCAAAAATGATATCTGCAGCCGTAACTTTCCCTTCTCCCTGCACATCTACTTCTAGAGTCTTTTCTTCATCCGAATAAATTTTAAGAGCAAGTTTCTTTAAGTTTAAGATAATAGTTGTCACATCTTCGACAACTCCTTCAACCGTAGAAAACTCATGTAACGCTCCATCCATTTGAACAGATGTCACAGCTGCGCCAGGAAGTGAAGATAATAGGATACGACGCAAGGAGTTACCAAGTGTAGTACCATATCCACGTTCTAGTGGTTCTACAACGAATTTGCCATAAGTAGCATCATCACTGATTTCTACTGTTTCTATTTTTGGTTTTTCAATTTCGATCATCTATTAAACCCTCCTCTAAAACGTCGAAACCCCGGTTAGACCCTGAGTCTAACCGAAATTCCCCAGGTAGGCAGTTCCCGTTTCTGCACTATGCAATTGTGATTTTGTGTCTGTCGAAAGCAATGGTGTCATTAATAAACATCTAAAAAACTTTATTAAGCTATCATAAACCATTATAGACAGATTAACAAATAATATACTGTGATTATACTCGACGACGTTTTGGCGGGCGACAACCATTGTGAGGAACTGGTGTTACATCACGAATGGCAGTTACTTCAATACCTGCTGCTTGAAGTGAACGGATAGCTGCTTCACGTCCAGCACCAGGTCCTTTCACTGTAACCTCTAGAGATTTTACACCATGATCCTGAGCGCCTTTTGCTGCAGCTTCAGCAGCCATTTGTGCTGCGAAAGGAGTAGATTTACGAGAACCTCTAAAACCTAACGCTCCTGCGCTACTCCAGCTAACTGCGTTTCCTTGGACATCAGTAATCGTTACGATTGTGTTATTGAATGTAGAACGAATATGTGCAATACCCGTGTCTATATTCTTTTTCACACGACGTTTACGTGTATTAGTTTTACGAGCCATAAGTAAGCAAACCTCCTTTCATCTTATTTCTTTTTGTTAGCCATTGTTTTTCTTGGACCTTTACGAGTACGTGAGTTGTTTTTCGTTTTTTGTCCTCGTACCGGTAAACCACGACGATGACGTACACCACGATAGGAACCAATTTCAATCAGACGCTTAATGTTTAAGGAAACTTCACGACGAAGATCACCTTCTACAGAATAGCTGTCAATTGTTTGACGAATTTGTCCTAACTCTTCTTCTGTTAAATCTCGAACACGAGTGTTCTCATTAACACCAGCATCTTCCAATACTTTCTTAGCAGTTGTTTTTCCAATACCGTAAATATAGGTTAAAGCAATCACTACGCGTTTATCACGCGGAACATCTACACCAGCAATACGTGCCATAGACTGATTACACCTCCTTATCCTTGTTTTTGTTTATGCTTAGGGTTTTCGCAAATTACCATTACTTTTCCTTTACGACGAATAACCTTGCATTTTTCACAAATTGGTTTTACAGATGGTCTTACCTTCATCTTCCATACCTCCTCTTGTGTCGGAGCATTTTATTTATAACGGTACGTAATACGACCTCTTGTTAAATCATATGGAGAAAGTTCAACCGTTACTTTATCACCAGGTAAAATTCGAATGAAGTGCATTCTGATTTTACCAGAAACATGTGCTAACACGGTGTGACCATTCTCTAATTCTACTTTAAACATTGCATTTGGTAATGTATCAATAACAGTACCTTCGACTTCAATTGCATCGTCTTTTGCCATCGAGTTGATCTCCCTTCTTCAAATCTGTCTGAGATTCTTCGACAAATTTATTAATAGCATAACGCAACTTACCATTGGTTACGCGCCCTGTTTCGAGAAGGCTTCTTTGAACTTCAGGAGATATAAAACTTGTAAACGCAATATGCTGAACATTTTTCTTCTTTGGTCGATCATATTTGCGCTTATCTCCATCCGCCAGCAACACAAAACGACTGTCTACTTTTTCAATTACAATTGCAAACTGACCTGCTTCGCGTCCTTGTAGGATTTGAACAACCTGACCTAATTCCGGATAACTCTCCGTTTCGCTCAACCATCATCACCTTCATTTAGGTTTTACGTAATACCTATTTTCATTGTTAGTAACATTATACCAACTTTGACGACATTTCATTAAGAAATTGTTTTTAATTTCTCATCAATATTGCTGAATACTGTGTCAATTTCTTGAGAGCCATTAATTGTCACTAAGTCACCTTTATTAGAATAAAAGTCTAACATTGGTTGTGTTTGTTCAAGATTAACCTCTAAACGATTTTTCACTGTACCTGGTTGATCATCTTCACGTTGGATAAGTGTTGCACCATCTTTGTCACATAAACCTTCAACCTTAGGAGGATTAAATCGTACATGATAAGCAGTGCCACATTCTGGACAAATTCGACGTCCAGTAAGACGTTCTATCAATTCATCCTTATCAACATCTACGTGTAAAACATAATCAATCGAACGATTCATGTTAGAAAGTAGATCATCTAACGCTTCAGCTTGTGCTAAAGTACGTGGGAAACCATCTAACAAGAAACCTTTATGACAGTCATCTTTGCTTAATCTTTCTTTTACGATACCAATTGTTACTTCGTCTGGAACAAGAGCACCTTCATCCATATAGCTCTTTGCTTTTTGTCCAAGCTCTGTTCCTTCTTTAATAGCTAACCGAAACATATCTCCAGTTGAAATATGAGGGATGTCATATTTTTCTACGATTCTTTCTGCCTGTGTACCTTTACCAGCACCAGGTAGTCCCATAAGGATTAGATTCAACGATTTTCCCCTCGCTCTCTGTCTAGTCCGACTATAAAACTTTATTTAATAAAGCCTTTATAGTTACGTTTAACTAGCTGCCCTTCTAGTTGTTTCATTGTTTGTAATGCTACACCAACAACAATTAGAAGTCCCGTTCCACCGATTTGTACGGATTGTGGTAAACCTGCTAAATCACCTAAAATTAAAGGTAAGACAGCTACCGCAGCTAAGAAAATAGATCCAACAAATGTTAGTCGATACATAACACGTGTTAAATAAGTCTCCGTTGTTTTTCCTGGACGAATACCAGGGATATAGCCACCTTGCTTCTTCAAGTTATCTGCCATTTGTTCCGGATTAACTTGAACAAATGTATAGAAATACGTAAATGCGATGATTAGCACAACGTAAATAATCATACCAGTTACGTTTGAATAATCAAATATATTGGAGATCGTCATCGCAACTTCATTATTCTCAAAGAACCCTGCGATTGTACGTGGTGCGATGATAAATGAAATTGCAAAAATAACTGGAATTACCCCTGCAGCATTTACTTTCAACGGTAAATGAGTAGAGTGTCCTCCTACTGGTGAACGATTCACTAAACGTTTCGCATATTGTACTGGAATTTTACGTAAAGCTTGTTGAATGAAGATAACACCTACAGTTACTGCAAGCACAAGCAATACAATTAACAGAACAATGACGATATTTAGGAAAAAATCATCTCCTACACCAGATCCAAAGTATTGTGCGTAAATTTGATTAACGCCATTTGGAATGGCTGCTACGATACCGGCAAAAATAAGGATAGAGATACCATTACCTACACCATTTGCAGTAATTTGTTCCCCTAACCACATTAAAAATGCAGTACCACTTGTTAATACTATGGCAATTACTAGGAACTTACCTACACCAGGATCGCTGATCAACAGCCCTCCTGACATAGCATTAAAACCTACCGACATTGCACAAGCCTGAATAAATGCTAACCCGATGGTTGCATAACGTGTAACCTGTGCTAATTTTTTACGTCCCATTTCACCTTGTTTTTTCCACTCAGAGAATTTCTGAACGACATCCATTTGCAATAATTGCATGATGATAGATGCTGTGATGTAAGGCATAATCCCCATCGCGAAGATGGAGAAGTTTTGTAATGCTCCACCACCAAATGTATTAAGTAATCCAAATACATTTTGTTCATTCATAAAGTCAATAGCAGTTCGATCTGTAAAAGGAACTGGAATGAATGTCCCTATTCGAAATACTATTAACATGAGAAGTGTAAAAATAATCTTTTGTCTAATATCAGCCACACGCACAAAATTGGAGATTGTACGAAACATTAAATCACCTCAGTTTGACCGCCCGCTGCTTCAATCGAATCCTTAGCTGAAGCAGAAAACTTATGAGCTTTTACTGTTAATTTCTTTTCTAACTTGCCGTTTCCAAGAATCTTAACGCCAGATTTGACATTGCTAATGGTACCTGTCTCAAGTAAAAGCTCAGGTGTCACTTCGGTACCTTCGTCAAAACTATTCAATGTTTCAAGGTTAACAATTGCGAAGTCTTTACGGTTAATGTTTGTAAAACCACGCTTCGGTAAACGTTGGAAAAGTGGCATTTGCCCACCTTCAAATCCTGGACGTACACCTCCACCAGAACGTGCCTTTTGACCTTTGTGACCACGTCCAGATGTTTTACCATTACCTGATGACATACCACGACCAACGCGGTTGCGTTCTTTCTTCGCTTGTGATGGTTTTAATTCATGAAGTTTCATGCGAGCACCTCCTCTTAAAACTATTTTTATTAAACTTCTTTCACGTCAACTAAATGTGATACTTTGTTAATCATGCCTCGCACGACAGGAGTATCTTCACGGACTACTGATTGATGAATCTTTTTAAGACCTAGTGTTTGAACAGTAGCTTTTTGTACTTCTGATCTACCGATGACACTGCGTTTGAGGGTAATTTCTAATTGATTAGACATTTGTTTTCCCTCCCTATCCTAACAATTCTTCTACAGACTTACCACGAAGTTTTGCTACTTCTTCAGCTCGTTTTAATTCGCTAAGTCCATTGATTGTTGCACGAACCATGTTGATTGGTGTGTTAGAACCTAGTGATTTAGATAAGATATCACCTACACCAGCTAGTTCTAATACGGCACGTACAGGTCCACCAGCGATAACCCCGGTACCTTCAACAGCAGGTTTCATTAAGATGTTACCAGCTCCAAATTGCCCGTGAATTTCGTGTGGAATTGTAGTACCAACGATCGGTACATTGACCAAGTTTTTCTTTGCATCATCAATTGCTTTTTTAATAGCATCTGGTACTTCTTGTGCTTTACCTGTACCAAATCCTACATGACCATTTTTATCTCCGACTACTACCAATGCAGCAAAGCGAAAACGACGTCCACCTTTTACAACTTTTGCTACACGGTTAATTGTTACAACGCGTTCTTCTAAATCTAATTTGTTTGGGTCGATGTTAGTACGCAACATATGTCCCTCCTTTTTTGATTAAAATTCAAGACCTGCTTCACGAGCAGCATCTGCTAGAGATTTAACTCGACCATGATATAAATATCCACCACGATCAAAAACAACATTTGCAAATCCTTTATCGATAGCACGTTTAGCTATAAGCTCGCCAACTTGCTTTGCAGCTTCTACGTTTCCAGTTGTTTCTACGTTTAAATCATTATCTACTGTTGATGCACTAACTAATGTTACATTGTTAACATCATCGATTAGTTGTGCGTAGATGTGTTTGTTTGAACGAAATACGTTTAGACGAGGGCGCTCCTCTGTTCCGAATAGGTTCTTGCGGATACGCTGATGTCTTTTCTTACGTACACTATTTTTATCAGGCTTTGTGATCATCTAGGTCACTCCTTTCTGCTTACCTATCTAACCTTACTTAGCAGTCTTACCTTCTTTACGACGTACATATTCACCTTCGTAACGGATACCTTTACCTTTATATGGCTCAGGTGGGCGAATAGCGCGAATATTAGCTGCAACAGCACCAACTAGTTCTTTGTCGATACCTTTTACAATTACTTTTGTATTAGCTGGAACTTCAACTTCAATTCCTTCAATTGATTCCACTTCTACAGGGTGAGAATAACCAGCATTAACAACAAGTTTATTTCCTTGTTTTTGCGCACGGTAACCTACACCTTGGATCTCAAGAGCTTTTTCGAAACCTTTATGGACACCTTCAACCATATTGCCGATTAGGCTTCGAGTTGTACCGTGTAATGCTTTATGCTGTTTAGAGTCACTTGGACGTTCAACAGTCAATACATTACCCTCGATATTAACTTTCATTTCGCTGTCAATAGAACGGCTTAGTTCACCTTTTGGTCCTTTAACAGTAATGTGATTACCATCTAATTTGATTTCCACGCCTTCTGGAATTTCTAATAATTTCAAACCTATACGAGACATGCTACTACACCTCCTGTCTTCTGAGAATATCTTACCAAATATATGCCAGCACTTCGCCACCGATTGCTTGCGCACGTGCTTCTTTATCAGATAATACCCCTTTTGAAGTAGAAACGATCGCAATACCTAAACCATTTAATACTTTAGGAAGCTCATCTGCTTTTGCATAAACACGTAAACCTGGTTTACTGATTCGTTTTAAACCTGAGATTACACGTTCTTCGTTTGTACCATACTTCAAAAAGATACGAAGGATTCCTTGTTTGTTATCCTCTACATATTCATAGTCACGGATAAAACCTTCACGTTTTAAAATATCTGCAACTTCTTTCTTTACATTCGACGCTGGGAACTCCAATTTCTCATGGCGTACCATGTTAGCGTTACGAATACGAGTAAGCATATCTGCAATTGGATCTGTCATAACCATTTCTCATTACCTCCTTCCCTAATCGGGGATTTACCAGCTTGCTTTTTTAACACCAGGAATTTGACCTTTATATGCAAGTTCACGGAAACAAATACGGCAAAGCTTGAATTTACGAATTACAGAGTGTGGACGTCCGCAACGTTCACATCTAGTGTATTCTTGTACTTTATATTTCGCTTTGCGTTGTTGCTTTGCGATCATTGATTTTTTAGCCACTCTTTTCCCTCCTTATTTTAGCTTTTCGCTTATTTTTGGAAAGGCATGCCAAGTTGTGTCAAGAGTTCCGTAGCTTCTTCATCAGAATTAGCTGTCGTTACGATAACAACGTCCATCCCTCTCACTTTGTTTACTTGGTCATAATTAATTTCTGGGAAAATTAATTGTTCTTTTACACCTAAAGTGTAGTTACCACGGCCATCAAATGCTTTTTTAGAAATACCACGGAAGTCACGTACACGTGGTAGTGATACATCGATAAGCTTTTGAAGGAAATCATACATACGCTCACCGCGTAATGTTACTTTCGCACCAATTGGCATTCCTTCACGCAAACGGAAACCTGCGATTGATTTCTTTGCTTTTGTTACGACAGGTTTTTGTCCAGTGATTTGTGACAATTCCTCTACAGCAGCATCAAGTGCTTTAGAGTTCTGTACTGCATCACCAACACCCATGTTAACAACAATTTTTTCGACCTTAGGTACTTCCATTACTGAATCATAATTAAATTTCTCAACTAATGAAGAAACAATTTCATTATTGTATTTTTCTTTTAAAGTGTTCAACACGTAAACCTCCTTTCACCGCTAAGACTATTTATCTAAAGATTCACCAGATTTTTTAGCGATTCGAACTTTCTTTCCATCACGTTCTTCATACCCAACACGAGTTGGTTCACCAGACTTAGGATCAACTGGCAATACATTTGATACATGAATCGTTGCTTCTTGATTCAAGATACCACCTTGTGGGTTTTCTTGAGAAGGTTTCGCGTGTTTCTTTACGACATTAACACCTTCTACAAGCACACGATCTTTTTTGGGAAATGCAGCTAAAATTGTACCCTGCTTTCCTTTATCTTTACCTGAAATTACTTGTACTTTATCACCTTTTTTGACATGCATGCTATCCGCACCTCCTTACACGGTTTTTCCGTAACGTGCTTATAATACTTCTGGAGCTAGAGATACGATTTTCATGAATTTCGCATCACGTAATTCACGTGCAACTGGTCCAAAAATACGAGTACCTCTTGGACTTTGGTCATCACGAACGATGACTGCTGCATTCTCATCAAATCGAATATAAGAACCGTCTTTTCGTCTTACTCCGCTCTTAGAACGTACGATTACTGCTTTTACTACTTCACCTTTTTTGACAACGCCACCAGGTGTTGCTTGTTTCACCGAGCAAACAATTACATCACCAATATTCGCTGTTTTGCGACCAGAACCACCTAGTACTTTAATCGCTTGTACCTCACGAGCACCAGAGTTATCTGCTACTTTTAAACGAGATTCTTGTTGGATCATATTCGTGTACCCTCCCTTCGGAACTTTTCCGAGCGAACTTTAATTAAATAATTACTGCTTCTTCCACAACTTCAACTAGACGGAAACGTTTTGTTTTAGATTGTGGTTTAGTTTCCATGATGCGAACAACATCACCGATTTTTGCTTGATTATTTTCATCATGTGTTTTTAATTTCTTAGAGTATCTAACACGCTTGCCATATAAACTGTGAAATTTATATGTCTCAACTACAACAGTGATAGTCTTATCCATTTTGTCTGATACGACACGTCCGGTATAGACTTTACGATTATTACGCTCACTCATCTGAGGCTAACCTCCTTTATTATCAGTTATTTACGCTTAGCTCTCTTTCGCGAACAACAGTCTTCATACGTGCGATTGATTTTCGTACTTCACGTAGACGTGCTGTGTTTTCCAATTGACCTGTTGCAAGTTGGAAACGCAAATTGAAAAGCTCTTCTTTTAACGACTTGATCTTTTGTTCAATTTCGGCAGTGGTTAGTTCTCTAATTTCATTAGCCTTCATTGATTTCACCACCAATTTCTTCTCGTTTTACGAATTTCGTTTTGATTGGTAATTTGTGAGATGCAAGACGAAGTGCTTCACGCGCTACCTCTTCCGAGACACCCGCAATCTCAAACATTATCTTACCAGGTTTAACGACTGCTACCCATCCTTCAGGAGCACCTTTACCAGAACCCATACGAACCTCTAGAGGCTTAGCTGTATAAGGTTTGTCTGGGAAAATTTTAATCCAAACTTTACCACCACGCTTCATATAACGAGTCATCGCTATACGAGCTGCTTCGATTTGACGGCTAGTAATCCAAGAAGCTTCAACAGCTTGAAGACCGTATTCACCAAATGCTACTGACGTACCGCCTTTCGCTTTACCTTTCATATTACCACGATGTTGCTTACGATGTTTTACACGTTTTGGCATTAACATAATGCTTTGCCCCCTTCCTTATTTGTTGTTTTTAGTTGGAAGGACTTCTCCACGATAAATCCATACTTTAACACCAAGTTTACCGTAAGTTGTGTCTGCTTCTGCAGTTCCATAATCGATATCTGCACGCAAAGTATGAAGTGGAACAGTTCCTTCGCTATAGCTTTCCGCTCTTGCCATATCTGCACCGCCAAGACGACCTGATACTTGAGTACGAATACCTTTCGCACCTGCACGCATTGCGCGTTGGATCGTTTGTTTTTGTGCACGACGGAATGATACACGGTTTTCTAATTGACGAGCAATATTCTCAGCTACTAATTTAGCGTCTAAATCAGCTTTTTTCACTTCGACAATGTTAATGTGTACTCTCTTACCAGTTAGTTGGTTAAGTGATTTACGTAGTGCTTCTACTTCAGAACCACCTTTACCAATTACCATACCTGGTTTAGCTGTAGAAATTGAAATATTTACACGATTAGCTGCTCTTTCGATTTCAACTTTAGATACAGCACCATCTTTCAATCGTTCCTCGATATATTCACGAATTCTAATATCTTCATGTAAAAGATCCGCATAATCTTTACCTGCATACCATTTTGATTCCCAATCACGAATAACTCCGACACGAAGACCAGTTGGATTTACTTTTTGACCCACAGATTATCCCTCCTTTTTCTCAGATAAAACCACTGTAATGTGGCTTGTTCGTTTATTGATTTGTGTTGCACGACCTTGTGCACGTGGGCGGAAACGTTTCAAAGTAACACCTTCGTTTACAAACGCTTCTGACACTACTAAATTATCAGGATTCATTTCATAATTGTGCTCTGCATTTGCGATCGCAGAGTTTAGTAATTTCTCCACAACTGGTGAAGCACCACGTTGTGTATGTTTTAAAATCGCAATTGCTTCTCCTGCCTCTTTGCCACGGATTAAATCGATCACTAGGCGGACTTTACGAGGAGCAATACGAACTGATTTTGCAACAGCTTTTGCTTGCATTAGGAGTACCTCCTCTCAATTAACGTTTTGTTTTTCTGTCGTCTCCAGCATGCCCTCTATACGTACGAGTTGGAGCGAATTCACCTAATTTGTGTCCAACCATATCTTCAGTTACGTATACTGGCACATGTTTGCGACCATCATATACCGCAATTGTATGACCGACAAAGCTAGGAAAAATAGTTGATCGACGAGACCAAGTCTTTACTACTGTCTTTTTGTCATCTTCGTTCAATTTGTCGATCTTGTTCAATAAATGGTCATCTGCGAAAGGTCCTTTTTTTAAGCTACGACCCATGGATAAGCCTCCCTTCGCGATTGTCGGACGGGTATCAATGCCCGTCGTTCAACCCCGTTATTTTTTGCGTTTACGTACAATAAATTTATCCGATTGTTTGTTGCGTTGACGTGTTTTGTAACCAAGTGTTGGTTTGCCCCAAGGTGACATTGGTGATTTACGTCCGATTGGCGCACGTCCTTCACCACCACCGTGTGGGTGATCATTAGGGTTCATTACAGAACCACGAACAGTTGGGCGCTTGCCTTTCCAACGAGAACGTCCAGCTTTACCTACACTGATTAATTCGTGCTCTAGATTACCTACTTGACCTACTGTAGCACGGCATGTTGATAGTACTAAGCGTACTTCGCCTGATGATAAACGTACTAATACATATTTACCTTCACGACCTAAGATTTGCGCTTGAGAACCAGCAGATCTTGCTAACTGAGCACCACGACCTGGTTTCAATTCAATGTTATGAATGATTGTACCTACTGGGATATCTCCAAGTGGTAAAGCATTACCTACTTTAATATCTGCTTCTGGACCAGATACGATTTCTTGACCTACTTGAATACCTTTTGGTGCAATAATATAACGTTTCTCTCCATCTGCATAATGGATTAGTGCGATGTTTGCAGAACGGTTTGGATCGTACTCGATTGTAGCAACTTTGCCTGGTATTCCATCTTTGTCACGTTTGAAATCGATAATACGATATTTACGCTTGTGTCCACCGCCTTGATGACGAACTGTTAATTTACCTTGATTATTACGTCCACCACGTTTGCTCAATGGTGCAAGTAGAGTTTTTTCTGGTTGATCAGTAGTGATTTCTGCAAAATCAGATCCTGTCATACCTCTACGACCATTGGAAGTTGGTTTATACTTTTTAATCGCCATCTGTTTTCCCTCCTTTTTTATTCAAATTATAACGTTTCAAAGAAATCTAATTCTTTACTGTCTTCAGATAACTGAACAATTGCTTTTTTACGGTTAGGGCGAAATCCGCCATAACGTCCCATACGCTTGAACTTACCTTTTTTGTTCAATGTATTTACATTTTTAACTTTTACAGCAAAGATTTCTTCTACTGCATCTTTAATTTGGTTTTTGTTAGCTTCTTTACTTACTTCAAATGTGTATTTCTTTTCTGCCATTAAGTCTGCAGAGTGTTCTGTAATGATAGGGCGCTTAATAATATCACGTGCATCTGTCATTATGCAAGCACCTCCCCTGCTTTTTCAGCTGCTTCTTTCGTTAAGATCAGCTTGTCATGCGTAAGCAAGTCTAATACATTTACTTCGCTTACTGATAGTACCTTTACATTTGATAAGTTATTAGCTGACTTTGCTAACACTTCGTTTTTGTCTGCTGTGACAATCAATGCTTTTGCATCTACGTTTAATGAAGAAAGCATAGAAACAACTTCTTTTGTTTTTGGTGTTTCGATTGCAATTCCTTCTAATACTACTAAGCTATCTTCTTTTACCTTAGAAGAAAGAGCAGATTTAAGCGCTAATCTACGAACTTTCTTAGGTAGTTTGTAGCTATAGCTTCTTGGCGTAGGCCCGAATACTGTTCCACCGCCTACCCATTGTGGAGAGCGAATTGAACCTTGACGTGCACGACCTGTTCCTTTTTGGCGCCATGGTTTACGACCACCACCGCGTACGTCAGAACGGTTTTTTACCGCGTGTGTACCTTGGCGTAAAGATGCGCGTTGCATTAAAACAGCGTCATGTAGTACATGTTCGTTTGGCTCGATTCCGAATACCGCATCGTTGATTTCTACATCACCAACTTGTGATCCACTTTGATTAAATAGTGCTACTTTAGGCATGACATATCCTCCCTTCAGTTAATAATTAGTTAGCCTTTATTGCACTCGTAACCTTCACGAATGATTTTTTTGCACCTGGAACGTTACCTTTGATTAATAGAAGGTTACGCTCTGCGTCTACTTTTACTACTTCTAAGTTCTGGATAGTTATTTGCTCTCTACCCATTTGCCCAGGTAGTTTTTTACCTTTAAATACACGCATTGGGTCAATAACACCCATTGCACCAGGACCTCTGTGATAGTGAGAACCATGGGACATTGGGCCACGCGATTGGTTGTGGCGTTTAATAGACCCTTGGAATCCTTTACCTTTAGAAATACCTGTTACATCAATTTTGTCTCCTGCTTCAAAAACCTCTACGTTTATCTCTTGACCTAAATCAAATTCATCAAGATTTACGTCACGGATTTCACGAACGAAGCGCTTAGGAGTAGTATTTGCTTTTCCAGCATGTCCTTCTTCTGGTTTGTTAGTACGATTTTTCTTTTCGTCAGCGAAACCAATTTGGATTGCTTCATAGCCATCATTTTCTTCTGTGCGCTTTTGTAGCACAACGTTTGGTTCAGCTTCTACTACAGTTACAGGGATTAATTCGCCATCTTCTGAGAATAGCTGAGTCATGCCGATTTTGCGACCTAAGATTCCTTTCGTCATCCGTTACACCTCCTAGATTGTTAATTTTATATTATAGTTTAATTTCAATATCTACACCTGACGGTAAATCAAGACGCATTAACGAATCAACCGTTTTTGGTGTTGGACTTACAATATCAATTAGACGTTTGTGTGTGCGCATTTCGAATTGCTCACGAGCGTCTTTGTATTTGTGAGTCGCACGCAAGACCGTGTATACCGATTTTTCCGTTGGTAATGGAATCGGACCTGAAACTCCTGCACCTGATCTTTTTGCAGTATCTACAATTTTATCTGCAGATTGATCTAAAATACGGTGATCATACGCTTTTAAACGAATTCTGATTTTTTCTTTTGCCATTATTTTCCCTCCTTTTCGCCCATTTAGATAATAGACTTTCTCCGCGAAAATTCCTTGATACACCTGCCATGGCAAAGGGGCCGGGTGTGCCAACAACCTTTCGCATCATCGCCTGTTTTATGACCAACATTGTTTATTATATAGAAATAACGCGATGAATGCAAGATTTATATGAAATTTTTTAAGAAATTTTTTAGGTTGATTTCTTAGCCGAAAGACTTTGGTAATTATGAATGAACATATCAATCAATACTACTAATCCAACTATCTATGCCATCGATAATTTCGTTCTGCTGTTCATTCACCTTTATCACAGCATCATTATCGCCCTTTTGTGGACCATATATACCAAACTGTGCGTGGTTGCCACCTTGTATTTCAAAAAAAGCAGCTTGCTCAGAGAAGTATTCTTTACTTTCTTCAATATCATCCAGCGTAGTAAGTCCATCACGTTCTCCATATATCGATAGCATCGGCAAAGTTGTTCCAGAGAAATCTTGACTTTTGGTCGAATAGGATCCTAGGAAAAATAATCCACTTATTATTTCTTTATTCTCTTTGGTGTACATGGAAGCTGCTACTCCACCTAAAGAGTGTCCGCCTATATACCAATCTGATACTTGTTTGTATTTAGCCTGAAATTCTTTTGCTACATCCTTATCAATTATCGCAAGGTTCAAACGGAAAGTAGGTATTCCTACCACATATCCTCGTTCACTTAACTCTTGTGCTAAGTAACTATATGCTTCTGGTTCAACTTTAGCACCAGGATAAATAATAATTCCCTTTTCATAATTGGTGGTCGGCTCAAATATTAACCACCCATCTTCTTCTTCTATCTGATCCACTAATTGATAAAGCTCCCCTGTTGCTTCATATGTTTGTTGTGTCCAAATATAAAAACCAACTACTGCTATAAACAAAATAGAAAACACTATGAATATGCTGTACTTTAAAAATCTTTTCATCTGTTACTCCTATTCATGTATAATCTCTCTTTGAGTTACTTAATGTACTATTTTCTTATAATGAAAAAAAGCAGGTAGTCATAAGGCTACCTGCTTTTTATATTTTCATTGATTACTCAATGATTTCTGCTACGACACCAGCACCTACTGTACGTCCACCTTCACGGATTGAGAATTTAGTTCCATCCTCGATCGCGATTGGAGAAATAAGAGATACTGTCATTTCGATGTTATCGCCAGGCATTACCATTTCCACACCTTCTGGTAACTCGATTACACCAGTTACGTCAGTTGTACGGAAATAGAATTGTGGACGATAGTTTGAGAAGAATGGAGTGTGACGTCCACCTTCGTCTTTAGAAAGTACATAAACTTCTGCACGGAACTTAGTATGTGGCGTAATAGTACCTGGCTTAGCTAGTACTTGACCACGGTTGATGTCTTCACGTGCAACACCACGAAGTAATGCACCAATGTTATCCCCAGCTTCAGCATAATCAAGAAGCTTACGGAACATTTCTACACCAGTAATTGTTGATTTAGATGGTTCTTCAGCAAGACCGATGATTTCGATTTCGTCACCTACTTTTACAACACCACGCTCTACACGTCCTGTTGCAACTGTACCACGACCAGTGATTGAGAATACGTCCTCAACCGGCATCATAAATGGTTTTTCAGTGTCACGGTCTGGGCGAGGAATATAATCATCAACAGCATCCATAAGTTCAAGGATTGCGTTAACGTATTGCTCTTCACCTTCAAGTGCTTGAAGTGCAGAACCTTTGATTACTGGTACATCATCACCAGGGAAGTCATATTCGCTTAATAGATCACGTACTTCCATTTCAACTAGTTCTAGAAGTTCTTCGTCATCTACCATATCACATTTGTTTAAGAATACTACAATCGCAGGTACACCTACTTGACGAGAAAGTAAGATGTGCTCACGAGTTTGTGGCATTGGACCATCCGCTGCAGATACTACAAGGATAGCACCGTCCATTTGTGCAGCACCAGTGATCATGTTTTTAACATAGTCAGCGTGACCTGGGCAGTCAACGTGTGCATAGTGACGGTTATCAGTTTCATATTCAACGTGTGCTGTTGAGATTGTGATTCCACGTTCTTTCTCTTCTGGAGCACCATCGATTTGGTCGTATGCACGAGCTTCCCCGCTACCATATTTGTTGAAAAGAACGTTTGTGATTGCTGCAGTTAAAGTTGTTTTACCATGGTCAACGTGTCCAATTGTACCAATATTAACGTGGTCTTTGGAACGGTCAAATTTTTCTTTAGCCATGTATATTTCCTCCTTTAATTAAGTAAAAATGTTTTTTTATATTTTGATGTATCTCGGCTTAGACATTAGTTATCTAAGCCTATAATACAAGTTATACTGTAGATTAAGAAAAAAATCAATTATTGACCAGCATTTTTCTTAATAATTTCTTCCGCAATGCTCTTAGGAACTTCTTCGTAGTGATCGAAGTGCATAGTATAAGTACCACGACCTTGTGTATTAGAACGAAGTGCAGTTGCATAACCAAACATTTCTGCAAGTGGAACAAATGCTTTAACTACCTGAGCAGGTCCACGTGCTTCCATTCCTTCTACACGTCCACGACGGGATGTTACATCACCCATAATGTCACCCATATATTCTTCTGGAATAACAACCTCAACCTTCATCATAGGCTCAAGGATTACCGGGTTACATTTGTTTTTCGCTGCTTTAAGCGCCATAGATGCTGCTACTTTAAATGCTGTTTCATTTGAGTCAACATCGTGATAGCTACCATCATAAAGTGTTGCTTTCACATCGATCAACGGATAACCAGCTACTACACCATTTTCCAATGATTCTTTAATACCAGCTTCAACAGATGGGATGTATTCACGTGGTACAACACCACCAACGATTTTATTTACGAATTCATAACCTGCACCTTCTTCGTTAGGTTCAAATTTAACCCAAACGTGACCATATTGACCACGACCACCTGATTGGCGAACGAATTTACCTTCCACTTCCGCAGAACCACGGAATGTTTCACGGTAAGATACTTGTGGAGCACCAACGTTAGCTTCTACTTTAAACTCACGTTTTAGACGGTCCACGATGATATCAAGGTGTAACTCACCCATACCTGAGATGATCGTTTGACCAGTCTCTTGGTTTGTTTCAGTTCTGAAAGTAGGGTCTTCCTCTGCAAGCTTACCTAATGCAATTCCCATTTTGTCCTGATCAGCTTTTGATTTAGGTTCGATTGCTACTGAGATAACTGGTTCAGGGAATTCCATTGATTCTAGGATAACTAGACTTTTCTCATCACATAATGTATCACCAGTACTAGTATCTTTCAAACCAACAGCACCTGCAATATCCCCAGCGTAAACTTCATCAATTTCCTCACGAGAGTTTGCGTGCATTTGTAGGATTCGTCCTACACGTTCACGTTTATCTTTCGTAGAGTTTTTCACGTATGAACCTGATTTCAATGAACCAGAGTAAACACGGAAGAATGTAAGTTTACCAACAAATGGGTCTGTTGCTACTTTAAATGCTAGAGCAGAGAATGGTTCTTTATCGTCTGCTTTACGAACTACTTCCTCTTCAGTTTGTGGTACATGACCTTCAATTGGAGGAATATCTAATGGTGATGGTAGGTAATCTACAACACCGTCGATTAATAATTGTACCCCTTTGTTTTTGAAGGCAGATCCACAGAATACCGGATAGAATTCAACACTTAAAGTCGCTTTACGTACAGCATCTCTTAATTCATCGTTAGAGAACTCTTCACCTTCTAAGTATCGCTCCATTAGATCTTCATCTAATTCAGCTACTGCTTCGACTAGGTTTGTACGGTACTCTTCAGCTTGCTCTTTGTACTCATCAGGAATAGGTTTTGCTTCTGCACGAGTACCTAGATCATCAAGGTAGTAGTAAGCTTCCATTGAAATAAGATCGATAATTCCTTCGAATTCATCTTCAGCACCGATTGGAAGTTGTACTGGATGAGCATTTGCTCCCAGGCGATCTCCCAAAGTACCTACTGAATAAATGAAGTCAGCACCGACTTTATCCATTTTGTTTACAAAAACAATACGTGGTACACCATATGTTGTTGCTTGGCGCCACACTGTTTCTGTTTGCGGTTCTACACCAGACTGTGCATCTAGAACAGCTACCGCACCATCAAGTACACGTAATGAACGTTCAACTTCTACTGTGAAGTCTACGTGTCCAGGTGTATCGATGATGTTTATGCGGTGACCTTTCCACTGAGCAGTTGTTGCTGCAGAAGTGATGGTAATACCGCGCTCTTGTTCCTGCTCCATCCAGTCCATTTGAGAAGCACCTTCGTGTGTTTCCCCAATTTTGTGGATACGTCCCGTATAAAATAAAATACGTTCTGTTGCAGTTGTTTTACCAGCATCGATGTGTGCCATGATACCGATATTACGTGTTTTCTCCAAGGAGAACTCTCTAGGCATGAATCTTTCTCCTTCCTACATAAAAGATATTGTTAGTTAGATGATTACCAACGATAGTGAGCAAATGCTTTGTTTGCTTCTGCCATTTTGTGCATATCTTCGCGTTTTTTAACTGATGCACCTGTGTTATTTGAAGCATCTAGAATTTCATTTGCTAAACGCTCTTCCATTGTTTTTTCGCCGCGAAGACGAGAATAATTCACAATGTAACGTAAACCTAATGCTTGACGACGTTCTGGTCTAACCTCAACTGGTACTTGGTAGTTGGAACCACCAACACGACGAGCGCGCACCTCAAGTACTGGCATAACGTTTTTCATTGCTTGTTCAAATACTTCCATAGCGTTTTGTCCACTACGTTCTTGAACTAATTCGAAAGCACGATACAGAATCTTTTGTGCTTTACCTCTTTTTCCATCAATCATAATTTGATTGATTAGACGTGTAACAAGTTTTGAGCTGTATAACGGATCTGGTAAGACATCACGCTTTGGTACTGGTCCTTTACGTGGCATATCTTCCCCTCCTTTCTATTTATGTTTTTATAAGGAAAGCTTATTTTTTAGGTTTTTTCGCACCGTATTTTGAACGGCCTTGCATACGTCCTTCTACACCTGAAGTATCAAGCGCACCACGAACGATGTGATAACGAACCCCTGGTAAGTCTTTTACACGACCACCACGGATTAATACAACACTGTGTTCTTGCAGGTTGTGACCAATTCCAGGAATATAAGCTGTAACCTCGATTTGGTTTGACAAACGAACACGTGCATATTTACGAAGTGCAGAGTTCGGTTTCTTTGGTGTTAGTGTACCTACACGAGTACATACTCCACGTTTTTGTGGGGAAGATTGGTCAGTCGCTAATTTCTTACGACTATTGTACCCTTTATTTAAAGCAGGTGAGTCTGATTTTTTACCTTTAGACACACGGCCTTTTCGTACTAATTGATTAATAGTTGGCATCTATTTTTCCTCCTCTCTGTTCTTGAGATGTAATACCACACATCCAGGTGGTTCATAATAGAGCAAAAAACAAAGTCTTCGCAAATATTTGCCAAAACTTTATTGTTTGATCACCACTGTTGCTGCACCGACATCGATTCCGCAAACTTTTCCCAACTCTTTCATAGAGTCCACATAGGAATAAGGGACATTATGTTCAGATGCAACTCGTGAGACTTTACTAGTGATATGCAAATCAGCATCACTAGCAATAATCACTTCTTTTGCATAACCATTTTTAATGGCTTTTAAGACTTGTTTTGTTCCGATTATCTTTTCAGTATTTACCTGTGCCACTTTTTCATAAGACATCTGCATATCCTCCAAAGTAACAAGGATAACGGAAGCACCTTAAATATACTATCATCACAAAAAATTAATGTCAACTTTTATTTGTAAAAATAAATAATTATTTAAAGTGTTTCTCAGATACCTTGTTTTCCTTCAAGTAAATGTAAAATGTGGATTACCTGCAATGAACATTACAGGTAATCCGATTTTATTGTTGTCTAGCTCTGACACCCAGCGACTAGTAAAACCTGTAGAAAGTCAATAGAGATCTACCTGTATTTCGGATGCAGTCCATCCATCGCTAAACGGGCGCTTTTCGCTTTACTTACTGTATTACTTCTTCCGAGTCTGTCTCTTCAGCTTGTGTAGGATCAACAGCTAGTTTTTCCTGGATGCGACGATAGCGTTGCATACCAGTACCTGCTGGCACAAGCTTACCAATAATAACATTCTCCTTGAGACCAAGCAATTCATCTCGCTTACCTTTGATTGCTGCATCTGTTAAGACTCTTGTAGTCTCTTGGAAGGAAGCAGCGGATAAGAATGAATCTGTTTCAAGAGATGCTTTGGTAATACCAAGTAGCACCGGACGACCCACAGCTGGTTGACCACCTGTTACTAACGCTTGTTTGTTTGCATCTTTGAACTGGTGTATTTCCAGTAGAGATCCTGGTAATACCTCTGTATCTCCGGAATCAGCAACTCGTACTTTGCGAAGCATTTGTCTTACCATAACTTCGACGTGTTTATCGCCGATTTCCACCCCTTGCATACGGTATACTTTCTGTACTTCTTTTAATAAGTAAGATTGTACGCCGTCGATACCTTTAACTTTTAATAATTCTTTTGGATCAATAGAACCTTCTGTAAGTGCTTGACCTGCTTCTACCTCATCTCCGATAGAAACTTTAAGTCGAGAACCATATGGCGCTGTATATGTTTTGGTTTCTACTGCACCTTGAACAACGATTTCTTGTTTGTCTTTCACTTCTGTTACATCTTGGACAGTACCGAAAATTTCGGAGATAACTGCTTGCCCCTTCGGATTACGCGCTTCGAAGATCTCTTGGATACGCGGTAAACCTTGGGTAATATCGCTACCTGCAACCCCACCAGTGTGGAATGTACGCATCGTTAACTGTGTACCAGGCTCACCAATAGATTGAGCGGCAATAATACCTACAGCTTCGCCTACTTCTACTTCCTCGCCAGTAGCTAGGTTACGACCATAACATTTTTTGCATGCGCCATGTTTTGTGTTACAAGTGAAGGCAGTTCGGATTGTTACTTCATCGATCCCTGCTTCTACTATTTCCTTCGCTATATCTTCAGAAATGACATCGTTTTTCGCAACGATTAATTCATTTGATTCAGGATGCTTCACATTTTGGAATGCCGTTCTACCGATCAGACGATCAATAAGTGGCTCGATCATTTCTGTACCTTCTTTAATAGCAGATACAGTTAAACCACGGTCTGTTCCACAATCTTCTTCACGGATAATCACATCTTGGGCAACATCAACAAGACGTCTTGTTAAATAACCAGAGTCTGCTGTCTTAAGAGCTGTATCGGCAAGACCTTTACGAGCACCGTGTGTAGAAATAAAGTATTCTAATACTGTTAAACCTTCACGGAAGCTTGACTTGATCGGTAATTCGATAATTCGACCAGCCGGGTTTGCCATTAACCCACGCATACCTGCTAGTTGTGTAAAGTTAGATGCGTTACCACGTGCACCGGAATCACTCATCATAAAGATTGGGTTACTCGGATTCAAGGATTTCATTAACTTCTCTTGAATTGTATCTTTAGCTTGTGACCAGATAGAAATAACGCGGTCATAGCGTTCTTCATCCGTAATTAAACCTCTACGGAATTGTTTCAATACTTTATCTACTTTATCTTGAGCCTCTGTCAAAATTTCTTCTTTTTCAGCAAGCACGACAATATCTGACACACCTACTGTGATACCAGCTTTTGTAGAATAAGCAAAACCTAAGTCTTTCATACGGTCCAGCATTTTTGAAGTTTCACTGATCTTAAACTTCTTGAATACTTCAGCAATGATATCACCGAGAATTCCTTTTTTAAATGGTGGGATAATATCTCGTTGAGCGAATTCTTCTTTAATGTTAGCTCCAGGTTCAACGAAATACTTATCTGGTGTTGCAACCTCTAAGTTTTGTTGCGTTGGCTCATTCATATACGGGAATGATTCTGGTAACATATCATTAAAGATTAGCTTACCAACAGTAGTGATCATTAATTTATTTCGTTGTTCATCAGTAAATGCTTCTTTATTTAGTGAAGCTGGTTGAATCGCAACACGCGTGTGTAAATGTACAAAACCATTATGGTATGCGATTAATGCCTCATTTAAGTCTTTAAACACCATACCTTCACCAATAGCATTCTCACGTTCCATTGTTACGTAATAGTTACCAAGTACCATATCCTGTGAAGGTGTAACAACTGGTTTACCATCTTTCGGATTCAGAATGTTTTGTGCTGCAAGCATTAAAATGCGAGCTTCTGCTTGTGCTTCTGCCGATAAAGGAACGTGTACCGCCATTTGGTCACCATCGAAGTCTGCGTTATATGCAGTACAAACAAGCGGGTGTAAACGAATAGCACGACCTTCTACGAGCGTCGGCTCAAACGCTTGAATACCTAAACGGTGTAAAGTTGGGGCACGGTTTAACAGTACAGGGTGTTCTCTAATAACATCTTCTAAGACATCCCATACTTCTTCGTGCAATCTCTCAATTTTACGTTTTGCTGATTTAATGTTGTGAGCTAATCCACGCTCTACTAATTCTTTCATGATAAACGGCTTGAATAATTCAACAGCCATTTCCTTCGGCAGACCACATTGATACATCTTTAAGTGTGGGCCTACAACGATTACGGAACGACCTGAATAGTCAACACGTTTACCTAATAAGTTTTGACGAAAACGACCTTGTTTCCCTTTTAACATATGGGATAGTGATTTTAACGGACGGTTACCAGGACCCGTTACGGGACGTCCACGGCGTCCGTTGTCGATCAATGCATCTACTGCTTCTTGAAGCATGCGTTTTTCGTTTTGCACGATAATGCTAGGTGCTCCAAGGTCAAGAAGTCGTTTCAGACGGTTGTTACGGTTGATTACACGGCGGTATAAATCGTTTAAGTCAGAAGTTGCGAAACGACCACCATCTAATTGCACCATTGGTCTTAATTCAGGTGGAATGATCGGTAGGACATCCATAATCATCCAGCTTGGATCATTACCAGAGTTACGGAATGCTTCTAACACTTCTAGACGTTTAATTGCACGAGTTCTTCTTTGACCTTGTGCAGATTTTAATTCTTCGCGTAACAACTCTACTTCTTTATCAAGATCAATATCTTGTAAGATTCTTTTGATAGCTTCAGCACCCATTTGGGCTTTGAAGGAATTACCGTATTTATCACGATAAGCACGGTATTCTTTTTCGGATAATAATTGTTTTTTTTCTAATGCTGTATCACCAGAGTCTGTCACGATATATGCTGCGAAGTAAATAACTTCTTCTAGAGCTCTAGGTGACATATCCAACACTAATCCCATTCGACTTGGGATACCTTTGAAGTACCAAATATGTGATACAGGTGCTGCTAGTTCAATGTGCCCCATGCGTTCACGGCGAACTTTTGCTTTTGTTACTTCCACACCACAGCGATCACATACGACACCTTTGTACCTTACACGCTTATACTTTCCACAATGACATTCCCAGTCTTTTTGTGGACCGAAGATACGTTCACAAAAGAGGCCATCTTTCTCTGGTTTCAGTGTACGGTAGTTAATAGTTTCAGGCTTTTTCACTTCACCAAATGACCAAGAACGGATTTTATTTGGTGATGCTAATCCGATTTTCATAAATTCAAAATTATTTACATCTAACAAGGGGTTAACCTCCCTTTTAGTCTTTTGGTTTTCGTTCGCTCTTTAGTTTTATAGACAATTCTCACCCGATCTGCCTTAATGTAGGAATGATCGGGTTTGAATATCAAAAGTGTTCATTAGCTAGTAGTTTCTTCGATTTCTAGATTGAAGTTATCTGCTGATTGGGAATCATCTTCTTCGTCATCACGAAGTTCAATTTCCTGTTCATCTCCAGATAACATTTTCACATCCATACCTAGACTTTGTAATTCCTTAATTAGTACTTTAAATGATTCTGGAATTCCAGGTTCAGGAACATTGTCGCCTTTAACGATGGCTTCATACGTTTTTACACGTCCTACTGTATCATCTGATTTAACTGTTAAGATTTCCTGTAGGGTATAAGCCGCTCCATAGGCTTCTAATGCCCATACCTCCATCTCACCGAAACGCTGACCACCGAATTGTGCTTTACCACCTAGTGGTTGTTGTGTAACAAGTGAATATGGACCTGTTGAACGAGCGTGTAACTTGTCATCTACCATGTGTGCTAGCTTGATCATATACATCACACCAACAGATACACGGTTATCGAAAGCTTCACCTGTACGTCCATCATAAAGAATGGTTTTCGCATCTCTTGGTAGACCTGCTTCTTCTAAAGTCTCCCATACATCTTCTTCACGCGCACCATCAAATACAGGTGATGCAACATGAATACCAAGCTGTCTTGCTGCCATACCTAAGTGCAACTCAAGTACTTGCCCAATATTCATACGAGATGGTACCCCTAATGGGTTTAACATGATATCTATTGGTGTACCGTCTGGCAAGAATGGCATATCTTCTTCTGGTAAAATTTTGGAGATAACACCTTTATTACCATGTCGACCAGCCATTTTATCCCCTTCGTGAATTTTACGTTTTTGAACGATATATGCACGAACTAGCTGGTTCACACCTGGTGGTAACTCATCACCATCTGCACGATTGAAGATTTTAACATCTAGCACGATACCACCTGCGCCGTGAGGCACTCGAAGTGATGTATCACGAACTTCACGTGCTTTCTCACCGAAAATAGCGTGAAGCAAACGTTCTTCAGCTGATAATTCAGTTACCCCTTTAGGTGTAACTTTACCAACTAACAAGTCACCATCTTCTACTTCAGCACCTACACGGATTATGCCGCGCTCATCTAAGTCGCGTAATGCATCCTCCCCAACGTTAGGGATATCACGTGTAATTTCTTCAGGCCCTAATTTAGTATCACGCGCTTCTGATTCATACTCTTCAATATGAATGGAAGTATAAACGTCGTCCTTTACAAGGCGCTCGCTCATGATGATCGCATCCTCGTAGTTATAACCTTCCCAGGTCATAAAGCCGACAAGTACGTTTTGACCTAGTGCTAATTCACCTTTTTCCATAGAAGGACCATCAGCTAAAATTTCACCTTTAGTTACACGGTTACCTTTTGCAACTATCGGACGTTGGTTGTAGCAAGTACCTTGGTTAGAGCGAACAAATTTTTGCAGACGGTAACGATCCAAGTCACCTTCAACTTCTTTTCCGTCTACTTCTGTAATACGACGAACTAGAACTTCTTTCGCCTGCACACGTTCCACGATACCGTCATGCTTACAAATAACAGCTGCACCGGAGTCTTTACCTGATACATATTCCATTCCCGTACCAACAATTGGTGATTTAGGTTGCATAAGCGGTACTGCTTGACGCTGCATGTTCGCACCCATTAACGCACGGTTAGAGTCATCATTCTCCAAGAACGGAATACATGCTGTCGCAGCTGACACAACCTGTTTAGGTGAAACGTCCATGTAATCTAATTTTTCACGTTTTACAATCGTATTTTCACCACGGAACCTTGCAATTACCTCTTCATCAACAAACGTCCCATCTTCATTTAACTTCGCGTTTGCCTGCGCAACGACATAGTTATCTTCCTCATCCGCCGTTAAGTAATCCATTTGGTTTGTTACCCGACCCGTCTCAGGATCTACTCTACGATAAGGTGTCTCTATAAAACCAAATTTATTTACTTTTGCATAAGATGATAAGGAGTTAATTAACCCAATGTTCGGTCCCTCTGGTGTCTCGATCGGACACATCCGACCGTAGTGAGAATAGTGAACGTCACGTACTTCAAAGCCTGCACGTTCACGAGTCAGACCACCTGGTCCTAATGCAGATAAACGTCGTTTGTGTGTTAACTCAGCTAACGGGTTAGTTTGATCCATAAATTGTGACAACTGTGAACTACCAAAGAACTCTTTGATAGACGCAATGACAGGACGTATATTGATTAACTGTTGTGGGGTGATAGAAGATGTGTCTTGAATAGACATTCTCTCTCGAACCACACGTTCCATACGTGATAAACCAATTCTGAATTGATTCTGTAATAACTCCCCTACTGAACGAAGGCGACGGTTACCTAAGTGGTCAATATCGTCCGTATCCCCAACTTGATGCAAAATGTTAAAGAAATAACTAATTGCAGAAAGAATGTCAGCTGGTGTAATGTTTTTAATGCTATCATCGACATTACAATTCCCTAACACATTAAGCGTTCTTTCACCTTCAGGGTCAGTTGGATCCATAATTTTAATCGATTGAACACTTATTGGTTCCTCTAATACACCTTCATTTGGTTCTAGTATTCTCTCCCCGAAACGGTTTTCGTCAGAGTCTAGTATTGGTAATATTTTATCTAACAAGCGTCTATCTAACTTATCTCCCTTGTTTGCAATCACTTCACCCGTTTCCGGATCCACTAGTGGTTCTGCAAGGATTTGGTTAAATAAACGATTTTTTAAATGTAACTTTTTGTTTATTTTATAACGGCCAACATGTGCTAAATCATATCTTTTTGGATCAAAAAATCTTGAAACCATTAGACTTTTAGCATTGTCTACTGTTGGTGGTTCTCCAGGACGAAGGCGTTCATAAATTTCTAACAATGCCTTCTCACTTGTTTCCGTATTGTCCTTTTCCAACGTGTTCTTTAAGTATTCGTTTTCTCCCAATAAATCTAATATTTCTTGATCATCACCGAAACCTAACGCTCTAAGTAAAACCGTAATTGGTAGTTTTCGAGTACGGTCAATTCGTACATGTACAACGTCTTTCGCGTCCGTTTCAAATTCTAACCAAGCACCTCTGTTCGGGATTACAGTGGCACCATAGCCACGTTTTCCATTCTTATCAATTTTTTTGTTAAAGTAAACGCTAGGCGAACGAACAAGCTGTGAAACAATAACGCGTTCTGCACCATTAATGATAAAGGTACCTGTTTCTGTCATTAATGGGAAATCTCCCATAAAGACTTCTTGCTCTTTTACTTCACCTGTTTCGTTATTCAACAAACGAACCTTTACTCGAAGAGGAGCGTTGTATGTTACATCTCTTTCTTTGGATTCATCGACTGGATACTTTGGTTCTCCAAGGCTGTAATCAACAAATTCTAGTGACAAATTGCCGGCGAAATCTTCGATTGGAGAAATATCTTGGAACATTTCTCTTAAGCCTTCATCTAAGAACCATTGATAGGATGCAGTTTGAATCTCAATTAAATTTGGTAATTCTAATACCTCGCTGATACGCGCAAAGCTTCTGCGTTGGCGGTGTCGTCCGTATTGAACTAGTTGACCTGTCAACTGATTCACCCCTCGATCAATATTAAAGATAGTTGCTATAAAAATAGCACAAATGAAACCACACTTACCATTTATACATAACTTACTATAGGTATTTGACATTTTTCTATAGATCGTATAAATTTAGTAAGTGTTAAACACTCGTCCGGTTAGCATACCGAACAAACCTGTGATCATAAAATGACACAAGCTTTATATAGACATTTGCGATGAGCAAATGTTATTCAATTACTAATAGTTCTGTGGAAAATAATAAAAGGATTCTAAAAAGTTAAGTAGACAATCTCTATTAGCTAATAGCCGTTTAATAGTAACAACAAAGATGCCAAGCTATAAAAGTCATCATGTTGAATAGTTTTGCCTATTTTTAAAAAAAATATACATTTTCCAACATTTTCACTTGACAAACCTTCCGTCCTATTGGCATTTTTCTATACTACCACAAACACCTAACAGAGTCAAATTATTTTGCACAAAAAACAAAGTATCCTTTTTCTTTTTTCACTACTTCTACCTCTTCAAATAATTCGGATAATTTTTTCTTCGCTGAAGGTGCTCCTTGCTTTTTCTGAATGACAACCCACAATTCCCCATTTGACAATAGAGCTTTTTTAGCTTCCTCAAACATTTGGTGTACTACCTGCTTTCCGGCTCTGATCGGAGGATTGGTCAAAATTGCGGCAAATGATTGGCCAGAAACATTGGATAATATATCGCTCTCTTGAAACGTTACATTAGTTATTTTATTTTGCTTCGCGTTTTTTTCGGCTAATGATAATGCTCTTTCGTTTACATCTACGCCGAGAACGGAGCGATCGGAGTGAGTTGCTGCTAAAGCAATACTTATCGGACCATAGCCACAACCAAGATCAAGTAACGGCCCATCTATATCCGGTGTACGAAATGTTTCAATTAATACACGTGAACCAAAATCGACTTCGTTTTTGGAAAAGACACCGTTATCTGTTGTGAAAGTAAAAGTCTGCCCCTCCAGTTGATAGCTCCACGTTTGTGGGTTACTTGCTGCATCAGGAGATTGCGAGAAGTATTGATCCATTTTCACACCAACTTTCTTTTCTTAAATCTAATACATAAAAACAAATCTAAATCAACATAGATAAAAACTGCGAACTATTGAAATATTCGGAGTGATCCTTCCTTCCATTCTGGTTATAGATGAGTAGCTAGTTAGCTGAAGCCGAGCCCACGGAAAGCGCAGTATTCTGCCGAAGCGCATGCCAAATCTCATCAAAATTTTGAACGGAAGAATGCAAATCTTCGCAAAAGTTATATCGCAGTTTATGCTCATTATTGAAATTTTTTATTTGTAAAGAAAAGCTCGCCATTGTTCATAGCGAGCTTTTTGTGGGTAATTCTTATTTTAATTCTACTGATGCTCCAGCTTCTTCTAGCTTAGATTTCATTTCTTCTGCTTCTTCTTTTGCAATACCTTCTTTGATTGCGCCTGGTGCGTTATCTACAAGATCTTTAGCATCTTTAAGTCCAAGACCAGTGATTTCGCGAACAGCTTTAACAACTTTAATTTTAGAAGATCCAGCACTTTCTAGTACTACATCAAATTCAGTTTGTTCTTCAACTGCTTCTCCAGCGCCAGCACCTGCTGCTGCTACTGGTGCTGCTGCAGTTACACCAAATTCTTCTTCGATTGCTTTTACTAAGTCATTTAATTCAAGAACGGACATTTCTTTAATTGCTTCAATAATTTGTTCATTAGACATGTTCAATTCCTCCTAATTTTATTTTATATTACGAACATAAAATGTCTTGTGATAAAAATTTCTTACGCACCTTGCTCTTCTTTTTGCTCTGCAACAGCTTTTGTTGCGTATGCAAAGTTTCGTACTGGTGCTTGTAGTACGCTGAGTAGCATAGAAAGCATTCCTTCGTAGTTTGGAAGATCCGCAAGTTCTTTGATTTGCTCAAGTGTTGCTACAGACCCTTCAACCACGCCACCTTTAATTTCTAATGCTTCGTGCTCTTTTGCAAAGTTATTTAAAACTTTTGCTGGAGCCACAATATCATCTTTACTGAATGCGATAGCTGTAGGACCTACTAAAACATCATTTAATTCAGTAAGTTCAGCTTCTTCTACCGCACGACGCGTCATTGTGTTTTTATACACTTTAAATTCCACGCCTGCTTCACGTAGTTGTGAACGCAATTCCGTAACTTCTGCAACATCAAGACCTCTGTAGTCTACAAGGATCGTTGATTGGCTGTCACGAAGTTTTTCTGCAATTTCAGAAACAACTTGTTTCTTTTGTTCAATCACCTTTGACATGATTCCACCTCCTAGAACGCGATCATTATACCGCCCGTATAAAACGAAAACCTCCATATCTTTGTAGACATGGAGGTTTATGACTGTACACAGTAATTCTTTATTAAAAAGGAATTCTGTTATTTATCCAGACACACCTCGGTAGGAAATTAAGCTTAGCAGCCCCTACTGTCTACGGTATAATGTATTAAATTTATTTTGAAAATAGTCAACTTGACCCTTAAGAATTATATTAGATCTTCAAGTAAAAGTCAAGAGAAATTATTTTGTGAAAGCTGATGAATCTACTTTAACGCCAGGTCCCATTGTAGATGATACTGCTACGTTACGAATATACGTACCTTTAGCAGCTTGTGGTTTTGCTTTGGCAACTGTATCTGCTAATGCATTAAAGTTGTCTACAAGCTTATCAAGATCAAACGATACTTTACCAATTGGCACGTGAATGTTTGATTGTTTATCCACACGATATTCTACCTTACCTGCTTTGATTTCATTAACAGCTTTTTCTACTTCGAAAGTTACTGTTCCAGTTTTAGGGTTTGGCATAAGACCTTTTGGTCCTAATACACGACCAAGCTTACCTACTTCAGCCATCATGTCAGGAGTTGCCACGACTACATCAAACTCGAACCAACCTTGGTTGATTTTGTTGATTAAGTCTTGATCCCCTACATAATCAGCGCCAGCAGCCTCTGCTTCTTTCGCTTTGTCCCCTTTTGCAAATACAAGAACTGTTTGTGTTTTACCAGTTCCGTGTGGTAGCACCATTGCTCCACGGATTTGTTGGTCTGCTTTCTTTGGATCTACTCCAAGACGAAAAGCAGCTTCAACCGTTTCGTCAAAATTTGCAGTAGAAGCTTTTTGAACTAATTCTAATGCTTCTTTTGCTTCGTAAACTTTTGTACGATCAACAAGTTTTAATGCTTCTTGTTGCTTTTTTGTTTTCTTTGCCATTTTTAATTTCCTCCTTCTGTGGTTTTAACGGTTATACCTCCCACTTACTTAAGCGGAAAAGTTAGATTCAAATGCAAGACATTCATTCCTAACTAGACCTCAAAGATAAAGGTTGCGGGTGATGAAGCATTCTCCACTACCGCAACCTTCCGCTTTTGTACAACGCTGTGAGATTAGTCTTCGATAACGATACCCATGCTACGTGCAGTACCTTCGACCATACGCATTGCAGCTTCAACATCAGCAGCATTTAAGTCTGGCATTTTTAATTCTGCGATTTCTCTAACCTTGTCGCGATTAAGTGTTGCCACTTTGTTACGATTTGGTTCACCTGACGCAGTTTCAATACCAGCTGCTTTTTTAAGCAACACTGCTGCTGGTGGAGTTTTTGTAATAAATGTAAATGAACGGTCTTCAAATACCGTAATTTCTACTGGAATAATCATACCAGCTTGATCCTGGGTTTGAGCGTTAAACTCTTTACAGAATCCCATGATGTTAATACCTGCTTGACCTAATGCTGGCCCAACTGGTGGTGCGGGATTTGCTTTTCCTGCTGGAATTTGTAGTTTTACAACTGATTCTACTTTTTTAGCCACGAGACACACCTCCTTAAGTCCGTGATGTGGTAATAGGGCACTCGCCCTCCCACTCGATTACATATGCAAAAGATAACCTTATACTCGAGGCATAAAGAACATAAGAATTTTAGCATTTTATAAACAAAAATGCAAGTAGTTTTCCTATATTTTTATATCAACAAGCTCTTTATGATAACTTCTTAACTTGTGAAAAATCCAATTCAACTGGTGTTTCTCTACCAAACATATTAACATGGACTTTTACTTTTTGTTTATCTAAATCTATTTTTTCAATGGAACCGGAGAAGCCGTTAAATGGTCCATCTACTACTTCCACCGTTTCTTTCATTTCAAAGTCTACTTCCGTAACTGGTTCATCATAACCCATGCGCTTCAAAATAGATTCTACTTCTTCTTCCAATAGTGGTGTCGGTTTGGATCCTGAACCAGCAGATCCTACGAAACCTGTCACACCTGGAGTATTACGCACAACATACCAGGAATCATCTGTCATAACCATTTCGGCTAACACATACCCTGGGAATACTTTCTTTTTAGCTATTTTCTTTTTTCCGTTCTTAATTTCTGTTTCTTCATCTTCTGGGACTAATACACGGAAAATCTTGTCTTCCATCCCCATAGATTCTAATCGTTTTTCTAAATTGGTTTTTACTTTGTTTTCATAACCTGAATAAGTATGCACGACATACCAGTTTTTTTCCATAATATCGAGGGGCTTTGCTCGCCCTTCCCTCCCTTAATTTAACTTCTCCTCGGTCGATTTCTTTGCATTTAAAAAACCCGCCAAACGGGTTCTTTTCTTACATATTTAGTTACAGTATAACATATATAATAGCGATTTATTCAAATAACATATTAAGAAGTTGTGTAATACCTAAATCAATAAGTGCAAAAAAAACTGTTACAAAAGCAACGGTAAAAACTACTGTAATCGTATAACGAGTTAACTCACGGCCTCTTGGCCAAGAAACTTTCTTCATTTCCCGATTGACATTCTTTAAAAAAGTAACTGGTTTCACAGAAGGTACCTCCAAACTGTCTTCTACTACCGTCAAGTTCTACTTTGTTTCGCGGTGAATGGTATGCCGGTTACACCTTTTACAAAATTTCTTTATTTCAATTCGATCAGAAATCGATGGATTCTTTTCCGTACTATAATTTCTACTATGACAAACCTCGCACGCAAGTGCTATTTTTTTACCCAATTTTCCCACCTCTTATATGGGTTTTCACACTTATTATAATGTAGCATTCTTAAAGATCACTGTCAACGACAACTAGCAGAATTGTTTAAGATATATATATACCACTAGCTTCTAAGTATTTTTCTAACTTTCTTTTTACTCGTTGCAATGCATTGTCGATAGATTTAGCGTGGCGATTTAATTCGGAAGAAATTTCTTGATAGGATTTTCCTTCAAGGTAAAGTAATAATACTTCCCGCTCTAACTTACTTAGCAATTCTGCTAACTTATTTTCCATATCTCCATAACGTTCTCTATTAACGAGCAATTCTTGCGGATCCATCGCAATAGTAGCTTCTAAAACATCTAACAATGTCCTCTCAGAATCATCGTTATAGATCGGCTTGTCTAAAGAAACATAAGAGTTCAACGGCATATGCTTTTGCCTTGTGGCTGTTTTAATAGCTGTGATGATTTGTCTGGTAATACATAATTCTGCAAAGGCTTTAAAGGAGGCAAGCTTGTCCTCTTGGAAATCACGAATCGCTTTATAGAGACCGATCATTCCCTCTTGTGCAATATCTTCATGATCAGCTCCTACGAGAAAATACGTTTTGGCTTTCGCTCGAACGAAAGATTTATATCGTTGAATTAAAAATTCGAGCGCTTGTGTGTCTCCGTTCTGCACTAGCAATACTAATTCATTATCGTCTAAATGCTGAAAGTCAGTATCTCTATTTTCTACTCGCATGATAGTTATTGGGACTCCTCCCGGCTTTGTGCCAATAATTAGGTATTGCAGACTATAATAGCAACATTATACAGGAAGCGCTTTAATTACGTCAACTGCTCTTTTGTTATTTATTACCACGGCGCCATTTCTCAAACACTTGCAACACGGTGTCGTCCAACGGAATTTTACTCTTTATTTTATTTTGTTGATGTTCTTCTATATCTACCTCAATCTCCTTTTGAATATTTTTTAATTCGATATCCAATTCCCTCGCAGAGATTCGAAATGCTCCTTGTGCAAAAATCGTACGCTGTTCTGTATAATCAGAAGTTGCTACAAAAACCTTTGTCCGTACATTCTTAAACTCTTTAACGAGGCGCTCAATACATTGGTCAGCAGTTTCGTTTTCTTTCGTAAAGATTACCTGTACTTTATATTGTTGTTGCCTATTTTCCAAACCTCTTACTTCATAGGCATCGAAAACGACGATTACTTTTCTCTTACGGTATGCTTGGTATTCTGCCATTTTGTCAATTAACAGGAGTCTTGCTTGTTCTAAATCCTTATCCTTTAAAGCCTTTAATTCCTCCCAAGCACCAATCATGTTGTATCCATCGACTAAGAGTACATCCATTAGGACTCACCATGTTCGTCTCTTTTTCGGAATACTTCATACATTAATAAACTTGCTGCAACGGAGGCGTTTAAAGAGGAGACAGATCCACTCATTGGTAAACTAACTGTCCAATCACAATTTTTCTTTACTAAGCGGCTTATTCCTTTACCTTCATTGCCAATGACAAGGGCAATAGGCAGCTGACCATCTAGTTTACGATAATCCTCTGTAGCCTCTGCTTCTGTACCAACGATCCATACATTTCGCATTTTTAATTCTTCTATTGTCTGTGCAATATTTGTTACTCGCACAACCGGAATATGTTCTATCGCTCCTACAGATGTTTTGGCAACAGTAGCGGTTAGTCCTACCGCTCTTCGTTTCGGGATAATAACACCATGAGCACCTGTTGCATCTGCACTACGTAGAATGGAACCTAAGTTATGCGGATCTTCTATTTCATCCAAAATTAAAAAGAACGGCGGTTCATCCCTTTTTTCTGCTATGTCAAACAACTGATCTAAAGATGCATAGTCATAAGCTGCAACTAACGCTGCAATACCTTGATGATTCCCATCAACTAATTGGTCTAATTTCTTTTTGGGTACTCGTTGGACCGGGGCATTTTTTGCCTTCGCTAAACCTTGGAGCTTTTTTGCTAATGGTGCATTGAGATTTTCTGTCAGATATAATTTCTGGATAGAACGATCGGATTCTAATGCTTCCATGACTGTATTCTTACCAATGATCCATTCTCCGCTCATTCTTGACCCTCTCCTTTCTCTGTAATGTCAATCGCTTGTTTTATTAATAACTCTAACCGTTCATACTGTTGGTCTAAGTATAGAAACCCAATTAACGCTTCGAACGCTGTACTGTGCCGATAAGCTTGTACACTGGTATTCTTGGGGACCGAACCGGATTTGGCATTTCGTCCCCTTTTAACTACAGCCAGTTCTTCTGTTGTAAGTTGATTTGTTTCCATCCAATGATGAACTACTTTTGCTTGGGAGGTTGCTTTTACAAATTGTACAGCATGTTGATGGAGCTGCTGTACTTTGACAGTCCCTTTATTTATTAAATATTCCCTTACGTATTTTTCGTAAATCGCATCCCCCATATAAGCCAAGGCAAGACTTTTCATTTCTTTTGGCTGCTGCTGTGTCATCATTAACCTCGCTTCCATCTTGTACCTTGTGGTGTATCCTCAAGAATGATATTGCGTTCTTTCAGATCATCACGAATTTGATCTGCTAGTTGAAAGTCTTTGTTTTTTCTTGCTTCGATTCTTTTTTCTATTAACACTTCTATCTCTTCATCAAGCAATGCCTCTTCATCTGTCTGAGGAATACCTAACACCTCTAACCACGCTGTTATTGTATCCATAAATGCATCAATTACGTCTGCATGTGTATGGTCTGACTTCAAATAAACATTAGCTTCTTTAACAAGATCAAAGATAATCGCTATTGCATTCGCGGTATTAAAGTCATCATCCATTTCTTTTTCAAATTGTTGTTTTAACGATTCTACTTTATCCAACCATTTTTGATTATCGTCGGCTAAATTAACAGTAGATTCTTTACGGTGTTCCAGATTCGTTAAAGCATTTAGAATCCGGTCAAAACTATTTTTCGCACTCTCTAATAATGCATCACTAAAATTGATCGGGTTTCGATAGTGGACACTTAACATAAAGAAACGCAATACTTTTGGATCATGCTTTTGAATTAAATCATGAGCTAACACAAAATTACCGAGTGATTTCGACATTTTTTCATTATCGATATTAATATACCCATTATGCATCCAATAATTTGCGAATGATGTTCCATTACCTGCTTCAGATTGGGCAATTTCGTTTTCATGATGTGGGAACGTTAAATCTTGACCACCGGCATGAATATCAATCGTATCACCGAGATACTTTTTAGCCATTGCCGAGCACTCAACATGCCAACCTGGACGGCCTTTCCCCCACGGTGATTCCCAAGATATTTCTCCATCTTTCACTTGTTTCCACAAAGCAAAATCTAGCGGATCTTGTTTTTTCTCACCCACTTGGATACGTGCACCTGATCTTAATTCATCAATCGATTGATGGGATAGCTTACCATACTGTTCAAATGATCTTGTTTTGAAATAGACATCACCATCCGCTTCATAGGCATGCCCTTTATCGATTAAGGTAGAAATAAAGCTAATGATGTCATCCATTGTTTCTGTTACTCTAGGATGGTGAACGGCTTCTTTTACACCTAGGACACCGACATCTTCTTTATAAGCTTTGATAAAACGTTCAGCAATAGTTGGTACTTCTTCTCCTAATTCCTTAGCAGCGTTGATCAGCTTATCATCGACATCTGTGAAATTGAGAACATAGTCTACTTGATACCCTTTATATTCAAAATATCTTCTTACTGTATCGAAAACGATAGCTGGACGTGCATTTCCGATATGAATGTAGTTATAAACGGTTGGACCACACACATACATCTTGACACGATTCGGCTCTATTGGTTCAAATTTCTGTTTTTTTCGTGTAAGTGTATTGTATATACTAATCGTCATGTCGATTCGCTCCTTTTAAGTCTTCTAATTCTTTTTTTAATCGTTGCATCTCATCATCCATTTCTTTCAACACTTCACTAATAGGGTCGGGAAGCTTATGATGATCTAAGTCTTTACGTACTTTCTCTCCATTTTGTATAACAATTCTTCCTGGTATTCCGACAACAGTTGAATGATCCGGAACATCTTTTAATACAACAGAACCGGCACCGACTTTTGAGCTTTCACCAATTGTAATCGATCCTAATACTTTTGCTCCTGTGGCGACTAGTGCATTATCTTTAAGGGTTGGGTGCCGTTTTCCTTTTTCTTTACCTGTACCACCTAACGTAACGCCTTGGTATATCGTTACATTATCTCCGATTTCGCATGTTTCACCAATGACTACGCCCATCCCGTGGTCAATGAAAAAGCGTTTGCCAATTTTGGCGCCTGGGTGAATTTCGATACCAGTAAAAAAGCGACTGATTTGTGAAATGACTCTGGCAATGAAAAAGAATTTTTTCCGGTAAAACGTGTGTGCGATTCGGTGTGACCATATGGCGTGTAAACCAGAATACGTTAAACAAACTTCGAAATAGGTTCTTGCTGCCGGGTCTTGATCAAAAACAACTTCGATGTCTTCTTTGAGTAATTTGAAAAAACCCACGGATTATCATCCCCCCTATTGTGTAAATATAAGTGCTTGTAACCGAGAAAATCGAGCACCAACCGCCGACCTGGCGCTGATTATTTAATTTATTGTAGATACAAACTGCGAACTTATGACTTTCTTCCATTCTGCTTATAGGTGAGTGCTAGCCTACGCTATTTTTCTAATTAAAAAAGCGTCTCTGGGTTTGATACCTCAGAGACGCTTTATGCGCGGTTCCACTCTGTTTAGGGAATGAATATCCCCTCCACTTTGACCGATAACGGTGGTAAACCGTTCCTCCATACTTCTTTCAGGAAGAAACTCTGAGGTGCATTTCAAAGAAACGTGCTTCAACCATTCTCAGCCTGTGATGGTTTTCTCTGGACAAGCGACATTTCTTTTACTTCTCCTCGTCAACGTACCCTATTACTTATTATTATAGTAGCTTTACTAAAATTTGCTACTTATTTGATTCGTTCTAATACATTTTCCAGTCTTGCTTTGACAATATCTTCCCCTAAAAGATGAATCGCATTCGGTAATTCAGGGCCATGAACCTGTCCAGTTGTCGCAACACGAATCGGCATAAATAGTTTTTTACCTTTTTGCTTTGTCGCTTTTTGTGTTGCTTTAATACTTGCTTTGATTGCTTCGGGTGACAATTCTTCTATATTACTAAATTGCTCCAAAAAGCCTTCCAATACTTCTGGCACCTGCTCTTCTTTAAGTACTGCCATTGCTTCTTCATTATAGTTAAGTTCTGTTTTGAAGAAAAGTTCTGTTAACTCGACAATTTCTGCACCATAAGATAATTGGTCATGATATAAACTGATTAAATTCACTGCCCAGTCTTTTTGCTCTCCGTTCATGTCAGCTGGCAGTTTACCTGCTTCGATTAAGTGTGGCAAGCTTAGTTCCACCACTTCATCCAAAGAAGCCTGTTTAATATATTGATTATTCATCCATTTTAATTTTGCCGGGTCAAAGATTGCTGGTGATGTTGACAAACGTTCTGGATCAAATATCTTAATAAATTCTTCTTGAGTAAACAGTTCCTCTTCGCCAACTGGTGACCAACCTAGTAATGTAATAAAGTTGAACAATGCCTCTGGTAAGTAACCAAGATTTTTATATTGTTCAATGAATTGCAAGATATGCTCGTCACGTTTACTTAACTTTTTGCGATTTTCATTTAATATTAATGTCATATGGCCGTATTGGGGTGCATCCCAACCAAATGCATCAAAAATCATCATTTGTTTTGGTGTATTCGAAATATGCTCTTCCCCACGTAATACATGGCTTATTTTCATATGATTATCATCAATCGCAACAGCGAAGTTGTAAGTTGGAATACCATTTTTCTTCACCATTACCCAGTCACCAAAATCACTGGATTCAAAGGTAATGTTACCACGTACAATATCATTGAATGTATAGGTTTTATTATCTGGCACACGGAAACGAATACTAGGCTTACGACCTTCCGCTTCGAATTGTTTTATTTGATCCTCGGTTAAATCGCGGTGTGCTCCAGAATACTTCGGCACTTGTCCATTAGCACGCTGTTCTTCACGTTCTGCTTCCAACTCTTCTTCTGTCATATAACATTTATATGCAAGACCACGCTCTAACAGCTCATCCACATATTTCTGATAAATATCTAAACGCTCTGTTTGACGGTATGGTCCATACTCACCACCGATATCTGCACCTTCATCCCATTCCAATCCGAGCCACTTTAAATAGCGTAATTGACTTTCTTCGCCACCTTCAACATTACGCTTATCATCCGTATCTTCGGTACGAATAATGAATGATCCACCCAAATGTTTGGCATATAAATAATTAAAAAGTGCTGTTCTTGCGTTTCCAATATGCAAATGCCCTGTTGGACTTGGTGCATAGCGTACACGTACTTCATTTCCCATTATAATTGTCCCTCCATCATTTTTAAAACGGTCTTTTTCAACTATTATCTTTATTTTACCATTACTTTCGACAAAATGTTACGTTTTTATTTCTTCATCAGCAGGATAACAGCTTGTGCAGCTATCCCTTCTTTTCTTCCGGTAAAACCAAGCTTTTCTGTAGTTGTCGCTTTAACATTAATTTGCTCCTTCTCACATTGCAGGAGACAAGCAATATTTTCCTGGATTGCTTTGATATATGGTGCAAGCTTAGGGGCTTGTGCAATCACAGTACAATCGATATTACCAAGTTTATAACCTTTTTCTTCAACTAGTTTCCATACTTCTTGCAATAGCTTTTGTGAATCAGCATCTTTAAACTTAGTGTCGGTATCTGGAAAATGCTTGCCGATATCTCCTTCACCAATTGCTCCTAGACACGCATCTGCAATAGTGTGTAGTAACACATCGGCATCAGAATGTCCTAATAAACCATATTCATAAGGTATATCAATACCACCGATAATACACGGTCTTCCTTCGACTAATTGATGCACATCAAAACCTTGTCCGATACGAATCATTGTTTCTCCTCCTGTCGCTCTAAGATCATTTCTGCTCGCATAATATCTTCTGGAGTAGTCAATTTAACATTTTGATAAGTGCCATGAACGATATCTACCGGAACTCCTAAAGCCTCAACGAGCGACACATCATCTGTACCTAGAAATTCAGCTGCTATTGCCTGTTGATGTGCTTTTTTAATTAATTGATATTCAAAGGCTTGTGGTGTTTGAGCAGCCCATAATGTTGAACGATCCAATGTTTCTATTTTGTTACCGTTTTTTCTTTTTATCGTATCGGTGACAGGGACGGCGAGCAATGCGGCTTTCTTCTCCTTTGCGGCGTGGGCAAGCTCATGTAATTCTGCTTCCTCCACAAATGGCCTTGCTCCGTCGTGAATCATGACAACCATATCTTGGTTTTCCTCGCTGATGGCGAGTAGCCCTTTATAGCCGCTTTCTTGTCGTTCTCTGCCACCGTAAACAAATGAAATTTGGTTTTGCCACTGATAGGCAGTGATTAAATCTTCCATTTGTTTTTGCTCATTTGGGTTGATGACTAAGTAAATATTGTGGCACCAACTATCCTGAATGAATTTCTTTAAGGTATGTATAATTAATGGTTCTTTTAATAGTTCTATGAATTGTTTGTTTTTGCCTGCGTTCATGCGTTTACCTTGCCCTGCCGCTAACACGATCACATTATATTTTATCATGCGACCACCCCAATCTCTAATTAACTAGCTTACTATTCTGTCCCATTATCGTTCCAGTGATCTTTTGTTATTTTTCTCCATTGATTGTAACATCTCCAAAGAACAGAATGAACCGAATTTCACTTTCACCTTCTATGTAGTTCATAGTAGATACAAACTGCGACATAGTGAAAATTTTCTCCCATCCTGATTTTTGATAAGTGGTTTGGATACGCTCCGGCAGAATACTTCGCTTTCCGTGGGCACGGTCTCAGCCTCCTCAAAAAGCAAAGTGCGCTTTTCTGTGGGGTCTTCAGCTCGCGCTGTTCCCACAGGAGTCTGCGTATTCTGCCTGCGCTAGTAGTGATTTTCTGATTATTATAAGAATATAAAACTCATGAAATTATATTCTATGGATTCCCTCTTACTTGCTCGGGAAACTACTCTAAGCTGCGGAAAAATGCGACACTCCTGTGGGAAAGGAACAGTCTGAAGACCCCGCAGTGAGCGTTCTTTGCTCGCAAGGAGGCTGAAGCGTTCCCCACGGAAAGGGAGTGTTTTTCCGCAGCGTCGGACTAGCACTCATCTCAAATAAAATGGGAGGAAGGAACACAAAAGTTACTTCGCCGTTTATGTATTTTGCGTATCATTCTATATTTCGTTTGGTATGTCTGAAAGTGCAATTATAAATTAACAAAAGTGATAACAATCATGTTATCACTTTTGTCTATCCTTTATAAGTTATACCTTTTTCAGAGTGCTTTTTCAAGCAATTTTGGTTTGGCGAAGATCATTCGGCCTGCTGATGTTTGCAGAACGCTTGTAATCACGACTTCGATGTTCTGTCCGATATAGTTCTTACCTTCTTCTACAACAATCATCGTTCCGTCATCTAAATACGCAACACCTTGGTTCTGTTCTTTACCATCTTTAATGACCTGTACCGCTAATTCTTCACCTGGTAACACAATTGGTTTAACGGCATTTGCTAAGTCATTAATATTTAAGACTGGCACCTTCTGGAACTCACAAACTTTATTTAAGTTAAAGTCATTCGTTACGACAATCCCATTCATCACTTTTGCTAGCTTTACTAATTTACTGTCGACTTCTTGGATTTCCTCGAAGTCACCTTCATAAATTTCTACATTTATTGGTAAATCCTTCTGAATACGATTTAGTATATCCAAGCCTCTTCGACCTCGATTTCGTTTTAATGCATCTGATGAATCAGCGATATGTTGTAATTCTTCTAAAACAAATTGAGGAATAATAATCGTTCCTTCTAAAAAGTTCGTTTGGCATATGTCTGCAATTCGTCCATCAATGATCACACTTGTATCTAATATTTTAGGTTTTGGTAATTCAGCATCATACTCTTCAGAAGTTAAAGATTTCTTTTTTTCTTTTTTAGGCAATGTTAATAGATTTAAAAACTCATCTCTTCTTTTAAACCCTACCTGAAATCCAAAGTAAGCCAGTAAGACACTTAAAAAGATCGGTACTACCTGTGAAACAACTCGTATTTCAATCGATTGAATCGGATCATTTAAGAAATACGCAATAATTAAACCAATAATAATACCTAAACTACCAAATAATAAATCCGACACTGGGGCTTTCATTAACATTTCTTCAATCCAGGCAAAGAAACTCACAATATAATCAGAAATCCATATAGAAAGAATAAATAAAATAATTGCTCCTAATACTAACCCCACATAAGGCGCTACATAACCAGTTGTTAACCAAGTACCTTCAGCAAACCCTATTAATTCCAACAATCTTGGAATATATAAATATCCAGCGGTACCACCTGCAATAATAAAAAATAGTTGCACGAATCGTTTTAGCACCACAGTCACCTCCTATAGACTAGTCTCTCCAATTACCAAAATTTTAAACATTTTTTATTACTTTTTAATAAGAAAGAAATACACTTACCTACAATGTATGCAATCTTTCCTAGAGAGCATACTTCTTAAATCATACATATAAAAAGATAAACTTATAGTATTTAATCTCCTAATGCTACTTTAATTGCCTCTTGTACGGAATTAATGCCAATAATTTCAATTGACGCAGGGACCGTCCAACCATCCATATTTTTAGCGGGGATGATGGCTCTCTTAAACCCTAATTTAGCGGCTTCTTGTACACGCTGTTCAATTCGCGATACTCTTCGTACTTCTCCCGTAAGTCCAACTTCACCGACTAACACATCATCTGTATGTGGAGCTCGATCTCTAAAGCTTGAAGCAATACTAATCGCAACCGCTAAGTCAATGGCAGGCTCATCTAATTTCACGCCACCCGCTACCTTTACATATGCATCTTGGTTTTGCAACATTAAGCCTACCCTTTTTTCTAATACAGCCATTAATAATGGAACTCGATTATGATCAATTCCGGTCGCCATTCGCCGTGGATTACCAAAGCTGGTAGGAGATATTAATGCCTGGATTTCCACTAGTACTGGTCTTGTTCCTTCCATCGATGCGACGATAGTTGAACCAGCCACACCTTGTGATCGTTCTTCTAAAAAAATTTCGGATGGGTTTAATACTTCTGTTAACCCCTCTTCTTTCATTTCAAAAATACCCATTTCGTTCGTACTGCCAAACCGGTTTTTTACTCCCCGTAAAATTCGGAAGGTATGGTGTCTTTCTCCTTCAAAATACAATACGGCATCTACCATATGCTCAAGCAGTCTAGGACCGGCAATAGAGCCTTCTTTCGTCACATGTCCAACTATAAAAATAGGTATATGATTTTGCTTCGCAATGCGCATCAGTTCACTTGTACATTCGCGAACTTGTGAAACACTACCTGGAGCACTAGTCACTTCTTCTTTATAAATGGTTTGAATCGAATCAATAACAACAAAACCTGGTTTCAATTGATCAATTTGGTTTGAGATATCTACTAGATTCGTTTCCGAAAGTACATATAGTCTGTCTGATGAAATATCCAATCTATCTGCTCTCAGCTTTGTTTGCCTTGCTGATTCTTCTCCAGAAATGTATAGCACATCTAAGTCGCGTTGTGATAATTGACTAGAAACTTGCAGTAATAACGTGGATTTCCCAATACCTGGATCTCCACCGATTAACACTAGTGAACCTGCTACAATACCACCACCAAGCACACGATTTAACTCTTGCATTTTGGTTTTAATTCTTGGTTCTTCCTGTAACTGGATACTTGTTATTTTTTCCGGTTTTTGCGCTGTGGTAGCACCTGTTGCCCAATTACCTCTTGTTGTTTTTGCAGCTGTGACCTCTTCTACTAAAGTATTCCACTCGTTACACCCTGGGCATTTCCCCATCCATTTGGGTGATTCATAACCACAAGATTGACAAACAAATTTAGATTTTCGCTTAGCCAAAAGTATCGCTCCCTTTCATTATATACGAAAATACCCGTCCATAAGTTACAAAGATCTATCAATTTAGTTAAAGATGTATGTAAAAAGTGTAAAAAAAGTAAATAATTCTAATCTCATCCATCCCCATATCACGATATACCAACACACCACTGTAGATACAAACTGCGAACCTGTGAAAACTCTGTTTAGTGTAGCTTTCTTCCATTCTTCCTATAGAAAGTGCTTAAATACCGCTCCGGCAGAATACTCCGCTTTCCGCAGCGATGATACTGCACTCATCAACAAAAGAATGGTAGAAAGCAAATCCTCATGACAGTTATTTCGCAGTTTATGTTTACTTGAGATGATTACATGCATCCTACTGTAGTATTGAAAAAAATCGGAAGGATGGTCCTTCCGATTTTAAGCTTTTACCCGACTTTAAATTCTCCTGATTTATCAAGGTCAATCTTTACTTTTTGTCCTTTTGTGATGTTTTCTTTTAACAACTCTTCTGATAATAAGTCTTCCACGTTCTTTTGAATCGATCTACGCAATGGTCTAGCACCATATTCCGGATCAAATCCTTCATTCGCAATTTTTTCAATTGCTTTATCAGATAATACAAAGTCTATTTCTTGTTCAGTTAATCGTTTCTGTAATTCTTTTATCATTAACTCTACAATGTATTTCATATGTTTCTTCTCTAGGGAATGGAAGACAATTGTTTCATCAATACGGTTTAAGAACTCCGGACGGAAAGCTTTCTTCAATTCCGTAGTTACCTTAGAGCGCATATCTTTGTAATCCTGTTCTTCATCACCAAGACTAAAGCCCACATATTTATTACGCTTAAGTTCACTTGCTCCAACATTCGATGTCATAATTAAAACCGTATTTCGGAAGTCAACGGTACGACCTTTCGAATCCGTTAAGCGACCATCTTCTAATACTTGAAGTAAGATATTAAATACTTCTGGGTGTGCTTTTTCTACTTCATCTAACAAGACAACAGAGTATGGCTTTCTACGTACTTTTTCGGTTAACTGTCCACCTTCTTCATAGCCTACATATCCTGGCGGTGAACCAACAAGTCGTGATGTTGCATGTTTCTCCATGTACTCTGACATATCAATGCGAATCATCGCATCTTCATCACCAAACATGGATTCAGCTAATGCACGAGCTAGCTCTGTTTTACCGACACCTGTTGGTCCTAAGAAAATAAACGAACCAATCGGACGCTTTGGATCTTTCAAACCGGCTCTTGCCCGACGAATTGCTTTGGAAACAGCTTTTACAGCTTCTTCCTGACCAATCAATCGATCATGCAAAATGTCTTCCATTTGCAATAGTCGTTCACTCTCATCCTTGGTAAGTGCCGATACCGGTACCCCGGTCCATGTCGATACAACACTAGCAATATCCTCTACACTTACTTCGGAATTCTCCTGACCTTGTTTTTCTTTCCATTTCGCTTCAGTCTCTTCTAGTTCTTTTCTTAATTGTTGTTCATCATCACGTAATGCAGCAGCTTTTTCAAACTCTTGACTTTGAACTGCTGCGTCTTTTTCTTTGCGTACTTCATCTAAATTTTGCTCTAATTCTTTTAAATTTGGAGGTGTTGTGTAAGAACGTAAACGAACTTTTGAACCTGCCTCATCAATTAAATCAATGGCCTTGTCTGGCAAGAACCGATCAGTAATATAGCGATCTGAAAGCTTTGCTGCTGCTTCAATGGCTTCATCAGTAATCGTCACACGGTGGTGTGCTTCATAACGGTCTCTTAACCCTTGTAAGATTAGAACTGATTCTTCCACAGATGGTTCATCTACTTGAATTGGCTGGAAACGACGTTCTAAGGCGGCATCTTTTTCAATATACTTGCGGTACTCATCTAATGTTGTTGCACCGATACATTGTAATTCTCCACGGGCTAATGATGGTTTTAAGATATTAGATGCATCAATAGCTCCCTCTGCACCACCGGCACCTATTAATGTGTGCAATTCATCAATAAAAAGAATCACATTATTTGCCTGACGAATCTCTTCCATTACTTTTTTCAAACGATCTTCAAATTCACCGCGATATTTGGTACCAGCTACAACCGTACCCATATCAAGTGTCATTACTCGCTTGTCACGAAGTATTTCCGGCACCTCATTTTGGACAATTTGTTGTGCCAAACCTTCCGCTACTGCTGTTTTACCGACACCAGGTTCTCCAATCAAAACAGGATTGTTTTTTGTACGACGACTTAAAACTTGGATAACACGCTCGATTTCTTTCTCACGGCCGATAACAGGGTCGATGTTCCCTTCTTTAGCAATAGAAGTTAAATCACGGGCAAGTGAATCCAATGTTGGGGTACTAGCACTATTACTTTGGCTGTTACGCCCATTTTGAGATCCACCTGATTCTGAGCTACCTAACAGTTGTAACACTTGTTGACGTGCTTTATTGAGGCTGACTCCAAGGTTATTTAATACGCGAGCAGCTACCCCTTCACCTTCTCGAATAAGCCCTAATAAAATATGTTCTGTACCTACATAGGAATGGCCTAATTTACGCGCTTCATCCATCGATAACTCAATGACTTTCTTCGCACGAGGTGTATAGTGAATGGTTTGGGATACTTCGTTACCTTTACCTATTAATGATTCCACTTCATCTCTGATTTTATCTGCACCAAGACCAATCGCGTGAAGTGCTTTCGCAGCAATACCTTCACCCTCACTAACAAGTCCTAATAAAATATGTTCCGTGCCGATATTATTATGCCCTAGTCGTACTGCTTCTTCTTGTGATAGTGCTAAAACTTTTTGAGCTCTTTCTGTAAAGCGTCCAAACATCATATTAATATTCCTCCTTTTGCTCCAATGTAAAACGTTCCCGAATTAAGGATGCACGAAAAACATCGCGTTCATTCGGTGTCAGCATTTTTTTTGCATATTGTTGTAAGAATGCTGGTTGGGTTAAGACAACCAATTCGTTCAGAATAGATTTAGATATGTGGTGGATAAACCCCAAATCAATACCTAGCCGGACATCAGATAAACATTTTGCCGTTTCTTTGGATTCGATAATTCGACTATGTTGTAGAATCCCATATGAACGAAATACTCGATTCTCTAATTCCAACTCTGATTCTTTGATTAATAAACTACGAGCATGTCTTTCATGCTCAATTAATTTATCAACCACGCCTTTTAAGTCTTCAATGATATCCTCTTCAGACCGTCCTAATGTTACTTGGTTAGAAATTTGAAAAATATTACCTAATGCTTCACTGCCTTCACCATAAATACCACGGACAACCAGACCTAATTGGTTGATCGCGGGGATCATTCGATTAATTTTACGTGTGATCGCAAGTGCTGGTAAATGCATCATTACAGATGCTCTTAAACCAGTACCAACATTCGTAGGACAGCTCGTAAGATATCCTCTATTTTCATCGAAAGCATAATCAATTTTTTCTTCTAACCAGTCATCTAGTTGAAACGCCTGTTCCAAGGCTTTTTCTAATTGAAAACCGGGGAAATATAATTGCGCCCGAATATGGTCCTCCTCATTGACCATGATCGAAACTTGTTCGTTTTTAGAAATAAGGGCAGCACCATGCTTTGATTTCTCAGCTAAGTGTGGACTTATTAGATGTTTCTCTACTAATACTTGCTTTTCCACTTGTTTTAACCCGCCCATTTTGACAAATTCTAAGTCTTTATATTGCAAATAAGAGTGATGATTAAATTCCTTTTCCATAAAGTAAAGGATGCTCTCCATGTGCTCTCCATCCGCAACCAATGGAAAAGGTGACTGTTCAAAGTTTCGAGCTAATCGCACACGACTGCTCATAACAATATCGCTGTCAGGACCATCCTCTTTTAGCCAAGGACTAATCGCTTCATTCATAAATTGCTCTAAACTCACGAATCATCACGCTCCTCGTAGCGGTTTAGACTCTTCTCCAATGACCTTATTTCATCGCGAATTTCAGCTGCGTCTTCAAACGCTTCATCTGCAATTGCTTGTTGTAATTTAACCTTTAAATCTCGCAATTTTTTACGTTGGTAAATATCAGAACCTACACGTTTTGGTACTTTTCCCTCATGGACAGTGTTACCACTATGCACTTTGCGGAAAAGCGGGTTTAAATGTTCAGAGAAAGTATGATAGCAAGATGCACATCCAAACTTTCCAATTCTAGCAAACTGTTGATACGTCATGCCACATTTATCACATTGTAACTCTTCCTCTTTTGTTTTAGGTGAATGATGGTGCATTGCATTAGATTTAGGGTTGAACAGTCCTGATAAAAGGTGGTGCAATGAATAAGCATCTTCTTCTTGAGACACATAACCCTTTTCCCTTGCACATTGTTGACAGACATGAATCTCTGTCTTCTCACCATTTATCACTTGGGCAAAATGAACGGATGCCGGATTTTGTTTGCACTCTTGGCATTCCATAACTTACACCTCCTAAAATTGATATTTTAAGGTATTAAGCATTGCCGACAAAATTCTGGCGCGAATCTCATCCCGAATTGGCAGTTGAAAAGTTAGCGTATTACGATCAATCGCACCAACCATTAATTTCGCTTCTCGTTTGGTAATTAATTCCTCTTCCAAGAGACGCTCTAAAATATTTATCGCCTTTTGCTGTGAGATTTGTGGTTGGATCATCTCGATAATTTCATCTATTAATTTTGCTTTATCTTCATTGGTAATCCGGCTAATACGGATATAGCCTCCACCACCACGTTTACTTTCTACTAAGTAACCTTTCTCCAAAGTAAACCGTGTGTTGATGACATAATTAATTTGAGAAGGTACACATTCAAAGCGATCAGCAATTTCACTACGCTTTATCTCAATGATTTTGTGCTGGTTGCTGTGCATGATCTCTTTCAAATATTCTTCAATAATATCTGAAATATTACGCATTTTCCCTCCTCCAATCTGACTTTGACTATATTTGACTATATATTCATTATACTGTATGTTGGCTTGGTTGAAAACTATTTGGTCTTCATTATTATAACCTTTCTTGTTGTCTCTAAAACCATTTATGGCCGAAAACGAATTTTAATTTTTTTGACATCTTCCTGTTCTAATAACCATTCATATAAGTTCTTCTGTTTTTTCTGATGAATAGCATCAATATACATTTTAATTTTTGTTGCTTCTGGGCTTTCGTTAGAAATATCAAACTCGCGGATTTCAATCGGAAAAGATTGTATACGCTCAATAAACGCGGAAGCATTTTTTTCCTTTGAAAGCTTTACTTCAAATACAATATGATGACTTTTACGGTGTAGCCTTTTTTCAAATTTATTTAAGACAACTAAACTAATTAAAATGATCAGTGTTGTCACAATAGCCTCTTTATACATGCCAATACCGACAATTAAGCCTAAGCCAGCAACAGCCCAAATAGAAGCAGCAGTGGTCAGTCCCCTTATAGTACCGCCATGGACCATAATGGTTCCAGCACCTAAAAATCCAATCCCGCTAATGACATATGAAGGTATACGAGCTGGATCGAATCGAATATTCTCGTAATTTTCGATAAAGTAATCAAAGCCATTAATGGATAAAAGCATCATTAAACAAGAGCTTACCCCGACTAATATATGAGTTCGAAAGCCCGCTGAATGTTTGTTCAATTCTCTTTCAAAACCGATCAGTCCTGACAATATAAGCGCAATAGCTAACCTTGTAATGGACTCGATAAATTCAGCATCAAAGATTTCCTGAAGCAATCATATCACCCTCTCCTATCATATGATCATACACAAATAGATAATTCATTTATACCCTTTCACGAATGAGATTATTTCTTTTTTTTTAAAAAAATCACCCTTAAAAGGATGATTTAAAAAAAGTCTGGAAAATAGGCCTGTTTGTAATCAATAAGCTTTTCTATAGATTGTAAACCATTCTTATCAGCTTCAATGAATTGTAATTCTGCCAGTTCAGTTGGCCTATTATAACTTAAAAACATCGACGTTAAATACTGTATAGAGCAATTGATCCACCCAAACTCCAAGTTGTCCGGCTTCTCTGTGCTCACGTTAACTTTCCCGTTTACTATGGTAAGATAATAAGCACCATTATTTTCAGGGATAAAATCATCCTCCACGACGATCTTAACAGGTTTTACCTCTTGCGCTTTATTGTAAGAATACTCCTGTAAAAAGGAGTATACATCAACTATTCTACTCATGAAATAAGGGACAACTTTTTGTTCATAACGAGGCTCATCGATCAACATTGGCAAATAATCATTTTCAGGTACTGTCATTTCAACTTTTGCAGCCATTGAGTCATGGTTGCTTATCAATTGTAAAATAAGTCGTAACCCATTTAAATTAGCATAGGCCATTTCCTCCACATGTAATATTTGATCTTTTACATGGTATAAAAGATATCCTTCTGCTTCATTTTGTTCATTATAGCAAATAGTTATCATCGTATCTTTTTTAATAATTCTTTGATTCCACCATTCCTCATCACGGATTAGTGCACCATTAAAATTAGATATATATGCCGAGTATATTTTTTGCAATTCTTTATGATTGTTTTGCTTTCGTCTTGCATAACCATTTGCTTTCCAATCTTTCTTCAGATCTTCCATTGGTATTTGATATTTTTTCTGATTAAAAGTGATCTCATAACCATATTTACGATAGAAAGGAACGGAAAAGGGGTGTAAATAAGATATGGTATGTCCAGTTGATTTCATGGAAAGCAACACTTCCTGTAACAGTTTTTTTATTTTCCCACCTCTTCTATACTCTGGCCACGAGGCAACGGACGCTATCCCTCCCATTTTCATCACATTTCCATTAATATATACATGTAAAGGGATCATATGAACTTTTGCACTTAATTGCTCCTCTTCAAACCAGCCCCATATTTCATGACGCTCTGCTTCTTCTTGTTTTTTTGTCAATTCTTCTTGGGATAAGGAATACTGAAAAGCAAATTGAGATAATTGGAAGATTTCAGGATAATCTTCTTTAGATAATCTTCTTATTTTCCTCGACATTTTTTCACCTCATTATGTAAGTCTTTAAATTTAACGGATGAATGATGTAGCGCTCATCCTTTTGTCTAAAAAGTTGGTTAAATACAACGTTACATAAATCAAGAAAATTTTTCAACAAACAGGTAATGAATATTAACTCAACTTTAAAACTTTTAGTTAGTCATATAACTAGACCTAGGAAAACCCCAGAGAGAATCCCCTGAGGTTTTCCATTCACCTATTTCTTGGTTCTACATCCTCTTTGTCCTTATAATACGGTTTATTTCTTTGGTAACCCATTAGCCTCTCGAATTAATTCAAAGTATTGATCACCACGGACAATCTCATATTCTGAGCCTAAAAAATCCACAATTTCTTCAACATCTGATGGTGTAAGAGACCAAGATAACATCCCCAGCGAGATAAATAATGGAGAATTTCCATCCCATTCAGCAGAAGCGTCTGCTATGGCTTCTTTTGCTTCACTGACGCTACTAACACCACGTAAAATCGATTGAGGTAGTTCGCCGTTTAAAATCGACGTTCCTGTGTTACTTTCCCAACTAAGGAACATTCCTTGTGGATTAACATAGTCGATGTAGTCCTGTACTTTTGATTCTGTCAAAGGTACATTTTGCTCATCAACACGATTCAGTGCATAAATAATGTCCATACCAGTACGTTTCATATACTTCTTTGTTTGCTTTGCAAATAAATCAAATGTATCTTCTGGCCATGGTGTAGGATAAATATAACCTGCGCCTGAAGGACCTGCAATTAATAGATCATTCTCTGTAGCTGTTTGTTGATAATGACCTAGTATGGATGGTGCAACATCGTAAAGAAGCGGACTTGTCGTCCAGTTAATCGGTACATTTCCCCTTGCTTCATCATCCCATAATTGTTTGAGCTTATGTTGATTATATTGTAGGTTGTCACCTTCACCAAATGTAAAAGTAAGATAAATTTTATGATCCAATTCTGGAGCAGGAATTTGTTTTTGTTTGTTTATTTTCCCCTTTACTCCAGAAAAAACAGTCATGTTGTTAAACCAGTCTGCCGCAAGTACATATACACTATGCTCAGAAGCTAACTCTGTTGAACTAAACTCTCCTGCAACATCATTGTCGAACCAACCTAAATAAGGTGTATTCGGCTCAACATCCGACATGATTTGCTCAAATAATTCGTTTTCTTCAGGTACATTGGAATCAAGCCAGAATACCATTGCACGATTTGCAACTGCATAATCTCTTAAATATCCGTAAGGCTCTGTTTCACCCGCTGCAATTGGTTGAACATTTGATGCAGAGACCTTAAATTGATTCCACATATCTACGGAAACAATCAATTCTTCGGTATCCTCTGGTGGTGTAAATTGGTAGATGAAATAATCACCATTATCGGCCCAGCGGTGTCCATCATGACGCTCGTCTGCATTGGAATGGTAACCATCATATAAGTAAGGCTCTTCATCCTCTTGTCCTGGTATAAACTGAGCAATGACCTCACCATCTGCTTTTACTGTAACCTCATGAACGGCCGAACCCCACCCATCACTAGGAAAAGCATCTTGAAAACGAAGGTAGACAGACTCTTCTCCAAGGAATTCAGTCAATTCTAAATCATATATATCCTGATTAGAACTGTCTCTAATTTCTTCTTCTTCCTCAGCAATAACTCGAAAATCATCCCAATTATCTTCAGGAAGATCTACACTACTAGTAGGATTTAGACCTACAAGCATCCGATGGGTCGTTTTAGACCATAAATTTTCATATTGCCATTTGTAGGCATCTATACCATCATCGAAACGTCCTCGTAAATCCTCTATTATAGTCAGATTAAATGGTGCTTCAGTCAGTTTTTCTGCTAGATCAGGGCTAGATACTACTGCTTGTTCCAAACCAGCCATCGTTGTAGCCACATTGATAGAGTCTTCCACTTCCGGATCATAGACTACTACTCCCGATATTTCATCTTTATATTTCATCATTAGATCCCAAGGATTTTCCATTATGTTATAAGGAACGTCCACATCATTTAACCATGTATAATTCCCTTCCTCATAATCATCCTCTATAAAGTAAATCCTTGGTTCCTCTCGATTTACATTTCCTTGAAGTGTAGTGAATAATAGCTTCTCATCTCCAGTATTTTCTCTTAAATCAACAACATCAAGATGCTTGGCTTTTGCAAAAGTAGGTAAAGCCTGACCTTTAGGCCATGTGATTTCTCCATTTTTCATGGAGTCCGTTGCTTGTTCATTAGCATGGATATTAGCTGTACCTAATAAGATTAAAAGCACGGTTAGACATAACATCACTAACTTGCGAATCATAGATTTTCCTCCTTAGTCTATTGAATAGACAGATTTTTCGGAATAAAAAATCACTTTTCCCCAATCAACAATTAAATGCGTCAAAATCATAGAATTTATGGAGTTAAATCACCTCCTTAGGATCAGTATTAATTACGTTTACCTTTTGTTTCTCTCATTTTTTTGGTTTTATCTTAAATGTTTTAATTTCGAATGGTGTAAACGAAACAGGTCCATCTAGCGTTATAAACTGTTTAGGCTCTTCTAACAAATTGGTCTCCACTACATCCTGAATTGCAAAATTAAGTTTTATTTCGGTACTTGTATGGCTTCCAGATGTTTCATATAAACGCAAAATAATATCATCATCCATTTCAGCTTTTTTGATTGTCTCAATCATCACACTTCCACCATTTAATTGAATAAAAGAATCTAACTTAACTTTTTTAGTATTATCTGTATCTATTTCCTCCACTTTACGAACTGGTATATTCAACTCATAGCCTTTTTTATAGACTTCACTTATGATAAAGTCACCCTTATGCGGATAAAAACTATAAACAAATTCATGCACTGCTCGATCCGCTTGTGGATCGGGACTGTTAGGACTTCGTAATAAGTTAATGTCCAACTCATTTCCTTCAGCACGATGACCATATTTGCAATCATTTAAAAGTGCAACACCATAATTAGACTCAGACATATCTATCCAATGATGAGCACATATTTCATCCTTCGCAAAATCCCATTGGGTATTTTTATGTGTTGGACGATTTAAATAGCCAAATTGAATATCACAATGGACATGATCACTTCTTAAACTAAGCGGAAAAGAAGTACGAAGCATTTTGTTCGATTCATTCCAATTTACTTTCGTTTTAAAATCAATTTGTCTGCTTCCCAAAGTCATCACCACAGATTGCTTTATAGTTGAATTTCCATATTGATAAAAGTGTGTAACAGATGCTATTGGACCATTAACATCACATTGAACATTCTCAAGTATTGGGCTCATTTGTTTGATCGATTTATAATCGGTCGGGAAGTCCCATGCATCTCCATGGTCATGGTAGATTGCTAATTTATTTGCGGAGCAGTTATTCGCTATCGTTTCTCTTTCATTTTCTTTATCATATATAGATCGAATCGTACCGTCTTGATTAAATGTAATGGTTATCAGATCATTTTCAAGCAATGTCTCTTCAGCCTTCAATTCTATGTATTCAGGTATAAATTCTGGATCACTGTTATCATGTAATGCTATATATCCCATGGATGGTATCGTTACTTTTCTCCACTTACCCTTAGACATTATCCACTCTCGTCTGGGCCAAGGTAATGAATTAAATAACGTTAGTCCAGATAAATGAAGGTATTGATTCAATGCCTGGTAGTGTTCATCTATTAGATTTTCTACCTTTTCTTGTATCTTCTGGTAACGTGCCAGTGATTCATCATATACACGACTGATCGATGATCCAGGTAGGATATCATGGAATTGGTATAGCATAACTTCTTTCCATATCGAGTCTAATTCTGTTGCTGGGTATTCTTTGATTCCTTTAACCATCGTAAGAGTTGCTGCAAATTCTAATTCGCGCAGTGCTTTCTCGATTGTACGATTGTACTTTTTATTACGGGCCTGTGTAGTCAATGTACCTTGGTGTTTTTCTAAATAGAGCTCACCAGTCCAAGTTTTGTATTTGTCAGATGAGGATTCTAGCTTTTCAAAAAAGCGAATAGCCGGTTCCTGTACTACCGGAGATAGACCTAAAAGATTTTTTTCTCGTTCTAATCGTTCTAGGTGCTCTTCTCCGGGGCCCCCACCACCGTCTCCAATTCCAAATAGCATTAAACTATGTTCGGAAATATTTTTATCATAATATTCTCTTTCTATTTTTTTGATAGATCGTGGAGCGGCAGGACTGTTATAAGTATCTTCCGGTGGTAAATGAGTCAGCACTTTGCTGCCATCGATCCCCTCCCAATAAAAAGTGTGGTGTGGGTGATCGTTATATTCACTCCAAGACAACTTTTGGGTCATTACAAAATCAATATCTGATTGCTTAAGAATTTGTGGCAAACTTGCAGAATACCCAAAAATATCAGGGACCCATAAAGTTCTAACTTCCTTACCAAATTCAACTTCAAAGAATTTTTTCCCATGAAGCACTTGACGAATTAATGACTCCCCACTAGGCACATTAGAATCCGGTTCAACCCACATTCCACCTTGAACTTCCCAGCGTCCTTCAGTAATTCGTTGTTTTATTTGCCCGTATAATTCGGGATAATACTCTTTCATCCATTGGTATAATTGTGGCTGACTAGCCCCAAAAATATAGTTTGGGTATTTTTCCATATTACGAAGTACCGTTGAAAACGTCCGAGCACCTTTTCGTATCGTTTCTCTTATTGGCCACAACCAAGCTAAATCAATATGGGCATGCCCAACAGCACTAATAGTTAGATCAACATCTCCATTTTGTTTTTGTAATGGTATGGCAAGAATTTCTCTGGCCTTCCTAACACTTTCATCAGACCAATTGACTAATAAAAGTGAAACATCATACAATGATTGTAAAATTCTTGCTCTTCTAACCGAATCTTCTTCCAATTGTTCAGTAAGTTCTAGTAGCACCTCCACATCATAATAAAGGTTGTGTATTTCCTCATTACAAATGGCAATATCTGCTTCTTTTAATGTTCCTGATCTAAAATGACCGAACAAATCATTGCAACCTGCATCAGCCCAAAGCTCTATTTCTTCCATGCCGGAAGCTTTTTCTGCTATTTCAACAACCCTCTTTCCAGGTTTACCAAGAGCTAACTCAAATTCTGAATTGACATTGGTTAACCCTTGCATTGGTGTACCGTTATGGTCAACCAAACATAACTCACCATTAACATCAATCAAAAGAACAATTTTTTCCCCTTTCGCTTGGTTCGGAACTCTACCAGCAAAGCGGAACCATGCACAATCCCAAAGCTCTCCCCATTTATCACCCGCGGATAGCTGTAGATAAGTTCCTTTGTTTCTCTCGCTAAACCGAGCTGGTTCTTTAGTTACCCACGCTTCCACTTCTAAAGATGCTATCTTGTTATAAATTTTCCCTTCAATAAAAGCCTTCATTTGATGTAATTTTTCATTCTTTATCTTTTCGTATGGCATTTTTGACCCTCCGCAAATTGAGCTAAATAATTAAGCAAAAGCTTATAGTTAGATTACATCTTCATTTATTTCTACAAAGCTAACAAAGGTAAGTAATAAATGAATTTATTTGCAACACCCCTCCATTATTTTAAATCGATGAGTAATTGGTAGATTCAAAAAGCTATTTTGATTTTCACTCCATTAGGATTATTCTCATAGTGGATTAAAAGTGTATTACTTCTTACATCCCAATCAAAATTCATTTCTGTATAGTTATTTTGTTCCTTATCGATTTGTATTGTTATAGGTTTATTTGCACATCTTATTCTACTAACTCCCGGCACAGATTGTGGTCCTTTAGTTAAAATCTCAAATTCGTTACCATTATTTGCAACATTTTCAATTCTAGAAGAAGATGCAATAACCTGAATGTCAGTTTGTACTGTATGATAATTTAGATCATATAAAAGTGATTGATTTCCAGGCTGGACGATAACCTCATCTCGTATCATTAGATTATGATCAAATAAGTCAACATATAGGCCTTGTAAGTGTAACGGGTCTTTGTTAATTGATTCATCCATCACTGAACTAATTACATATGGCCCTCGTTTCATTAACAAGTAATTTTTTTCTTTCCATACCTTCTTAGGAGATACTTGACTTTGACCACTTACTTCCATAGACTTTCTCACTATATCTTTCAATAGCTGAGCATTTTGTGTGTTCTGAGTACACTCTTTTGGATGTGTCGGAAGTATGCTAACTACCCCTTTTCCAACATGATGGATATCTTGAACTGATTTATGTTCAACCCCTAATGTTTCAAAAAGATGTTCAGCAGGATTGGCATAATCAGCCCCCTCTGTATTCCACCATTCTCTTACTTGATGATAATCATCACTTCCGTCGCCTACGTATATCAAACAACCCCCATTTTGAACCCATTGACTTAATCCAAGATGAATATCAGGAGATTCAGGTTTCATAAATTCATAGCTGAGAATCAATGTTTGGTAGTTGTTTAAATATGATGAAAATCGTCTAATATTATCTAGTTGGACTGGCCTAACAGGTATTCCAACCTTTAGGAATGGTAAAGTTAATCCATAAAACTCGGACCAATGAAGAAGTTCTTTTGCTTTGCTTCCTTTCAACATTTCTATTTCTGTTCCGTCATATTTTCGTGAAGTATCTTCTCCAGAAATCTCAGGATGATTTCGTTGAAACATGGTTGTATCAGAAAGCATTACACCAATTGGATCCATACTTCCTCCCCACTCAACCGAATCTTGTTCAAAGTCTCGCAAAGCATTAATGATTATAAGCAAACTAGTCGCATAGCTTGATGGAATAGGTTCTTTTCCTTTTCCGTCCTTACTTGGATAGGATCTGTTGAAAATCCTGTTTGGCCAAGGTGATATTTCATAATGAAATACATCTGGATGGAAAAGTGATGCGACTAATGTTTTAAAATAATTATTCTTATAATCGTCCCAATCATAATTTGGATTATCTTCGATTGGATCATGTAAAAACCACATTCTCCTTTCCGTTCCTCGAGCCAATTCCTGCATTATTCCATATTCTAAGTAGGCTGTTTCAAATGTTCTCTCTTTTGTAACGCCATTATAAACATTTGGCGTACGAGAAGTTCCGGTCCATACTTGCGCAATATATCCATCAATAGTTGGTAAACTCAGTAATTGAGACTGCGGACTAACTATTCGCCACTGTGTGTAGTTAATCAGACTATGGGTAGGGACATAAAAACGTAAGTCCCTTTGATATTTTACTTGAGCATATTCTTTAAGCTCTGTACAAAGTCTGTCTAAACATCTCTTATACAGAAATGCTTTTAATTTAGAAGCTCGGTACTGTGCGTCTACGGATTCATGGGGGGGCATCCATGGTTCCTTATAAAAAATCTTCCACTCTCTCTTAAATGCTTCAGAGTATCCACCTTCAACCCAAAACTCTGGTTCTTCAAGATGTATTGCCTCCACTCCAGCATCTACAGCAACCTTAATTCGCTTTGTTAAATAGTTAGTATAGGCAACTGTTGGTACCATATATGGAACATCTTTACCGTGGCTAATTGTCTCGCCAAAACGATTTTTCTGTGCTTCATCCCAATGATCCCTTCCGTCTACTTGACCATATAAATAGTTTTGATATTCCCCCCATGACACACCAGTCATGAGATGAACCACATATCCCTGTTCTTTCCATTCTCTAATTCTAGTTGGCATCGATCCATCTATGCCATAAACCATTACAAAATCAGTTCGCAAATCAATGGAAGGATGATATGCTACCCTTTCCTGAAAACCTGTTTTTTCCTCAAATCTAGTACTCGTTTTCATAATTCCCCTCCCGAAATAATGCTAATTATTATTCCAATCAGTCACTTTGAGCAACAACATAAATAGACCCCCAACAACAGAACGGTTTTTGAAGTTTAACCGTTTTCCTGTTTTTGTATCATACCAATCTGTAAATGGGACACGGTCTTCCGTTTCATTTAAAAAATGCCAAAGTGGTTCAATTAGTGAAAGCCCCTCTTCTTTTTGATCAGCTAAAGCCGCTGCCCATACTAGCCAATCTGCTTTTGTATACGTCTCTCGACTATCTAATGGGATTCCAAAACGATTCTGCTGTGTTAGATAGTATTTTATTTCTTTTTGTTTAACATCTTTGGAAAATAAGTTTAATGAAAACACGTTATCCCAAATAAGGTTATACTTTAGACTCCAGGTTCCAGGCTGATCAAATGTTAATTTATAATGATCTTTATCATTTGCCATTTTCTCCCATTCGTTTGCCATCTGCTTTGCCCGCTTTATATACTTCTCCTTTTCCTCCACTTTCCCTAACATTCCACATAGGAGTCCATAACTCCCTATTCCTATAATTGCTTTAATCGAAAGGTTAGAATTATGTGCTAAATGTCCAGCAAAGTCGTCCGTGCAAAGTTGATGTCCTGGATCTAGTCCGTTCTTATTGAGGTATTCAGCCCACTGGGTCAGTAGATCCCAGTTTTCTTCTGCGAAATCCTTTTTTCCTTCTGCCAAACTTACAGCAGTCATCATAATTAACATATTGCCACACTCTTCAATTGGCATCTGGTTCTCTAGTGCATTTTTTCCATATACCTGTCCATTAGCAATCGGATAACAACCGACATCATGCGGCGCAAAATCAAAGGGCCATTCTTCTGACCGTGCATAATGAAAAATGGGGCGCATCATACCCTTGACCAACTCCGGATTATACATTAAGAAAAGTGGTATAGATGGATAACTCACATCTACTGTTCCAATGCATCCGTTACTGTTATTTTCCTTAGAGAGAAATATCAAATCCTCATTTTCATCAAGAATCAGCTTATGAGCTGCAATGGCCTGACGATATGCCAGTGATACAATGTCTCTATATTTGGAACCACCCACTTCCATAGCTCTCTGCCTTAATTCTTTATTAAATTTATAGCAATCTTTTTTGATTACGGAATACTCACTAACAGCTAATTGCAGCGTCTGTTCCATCGTTTGACCATGTCTTTTCCAATATCCAGGAAGTGATTGATGAAAATATTCGATTGAAGCAATATCATCATAGGCTAGAACTAAAAAATTAGATTTTTTTTCTGGATTAACGGTTCCAAAATCCAGTACTGCTGCCATCACAGGGCAATTTTCGTTTACGCTGCGAGGCATATTCGTATCGTCATTCTTAGGTATCGACCTGTTTTCCACCCATTGTTTGCGAATATCAATGGAATGAATAACGGTCTCTGCACGACTAGAATAAGGTAATACTAAATGAAGGTATCCCCAATCAATGCGTGTATCATCACCTTCACGCTTTAATATAGGCTGATCCACTGAACCTATTTTCATGTCTTCAATATTGTTCTCTAAAGTCACTCGTGACCAATTCACTTGTTGACTTGTATCATGTACACACCATTCTCCTGTCACATCAAAATAAATTTGAACATCATGTTGCACACCATCATTCGCCCACACCTCAAATGTTACATATGATGCTGGTCTAGCTAGGACATCTAACTTATCTAGCAAGAGAGGAGTCATAAATTCTACTTTTAGTGTTACACCTGCACCTTCAAAAATATAAATTGTATTTAATGGCTCTACGATAAGTTGGATTTGTTTCAAGTGGTCTAGTTCTTGTTCCTGTTCATTATCAGTTTGAGATAGCTTACCCATGAAGCCCCATACTTTTCCATCTATACGAATCATTCCTACCATCCCATGGATACCAGTTGTTCCATCTGGTTGATATGTCCAATGATGTGTGTGATCGTCATAAAGATGGTCATTGCTACTCCAGACACTAAAATAAGGATCTACTGTTACCAAAGGTACCGCGGGAGGTCTAAGTGCGATAGTCATCATGCCACATCCATTCTTTTAAATATAGTAAGCAAGTATTTATATGATTGAAGTCCCCTCTATTGAAGAATGAGACCTTCGAGGGGACTTTTATTTAATTTTTACTTAGTAAAGATTAATTTGAAGTTCGATAGCGCATAAATTCTGTTCCACTTTGCGCTTGTTTAGTAATTTCAGCTGCTACTTCTTCAATACCTGCATCAACTAATGCGCCACGCGTTTCATTAATAATATTTAGCGCCTCTTCATCAGATCCTGCGTGAATTGCTTGTTGAACAACATCTCCCATAACAACGGTAACAGGTTCGATCTGTTCAAAATTCGGATGTTCTTGTAATACTGAATGAGGATCAATTCCTGTAATTGGTTGTATACCATCATTTCTTCTAATCTCTGTAAATTTATCCTTGACTTCAAATTGTTTATCAAATTGGTGTCCAAAAGGTCCACCACCAAGGGAATCCTCACGATCTAAACCAGAAAATGCTATATAATGATCAACACCTTCATTCTTAAACGTGCCATCATTTCGTTTCTCAATCATTTCTTCCTTAGCGGTTACTTCACCGTCAACTAAATCATAATGTATACCTTCGATACCGTACTTAGTTAGAATAAACCCTTCATCACTTGATAAATAATCAAATAATTTTATAAATGCCTCCAGCTTTTCTTCAGAAGCTTCTGCAAAGACAGCAATTAACTGACTTCCTTGAACGTTAAATTCTGTACGATAACGATCTCCACTAAAGTCCTCTAGCGGTCCTAAAGGAACATATTTTTCCTCAATGTCACCTTGTTTCGTATCATTCCAAAGACCAGGAAATTGATTTGGTATTACTGCATACCTGCCTTGTGAAACTTTTTCTCTGGCAATTGTTCCAGTATGTGAATAAACTTCAGGATCCAGTAAACCTTCACTCATTAACTTTCTCATATATAAGATCCATTCTTCATATTCCTCCGTCATAAAGTTATACCTTGCGTTCCCCTCATCATCAATAAACCAACTACCAGATCCTGCTACAGGTACAAACATTTCAGAAGTGATATCCAATGGCCAACCATTATCATACGCACCTAATGGAAAAACAAGATTACCACTTGCTTGAAACTCACCTTCTTTAACCGCTTTCAAAAAGTTGTATAAATCGTCTGGTGTCTTTATTGAACCTGGATCTATTCCAACCTCGTTTGCAATATCTTCATTTACATACAATCCATACAACCAATCTTCTATATCAGTCTCGGTAGCTGGATACATAGAATGGAGCATAAATTGACCGCCTTCTTGTTTGCTAATGATATTATTATATAAAGAAATGGACATATTCTCTTTTTTCACAACTTCTTCTAGCCTTGGATACTCTTCTATATACGACGTTAAATCATGTAACTGGCCCTCGTTCGCAGCTTCTAATAATATTTCGGATTCTTTTCCCCATGCAGGACCGATATAAATATCCGGAAACTCTCCAGTTGCTAAAACCTGTGTTAATTTATCAACTTCACTACCATTCGTGTACTCAAAGTCCAATTTCACACCAGTTTCTTCTGTTATCTTTTCTGCAACAGGGTTATTCATCGGATCTTCTGGTGCATTTGCACTTGACCCATTCCAATTATGAAGGACTTTCAACGTAACTGTATCCCCATCGTCTTGATTACTTCCAGTTTCATTACTGCATGCAGCTAACAAAGTAAATAGTAAAAATATCAATAAAGCCATAAACATCTTGGTGATTTTCTCTTTCATTAAAATCCCTCCCAATTTATTTTTTTCATTATCTTACGTGATAAAAGATATTAACCCTTTATTGAACCAACCATAACTCCTTTAACAAAATATTTTTGTAAAAATGGATAAACACAAATAATTGGTAATGTTGCAATGATCAGCGTTGCCATCCGTAATGATTCTGGTGTAACAGTAATCATCCCGGTTGAAACAGTTGTACCAGACTGTGACGCTCTTTGGGCTGCATTCGCTAAGGCTTCAGATTCAGTTAATAGTTCATTGAGAAGTGTCTGTACAGGCCTTAATGATTCATCGGTAACAAAGTAAGTTCCTGTAAACCAATCATTCCAGTGAAATACTCCTTGAAATAAGGCAATAGTAGCAAGAACCGGCATAGATAATGGCAAAATGACGCTTATAAAAACCCTAAAGTTACTAGCACCGTCTATTTGTGCGGATTCTTCTAATGAACTAGGTAGTTGCTGAAAAAAAGTTCGCATGATAATGATATGGAAAAAACTAAACAAAAATGGGAAAACATATACCCAAAAGTTATTAATTAATCCCAATTCCCGATAAAGTATAAAGTTAGGTATCATTCCACCACTAAATATGGATGGTATAAAAATAAAGAAAGTAAAAAAGGTTTTGCCTGGTAAATTTTTCCTCGTCAATGCATATGCATATAGCGCTGATAAAAATACATGTAAGACCGTACCAATAACAGTTCGAAGTATAGTAATTACATACGCATTTAAAAATGTACTATCTTTAAATATCTGTATATAATTTTCAAAGGTGAATCCTCGCGGCAAAAAATAAATTGGATTATTCATTGCTTCCACACCATCACTTAATGAGTAAGCTATAATGTAGATAAACGGATATAATGTAGTAAAAGCAAAAACAGCGAGAAACAAATAATTAAAAATCGAAAAAAACGACCACTTTTTTTTCATTTACACATCGACCTCCTTACCATAATGATGTTTCATTTACTTTCTTGCTAATGCTGTTAGCAACTACAATTAGAATTACACCGATAATACCTTGAAATAACCCTACAGCTGTTGCATAACTTAACCGCCCTTGCTCTAATCCCGATTGAATAACATAAACGTCTAATACCGTACCTACGGAAGCAGTTGCAGGAGTGTTTAATAGTAACAATTGTTCATACCCTACTGTCATAATGCTACCGCATGCAAGTAAGAACATAATCACCATCACTGGACGAATAGAAGGTATTGTAATATGCCACATTTGTCTAAACCTATTGGCACCATCCATTTTGGCAGATTCATATAATTGCTGATCAACCCCTGAAATGGCTGCCAAATATATAATTGCTCCAAAGCCCACTGTTTTCCAAACATCTGAGAGAATGATAACCTGATAAAAATAACTAAGATTACCTAAGAATTGAATTTTGTCGAAACCTAAAGAAGCTAAAATTTCATTAATTGGACCACCATATGGAGTAAGCATTCGTTGCAAAATTGTAACTACGACGACCCAAGAAATAAAGTGAGGTAAATAGGAGATTGTTTGTACTGCCTTTTTAAATTTCAGAACCTTTACTTCATTTAATAACAAGGCCAAAATTATTGGCATTGGAAATCCTATCACTAACTTCATCACACTTATCGTTAGTGTGTTGCGAATAATTTCCCAAGATTGATAAAAGTTAAAGAATTCCTTAAAATACTTCAATCCAGCCCATGGGCTGCCAGTAATCCCACCTACAAAATTAAAATCCTTAAAAGCTACCGTTAAACCATACATTGGTATGTACGAAAAGATTATAAACCAAATGATACCCGGAAGCATAAATAGATAATATAAACGATGTTGCCAGATTCTTAACCAGATACTTTTCTTATTTGACTTACTTAAATTTGACCTATTAGTTTTTGCACCAATTTCAATATTATTCATAACACCCTCACTCCCCCCTCTATCTCAGATTAATTAATAAGAAAACCACCACAATAACATTATATGTATGCGTTTGCATATAACTATAGTTGATATAATATATCATGTCAATATTTTTTATTCGACAATTAATATAATATTATAATATTATCAAGAAAAGCGCAGAGCGCCCGTTTAGAAACGTAGTGACTTCAGAATCAACTGAGATAAAGGAATCACGGTGAGTACGCGAACCGAAGATGACTTATCGTAGGGCGATTCGTGAAGTCGCCTAGTTTCTGGGCACTCGGAGCTATACAAATGCCCAAATTTTATACTTTCTTTACAAATAAAAAGGGCTGTTCCAAGAAAAAACTGCTTTCTTAGTACAACCGTTAGACAATCGTTGTAGTAATAAGAAGGCAGTCTCCATACTTAGAACAGCACCATTAAATTTTATATTTATAGTAATTAAAGCTTAGTTGGACCCCTTGTAAACGAATTTTTTATTGTTGTATCCCCTTCAATCAAGGTTGCTGATACGCGAATATCATCAATTATAAAGTTGCCATTGTACATTTCAAGTAAATTATTTAACGCTAACCGACCAATCTCTTCTTCATTTTGTTGTAAATGTGTGAAATTCCATTCTAAAGCATTTCGTGGTGGACTATCAAAACACAGAATCGATATGTCTTCTGGTATCTTTAATTTCAACTGCTCCACAGCTTGTTTCGCTAAAACAGCAATGTTATATTCAAGAGCAAATAATGCGGTAATATTTCGATTTTTCTTTATATGATTCATTATAACCTCTATATCTTTCTTTGTATCCGCATGAGTAGGGTATGGACTCTTTATATCCGAACACCATAAATCACGATTAACTATAACTTTTTTTTCTGCAGTAGCTTCAACAATACCCTTAATACGATCTTCAATAGTGGTTGTTCCATTATCTTTGGGTATAAGAATACCTATATTTTCATGCCCAAGTTCCAACAAATGATTAATCCCCATTTTAGCCGCTTGTTCGTTATCTGTTGAAACTGAAGTAGTAGCTAAACCTTTAAAAGATCGATCAATTAACACTAAAGGAAACTGATTCACAATCATTTTGAGAATTTCAAGACTATAGTGTTCAGCTTTAGCTGGTGATATAATGAGTCCGTCTATTCCATATTCAAGTAATTCTCTTATCACCTTATCTTCTCTATTTGGGATGCTTAAAGATCGCCTTAAAATTATAAAGCATTCATCCTGGGATGCTTCTTCAAGACTTGCAATTAATTTGTTTCCAAAACTATCATCAAAAGTAGTCAAAATTAAACCAAACAATGGCTTTTTAGTTTGGACATCGTGTTTCACAATCTTCATGTCAATAGTATTTTTTGAAACAAATGTACCTTTACCACGTTTCCGATAAACAAATCCCTCATGCGTTAACTTTTCTAAAGCCTTTTTAGTTGTAATAGTACTTACATTAAAATATTCAGACAACTCTTTTTCAGATGGAACCTGGTCACCAACTTTATATTTTGCAGATATAATATCTTGCTTTAATGATTCGTATATTTGTTCATATAAAGATTTCATATGTCACCACCTATAAATAATCAATCAATATAACAATATATTATATGAGTTAAAAGTGCTAGTAAAAGTACATTGTAACACTAAATGCAAATAATAGATAATATTAGTTCAAGTCTTATTAACTTTGGGAGTTATACATTCGAGTCATTTAAGGACGACTAAGCCTCTGGTTTCACCAGTGGGTAAGTCTTCTTTACCGTACGGCGGTGAGGGAAGTTTGCGAGTTACTGGGCTCTCGGATTTAGAATAAAGAAAAACCTAACCATAAAGTCATATTCAAGACTTTATGGTTAGGTTTTTCGATAATGCCTGGCAACGTCCTACTCTTGCAGGGGCGCGAGCCCCAACTACCATGGGCGCTGGAGAGCTTAACTACTGTGTTCGGCATGGGAACAGGTGTGACCTCTCCGCTATCGCTACCAGACTTCATATAATATTTAAGGGATATACCCTAAAAACTAGATAAGAGTGATGGAACAAGATCAAACAAAATGTATAGTTAAGTCCTCGATCGATTAGTATTCGTCAGCTGCACATGTCACCATGCTTCCACCTCGAACCTATCTACCTCATCGTCTCTGAGGGATCTTACTCTATCGAATAGATGGGAAGTCTCATCTTGAGGGGGGCTTCATGCTTAGATGCTTTCAGCACTTATCCCTTCCACACGTAGCTACCCAGCGATGCTCCTGGCGGAACAACTGGTGCACCAGCGGTGTGTCCATCCCGGTCCTCTCGTACTAAGGACAGCTCCTCTCAAACTTCCAACGCCCACGACGGATAGGGACCGAACTGTCTCACGACGTTCTGAACCCAGCTCGCGTACCGCTTTAATGGGCGAACAGCCCAACCCTTGGGACCGACTACAGCCCCAGGATGCGATGAGCCGACATCGAGGTGCCAAACCTCCCCGTCGATGTGGACTCTTGGGGGAGATAAGCCTGTTATCCCCGGGGTAGCTTTTATCCGTTGAGCGACGGCCCTTCCATTCGGTACCGCCGGATCACTAAGCCCGACTTTCGTCCCTGCTCGACTTGTAGGTCTCGCAGTCAAGCTCCCTTCTGCCTTTACACTCTACGAATGATTTCCAACCATTCTGAGGGAACCTTTGGGCGCCTCCGTTACATTTTAGGAGGCGACCGCCCCAGTCAAACTGCCCACCTGACACTGTCTCCGAACCGGATCACGGTTCTGGGTTAGAAGGTCAATACAGCCAGGGTGGTATCCCACCGGCGCCTCCACGTAAGCTAGCGCTCACGTTTCTCAGGCTCCCACCTATCCTGTACAAGCTGTACCAACATTCAATATCAGGCTACAGTAAAGCTCCACGGGGTCTTTCCGTCCTGTCGCGGGTAATGCGCATCTTCACGCATAGTATAATTTCACCGGGTCTCTCGTTGAGACAGTGCCCAAGTCGTTGCACCTTTCGTGCGGGTCGGAACTTACCCGACAAGGAATTTCGCTACCTTAGGACCGTTATAGTTACGGCCGCCGTTTACTGGGGCTTCGGTTCAACGCTTCGCTAATGCTAACGCATCCCCTTAACCTTCCAGCACCGGGCAGGTGTCAGCCCCTATACTTCGCCTTTCGGCTTCGCAGAGACCTGTGTTTTTGCTAAACAGTCGCTTGGGCCTTTTCACTGCGGCTCCTCCTTAAAGGAGCACCCCTTCTCCCGAAGTTACGGGGTCATTTTGCCGAGTTCCTTAACGAGAGTTCTCCCGATCACCTTAGGATTCTCTCCTCGCCTACCTGTGTCGGTTTGCGGTACGGGCACCCTTTTCCTTGCTAGAGGCTTTTCTTGGCAGCGTGAAATCCGGAACTTCGGTACTCTATTTCCCTCCCGATCACAGCTCAAGCTTGCCAGACGGATTTGCCTATCTGACGCCCTTACTGCTTCGACGCACACATCCAATGGTGCGCATTCCTTATCCTTCTGCGTCCCCCCATCACTCAAACGGAATTGGGTGGTACAGGAATATCAACCTGTTGTCCATCGCCTACGCCTTTCGGCCTCGGCTTAGGCCCCGACTAACCCTGAGCGGACGAGCCTTCCTCAGGAAACCTTAGGCATTCGGTGAAGAAGATTCTCACTTCTTTTCGCTACTCATACCGGCATTCTCACTTCTAAGCGCTCCACCAGTCCTCACGGTCTGACTTCACTGCACTTAGAACGCTCTCCTACCATTGTTCGAAGAACAATCCGTAGCTTCGGTGATACGTTTAGCCCCGGTATATTTTCGGCGCAGCGTCACTCGACCAGTGAGCTATTACGCACTCTTTAAATGATGGCTGCTTCTAAGCCAACATCCTGGTTGTCTAAGCAACGCCACATCCTTTTCCACTTAACGTATACTTGGGGACCTTAGCTGACGGTCTGGGCTGTTTCCTTTCGACTATGAACCTTATCACCCATAGTCTGACTCCCAAGGTAATATGATTGGCATTCGGAGTTTGACTGAATTCGGTAACCCGGTGAGGGCCCCTAGTCCAATCAGTGCTCTACCTCCAACATACATCCCTTGAGGCTAGCCCTAAAGCTATTTCGGAGAGAACCAGCTATCTCCGTGTTCGATTGGCATTTCACCCCTACCCACACCTCATCCCCGCATTTTTCAACATACGTGGGTTCGGGCCTCCAGTCAGTGTTACCTGACCTTCACCCTGGACATGGGTAGATCACACGGTTTCGGGTCTACGACCACCTACTATATCGCCCTATTCAGACTCGCTTTCGCTGCGGCTCCGTGTCTTCCACTTAACCTTGCAGGGGATCGTAACTCGCCGGTCCATTCTACAAAAGGTACGCCGTCACCCATGAAAGGGCTTCGACTACTTGTAGGCACACGGTTTCAGGATCTCTTTCACTCCCCTTCCGGGGTGCTTTTCACCTTTCCCTCACGGTACTGGTTCACTATCGGTCACTAGGTAGTATTTAGCCTTGGGAGATGGTCCTCCCGGATTCCGACGGAATTTCACGTGTTCCGCCGTACTCAGGATCCACTCCGGAGGAAACACACTTTCGACTACAGGGCTCTTACCTTCTGTCGCGGGTCGTTCCAGACCGCTTCGTCTAATGTATTTCTTGATAACTCCAATGGAGTGTCCTACAACCCCAAAAAGCAAGCTTTTTGGTTTGGGCTAATTCCGTTTCGCTCGCCGCTACTCGGGAAATCGCGTTTGCTTTCTCTTCCTCCGGGTACTGAGATGTTTCAGTTCCCCGGGTCTGCCTCGTACATCCTATGAATTCAGATGTACGTTCTACTCCATGACGAGTAGAGGGTTTCCCCATTCGGAAATTCTCGGATCAATGCCTACGTACGGCTCCCCGAGACATATCGGTGTTTGTCCCGTCCTTCTTCGGCTCCTAGTGCCAAGGCATCCACCGTGCGCCCTTCTTCACTTAACTATACTTACTATGCTTAACGCATGAAAAAGTCGTTGGTTTTTGTTTGATGTCTTGTCATACTCTTATCTAGTTTTCAAGGTACATAATAGAGAGAGAATTGATCTCTCAAAACTGAACCAAACAACGCAGTATGTTTTTTTGCACCTTGTAAAAAAGGTGTTCCTTTAATCCTTAGAAAGGAGGTGATCCAGCCGCACCTTCCGATACGGCTACCTTGTTACGACTTCACCCCAATCATTGGCCCCACCTTCGGCGGCTGGCTCCAAAGGTTACCCCACCGACTTCGGGTGTTGCCAACTCTCGTGGTGTGACGGGCGGTGTGTACAAGGCCGGGAACGTATTCACCGTGGCATGCTGATCCACGATTACTAGCGATTCCGGCTTCATACAGGCGAGTTGCAGCCTGCAATCCGAACTGAGAATGGATTTATGGGATTTGCTAATGCGTTGCCGCTTCGCTGCCCTTTGTTCCATCCATTGTAGCACGTGTGTAGCCCAGGTCATAAGGGGCATGATGATTTGACGTCATCCCCACCTTCCTCCGGTTTGTCACCGGCAGTCACCTTAGAGTGCCCAACTTAATGCTGGCAACTAAGATCAAGGGTTGCGCTCGTTGCGGGACTTAACCCAACATCTCACGACACGAGCTGACGACAACCATGCACCACCTGTCATTCGGTCCCCGAAGGGAACTCCCTATCTCTAGGGACATCCGAAGATGTCAAGACCTGGTAAGGTTCTTCGCGTTGCTTCGAATTAAACCACATGCTCCACCGCTTGTGCGGGCCCCCGTCAATTCTTTTGAGTTTCAGCCTTGCGGCCGTACTCCCCAGGCGGAGTGCTTATTGCGTTAACTGCAGCACTAAGGGGCGGAAACCCCCTAACACCTAGCACTCATCGTTTACGGCGTGGACTACCAGGGTATCTAATCCTGTTCGCTCCCCACGCTTTCGCACCTCAGCGTCAGTTACAGACCAGAGAGCCGCCTTCGCCACTGGTGTTCCTCCACATATCTACGCATTTCACCGCTACACGTGGAATTCCGCTCTCCTCTTCTGCACTCAAGTTCCCCAGTTTCCAATGACCGCTTGCGGTTGAGCCGCAAGATTTCACATCAGACTTAAGAAACCGCCTACGCGCGCTTTACGCCCAATAATTCCGGACAACGCTTGCCCCCTACGTATTACCGCGGCTGCTGGCACGTAGTTAGCCGGGGCTTCCTCGATAGGTACCGTCAAGGTACCGCCCTATTTGAACGGTACTTGTTCTTCCCTAACAACAGAACTTTACGATCCGAAAACCTTCTTCGTTCACGCGGCGTTGCTCCGTCAGACTTTCGTCCATTGCGGAAGATTCCCTACTGCTGCCTCCGTAGGAGTCTGGGCCGTGTCTCAGTCCCAGTGTGGCCGATCACCCTCTCAGGTCGGCTACGCATCGTTGCCTTGGTGAGCTCTTACCCCACCAACTAGCTAATGCGCCGCGGGCCCATCTGTAAGTGATAGCCAAAGGCCATCTTTCAACTTTCCTTCATGCGAAGAAAAGTATTATCCGGTATTAGCCCCGGTTTCCCGGAGTTATCCCAGTCTTACAGGCAGGTTGCCCACGTGTTACTCACCCGTCCGCCGCTCGTTCCACAAATGTCACTCCGAAGAGATCTTTTTGCTTCCCGCGCTCGACTTGCATGTATTAGGCACGCCGCCAGCGTTCGTCCTGAGCCAAGATCAAACTCTCAATAAAGTTGACTTGCGCTCGCTTCTATAAGCTAGCTTGTTTCATGTTTAAAATCATACTGGTTGTTTTGTTCAGTTTTCAAAGATCAATGCATAAAAATGGTGGAGCCTAGCGGGATCGAACCGCTGACCTCCTGCGTGCAAAGCAGGCGCTCTCCCAGCTGAGCTAAGGCCCCACAAAGATAATTATTTTAAATGGTCGGGAAGACAGGATTTGAACCTGCGACCCCTTGGTCCCAAACCAAGTGCTCTACCAAGCTGAGCTACTTCCCGTAATGGCGCGCCCGAGAGGAGTCGAACCCCTAACCTCTTGATCCGTAGTCAAACGCTCTATCCAATTGAGCTACGGGCGCTAAATGGTGCCGAGGGCCGGACTCGAACCGGCACGGTGGAAACCCACCGCAGGATTTTAAGTCCTGTGCGTCTGCCAATTCCGCCACCCCGGCAAGGAATAACACACTAATCATTTGGCAAACTAAATGATTAATTTCCTGGAGCGGAAGACGGGATTCGAACCCGCGACCCCCACCTTGGCAAGGTGATGTTCTACCACTGAACTACTTCCGCATTTATTTATTTTAATTGTATGGTGCGGGTGGAGGGACTTGAACCCCCACGTCAAGAGACACTAGATCCTAAGTCTAGCGCGTCTGCCAATTCCGCCACACCCGCTTAAATGGTGAGCCATGGAGGATTCGAACCTCCGACCCTCTGATTAAAAGTCAGATGCTCTACCAACTGAGCTAATGGCTCCCAAGTGGTGCCGGCCAGAGGACTTGAACCCCCAACCTACTGATTACAAGTCAGTTGCTCTACCAATTGAGCTAGACCGGCAAAATGGTGGAGGATGCAGGGCTCGAACCTGCGACCCCTTGCTTGTAAGGCAAGTGCTCTCCCAGCTGAGCTAATCCTCCTATTTATTTCGCCTGGCGACGTCCTACTCTTGCAGGGGCGCGAGCCCCAACTACCATGGGCGCTGGAGAGCTTAACTACTGTGTTCGGCATGGGAACAGGTGTGACCTCTCCGCTATCGTCACCAGACTATTTTTTTCAAGGACAAGATACATTATAACTCATCATTCATATGGAATGCAAGAGTTTTTTTATTTTTTTTAATATACCCTAAAAACTAGATAAGAGTGATGGAACAAGATCAAACAAAATGTATAGTTAAGTCCTCGATCGATTAGTATTCGTCAGCTGCACATGTCACCATGCTTCCACCTCGAACCTATCTACCTCATCGTCTCTGAGGGATCTTACTCTATCGAATAGATGGGAAGTCTCATCTTGAGGGGGGCTTCATGCTTAGATGCTTTCAGCACTTATCCCTTCCACACGTAGCTACCCAGCGATGCTCCTGGCGGAACAACTGGTGCACCAGCGGTGTGTCCATCCCGGTCCTCTCGTACTAAGGACAGCTCCTCTCAAACTTCCAACGCCCACGACGGATAGGGACCGAACTGTCTCACGACGTTCTGAACCCAGCTCGCGTACCGCTTTAATGGGCGAACAGCCCAACCCTTGGGACCGACTACAGCCCCAGGATGCGATGAGCCGACATCGAGGTGCCAAACCTCCCCGTCGATGTGGACTCTTGGGGGAGATAAGCCTGTTATCCCCGGGGTAGCTTTTATCCGTTGAGCGACGGCCCTTCCATTCGGTACCGCCGGATCACTAAGCCCGACTTTCGTCCCTGCTCGACTTGTAGGTCTCGCAGTCAAGCTCCCTTCTGCCTTTACACTCTACGAATGATTTCCAACCATTCTGAGGGAACCTTTGGGCGCCTCCGTTACATTTTAGGAGGCGACCGCCCCAGTCAAACTGCCCACCTGACACTGTCTCCGAACCGGATCACGGTTCTGGGTTAGAAGGTCAATACAGCCAGGGTGGTATCCCACCGGCGCCTCCACGTAAGCTAGCGCTCACGTTTCTCAGGCTCCCACCTATCCTGTACAAGCTGTACCAACATTCAATATCAGGCTACAGTAAAGCTCCACGGGGTCTTTCCGTCCTGTCGCGGGTAATGCGCATCTTCACGCATAGTATAATTTCACCGGGTCTCTCGTTGAGACAGTGCCCAAGTCGTTGCACCTTTCGTGCGGGTCGGAACTTACCCGACAAGGAATTTCGCTACCTTAGGACCGTTATAGTTACGGCCGCCGTTTACTGGGGCTTCGGTTCAACGCTTCGCTAATGCTAACGCATCCCCTTAACCTTCCAGCACCGGGCAGGTGTCAGCCCCTATACTTCGCCTTTCGGCTTCGCAGAGACCTGTGTTTTTGCTAAACAGTCGCTTGGGCCTTTTCACTGCGGCTCCTCCTTAAAGGAGCACCCCTTCTCCCGAAGTTACGGGGTCATTTTGCCGAGTTCCTTAACGAGAGTTCTCCCGATCACCTTAGGATTCTCTCCTCGCCTACCTGTGTCGGTTTGCGGTACGGGCACCCTTTTCCTTGCTAGAGGCTTTTCTTGGCAGCGTGAAATCCGGAACTTCGGTACTCTATTTCCCTCCCGATCACAGCTCAAGCTTGCCAGACGGATTTGCCTATCTGACGCTCTTACTGCTTCGACGCACACATCCAATGGTGCGCATTCCTTATCCTTCTGCGTCCCCCCATCACTCAAACGGAATTGGGTGGTACAGGAATATCAACCTGTTGTCCATCGCCTACGCCTTTCGGCCTCGGCTTAGGCCCCGACTAACCCTGAGCGGACGAGCCTTCCTCAGGAAACCTTAGGCATTCGGTGAAGAAGATTCTCACTTCTTTTCGCTACTCATACCGGCATTCTCACTTCTAAGCGCTCCACCAGTCCTCACGGTCTGACTTCACTGCACTTAGAACGCTCTCCTACCATTGTTCGAAGAACAATCCGTAGCTTCGGTGATACGTTTAGCCCCGGTATATTTTCGGCGCAGCGTCACTCGACCAGTGAGCTATTACGCACTCTTTAAATGATGGCTGCTTCTAAGCCAACATCCTGGTTGTCTAAGCAACGCCACATCCTTTTCCACTTAACGTATACTTGGGGACCTTAGCTGACGGTCTGGGCTGTTTCCTTTCGACTATGAACCTTATCACCCATAGTCTGACTCCCAAGGTAATATGATTGGCATTCGGAGTTTGACTGAATTCGGTAACCCGGTGAGGGCCCCTAGTCCAATCAGTGCTCTACCTCCAACATACATCCCTTGAGGCTAGCCCTAAAGCTATTTCGGAGAGAACCAGCTATCTCCGTGTTCGATTGGCATTTCACCCCTACCCACACCTCATCCCCGCATTTTTCAACATACGTGGGTTCGGGCCTCCAGTCAGTGTTACCTGACCTTCACCCTGGACATGGGTAGATCACACGGTTTCGGGTCTACGACCACCTACTATATCGCCCTATTCAGACTCGCTTTCGCTGCGGCTCCGTGTCTTCCACTTAACCTTGCAGGGGATCGTAACTCGCCGGTCCATTCTACAAAAGGTACGCCGTCACCCATAAAAGGGCTTCGACTACTTGTAGGCACACGGTTTCAGGATCTCTTTCACTCCCCTTCCGGGGTGCTTTTCACCTTTCCCTCACGGTACTGGTTCACTATCGGTCACTAGGTAGTATTTAGCCTTGGGAGATGGTCCTCCCGGATTCCGACGGAATTTCACGTGTTCCGCCGTACTCAGGATCCACTCCGGAGGAAACACACTTTCGACTACAGGGCTCTTACCTTCTGTCGCGGGTCGTTCCAGACCGCTTCGTCTAATGTGTTTCTTGATAACTCCAATGGAGTGTCCTACAACCCCAAAAAGCAAGCTTTTTGGTTTGGGCTAATTCCGTTTCGCTCGCCGCTACTCGGGAAATCGCATTTGCTTTCTCTTCCTCCGGGTACTGAGATGTTTCAGTTCCCCGGGTCTGCCTCGTACATCCTATGAATTCAGATGTACGTTCTACTCCATGACGAGTAGAGGGTTTCCCCATTCGGAAATTCTCGGATCGATGCCTACGTACGGCTCCCCGAGACATATCGGTGTTTGTCCCGTCCTTCTTCGGCTCCTAGTGCCAAGGCATCCACCGTGCGCCCTTCTTCACTTAACTATACTTACAATACTTACTATGCTTAACGCATGAAAAAGTCGTTGGTTTTTGTTTGATGTCTTGTCATACTCTTATCTAGTTTTCAAGGTACATAATAGAGAGAGAATTGATCTCTCAAAACTGAACCAAACAACGCAGTATGTTTTTTTGCACCTTGTAAAAAAGGTGTTCCTTTAATCCTTAGAAAGGAGGTGATCCAGCCGCACCTTCCGATACGGCTACCTTGTTACGACTTCACCCCAATCATTGGCCCCACCTTCGGCGGCTGGCTCCAAAGGTTACCCCACCGACTTCGGGTGTTGCCAACTCTCGTGGTGTGACGGGCGGTGTGTACAAGGCCCGGGAACGTATTCACCGTGGCATGCTGATCCACGATTACTAGCGATTCCGGCTTCATACAGGCGAGTTGCAGCCTGCAATCCGAACTGAGAATGGATTTATGGGATTTGCTAATGCGTTGCCGCTTCGCTGCCCTTTGTTCCATCCATTGTAGCACGTGTGTAGCCCAGGTCATAAGGGGCATGATGATTTGACGTCATCCCCACCTTCCTCCGGTTTGTCACCGGCAGTCACCTTAGAGTGCCCAACTTAATGCTGGCAACTAAGATCAAGGGTTGCGCTCGTTGCGGGACTTAACCCAACATCTCACGACACGAGCTGACGACAACCATGCACCACCTGTCATTCGGTCCCCGAAGGGAACTCCCTATCTCTAGGGACATCCGAAGATGTCAAGACCTGGTAAGGTTCTTCGCGTTGCTTCGAATTAAACCACATGCTCCACCGCTTGTGCGGGCCCCCGTCAATTCTTTTGAGTTTCAGCCTTGCGGCCGTACTCCCCAGGCGGAGTGCTTATTGCGTTAACTGCAGCACTAAGGGGCGGAAACCCCCTAACACCTAGCACTCATCGTTTACGGCGTGGACTACCAGGGTATCTAATCCTGTTCGCTCCCCACGCTTTCGCACCTCAGCGTCAGTTACAGACCAGAGAGCCGCCTTCGCCACTGGTGTTCCTCCACATATCTACGCATTTCACCGCTACACGTGGAATTCCGCTCTCCTCTTCTGCACTCAAGTTCCCCAGTTTCCAATGACCGCTTGCGGTTGAGCCGCAAGATTTCACATCAGACTTAAGAAACCGCCTACGCGCGCTTTACGCCCAATAATTCCGGACAACGCTTGCCCCCTACGTATTACCGCGGCTGCTGGCACGTAGTTAGCCGGGGCTTCCTCGATAGGTACCGTCAAGGTACCGCCCTATTTGAACGGTACTTGTTCTTCCCTAACAACAGAACTTTACGATCCGAAAACCTTCTTCGTTCACGCGGCGTTGCTCCGTCAGACTTTCGTCCATTGCGGAAGATTCCCTACTGCTGCCTCCCGTAGGAGTCTGGGCCGTGTCTCAGTCCCAGTGTGGCCGATCACCCTCTCAGGTCGGCTACGCATCGTTGCCTTGGTGAGCTCTTACCCCACCAACTAGCTAATGCGCCGCGGGCCCATCTGTAAGTGATAGCCAAAGGCCATCTTTCAACTTTCCTTCATGCGAAGAAAAGTATTATCCGGTATTAGCCCCGGTTTCCCGGAGTTATCCCAGTCTTACAGGCAGGTTGCCCACGTGTTACTCACCCGTCCGCCGCTCGTTCCACAAATGTCACTCCGAAGAGATCTTTTTGCTTCCCGCGCTCGACTTGCATGTATTAGGCACGCCGCCAGCGTTCGTCCTGAGCCAAGATCAAACTCTCAATAAAGTTGACTTGCGCTCGCTTCTATAAGCTAGCTTGTTTCATGTTTAAAATCATACTGGTTGTTTTGTTCAGTTTTCAAAGATCAATAGTGATTGTCTTTTTTGCGACAACTTTTATATCATACCATCTCATTCGTTTTATGTCAACAAATTTTTTGCTTTAATTTCTTGGTTGTTGTTGTTGAAAGATGATGTTTTTTGTTACGTCGTTTTCAGCGACGATTAATAATATACCATGCAGGTAGATCTAATGTCAACAATATTATTCATTTTCTTTGATGAAAAATTTAAAAACTTTTTCTCATCAAAAACATCTGATAAAAAAGAACCTTGGCCATCTTAATCGCCAAGGTTCTTCCGTACAATTATTTATTACGCATTTGTGGAAAAAGTAAAACATCTCGGATCGATGGAGAATTAGTTAACAACATAACAAGTCGATCAATACCTATACCTAAACCACCAGTTGGAGGCATGCCATACTCAAGTGCTTCTAAAAAGTCCTCATCCATTTCATGCGCTTCATCATTACCTTGTTCCTTTTCTTTAACTTGTGCTTCAAATCGTTCTCGTTGATCAATTGGATCATTTAGTTCAGAGAATGCATTTGCATGCTCACGTCCTACAATAAATAGTTCAAAACGATCTGTAAAACGTTCGTCCTCCTTATTCTTCTTAGCTAAAGGAGATATTTCTACAGGATGACCGTATACGAAGGTTGGCTGAATTAGCTTTTCTTCTACTTTCTGTTCAAAAAATTCATTAACAATATGTCCATATGTCATAGTATCTTCTACTTCTACACCATGTTCTTTAGCTAAAGCATTCGCCTCATCATCCGTCATCTCTTTCCAGAAATCTACATCAGTATGTTCTTTAATGGCATCTACCATATGAAGTCTTGTCCATCTTGGCGCTAAATCAACCTCATAGTTCCCGTAAGTAACTGTTGTAGATCCAGTTACTTCTTTGGCGATATGAGCCACCAAGTTTTCAACAAGCTCCATAATATCATGATAGTCTGCATATGCTTCATACAATTCAATCATGGTGAATTCCGGATTGTGACGAGTGGATACTCCTTCGTTACGGAATACACGACCAATTTCATAAACTTTTTCCATACCACCGATAATCAATCGTTTTAAATGCAACTCAATGGCAATACGCATATATAAAGGAATATCAAGTGCGTTATGGTGTGTTTCAAACGGGCGCGCAGAAGCACCACCGGCAATACCGTGCATCATTGGTGTTTCTACTTCTAAGAAACCTCTATCATCTAAGTATCGACGCATCGACTGAATAATCTTACTGCGAAGAACAAATGTATTTTTACTATCCATATTAGTAATTAAATCTAAGTAGCGCTGACGATAACGCTGCTCTACATCTTTTAAGCCATGAAACTTCTCTGGTAAAGGACGAAGTGATTTCGTTAGCATCGTAAATTCATTCGCTTTAACCGAAAGTTCACCAACATTTGTTTTGAAAACCGTACCCGTAACACCTACAATATCCCCTAAGTCTGCTGACTTAAAGATTTCGTAAGCTTCTTCTCCGATTTTATCTTTACGTACATATAATTGGATTTGGCCACTTAAATCTTGAATATGTGAAAAACCAGCTTTTCCTTTACCGCGTTTAGTCATAATTCGGCCTGCCACTGTAGTTTCAATTGCTTTTTCTTCCAATTCTTCTTTAGAGAACTGATCGTATTCTTCTATTAATTCCTCTGCCAAGTGCGTGCGAACGAATTTATCACCAAATGGATCAATACCCTGTTCACGGTAACTGTTCATCTTATCCAAACGCACACGCATGTGTTCATTCAGTTCTTCGCTCATTCTATTCACCCCAAAAATTTAATTATTTGTTATATATCAAAAAACTGCCAGCATCACACTGGCAGTATCACATTCATGATTAGTATAGAAAAGGAACTCATTTGTGTCAATGTTTACACACTTAGGAAACTCTTGCTTTCTCTTCTAATTGTTCTACATAATCGTATAATAATTCTTCTAGTTCTTCCTTAGAATCTGTCTGATTAATTTGATTACGTACTTTACCATTTCCTTTTAAGCCTTTTAAATACCATGCAGCGTGCTTACGCATTTCCCTTACTGCTACTCGTTCACCTTTTAATGTAAGTAAACGGCCAGACTTGGTTATGAATGTTGATATCACCTATTTTCCATATAACGTCTTACCTCATTTTCTTTCATTTTAGGCTGCAACTCTTCTAATGAAATATCGAGCTTACTTGCAATAACTTCTAAATTATCCGTTGTAGGAATTCTCTTACCTCTTTCAATTTCACCTAATTGCGAAACAGATATTCCAAGTTTATCGGCGAATTCTATTTGTGTATATCCTTTCAACTTCCGAAATGCTTTGATTCTCTTACCCCATCTGCTTGTTGCCATTTGACTACCCCTTCTCTATCTTGTGCAGGTATTCTTGCCAATAATTCTGTTATATTCTGATCTAAGCGTGCTATATATAAAAATGGATTTATTTCTGCTAATGGTATTAATACAAAGGCTCGTTCATGTAATCTTGGATGTGGTAGAATTAATCGCTCTGTTTCTATATTTTCTTGATTATATACTAAAATGTCAAGATCAATTGTTCTTGGTCCCCATCTTACCTCTCGTTTCCTCCCCAGATTCCCTTCAATACTTTGGCAAATGCTCAGCAGGGAATTCGGACCTAAATCAGTTTCGACTTCTATAACCATATTCAAAAATTGCTCTTGCTCTACAAAACCAACTGGATCCGTTTCATATATAGAAGATTGACCCTTAATTACTATTTGATCATGCTTAGCTAATTGTTCTATAGCTTGGTCTAAATAGGTTAATCTAGGTTGAATATTAGAGCCTAGTGCTATATATACTTTTTTCATAAAGATTTCTCCCTGTAAATTTCAACAGCAACCGACTGATAATGTCCAGGAATAGGTGGATCAGGTTTGATTACTTTAACGGTACATGCCTTTAATGGATTAAACTGGGATAAAAGTTTCTCAGAAACCTCTTCAGCTACTGCTTCAATTAAATTTTTTGACTGACCTTCCACGACTTGCTTCGTCAATTGATAAACAAGGCCATAATCAATAGAATAATGAAGATCGTCTGCTTGCCCTGCTTGTTTCAAATCTGCTTCTAATACAACATCTACTAAAAAGCGCTGACCTAACTTTTTTTCTTCAGGAAATACACCATGAAAGCCGTAAAAAGTCATTTGATTAAGATGGATCTTATCCATTCTATACACCACCCTTACCAATCAGTTTGTCCATCATCTTGACCATCCTCGCATGCATCGCTACGTTATGTACTCGGACAATTTCACACCCCTTAGTCAAACCGTAGCATACAGTCGCTCCTGTTCCTTCATCTCGTTCATCAACAGGCAAATTTAATGTTTTGGCAATAATGGACTTACGGGACGTTCCAAGTAATACCGGATATTCTAACTCTCGGAGCCGATTCATTTCCTGAATCACTTGAATATTTTCTTCATATGTCTTAGCAAATCCAATGCCTGGATCGAGAATAAGCTGTTCTTTTTTTACACCTGCGTCTAATGCAATTTGGATACTCTCTTTTAAATCAGATAACACGTCTTCCATCAGCGAATCATATGACGGATCTTCTCGATTGTGCATCAGTATAATCGGCACATCTAATTCTGCCGCTACCTTTGCTATATCCGGTTCTTTCTTTGCCCCCCACACATCATTTATAATCGATGCGCCTGCTTCTATTGACAGTTTTGCTACCTTCGCTTTCCATGTATCAATTGAAATTGGTATATTGATTTCATCAACCAGCGCTCTAATAACTGGAAGGACTCGGTCTATTTCTTCTTCCTCTGACACTGGTTTGTGTCCGGGTCTAGTTGATTCACCACCAATGTCGATAATATCTGCGCCTTCTTCTTCCATCTTTTTAGCTTGATGGATGGCCGATTGGATATTATTATACTTGCCCCCATCTGAAAAAGAGTCTGGTGTAACATTTAAGATACCCATGACTAATGTTTTTTCCGGATAATAATAATCCTTTATTTTTGTTCGTAGCCATTTTTCCATGATACCCCGTCCTTACGAAACAAATTCTATAATCTATTCATAACAAAATATTATAACACAAATATTTTTGAAAAGTTTAGATCTACTGAAAAATATTTTCTACCACTAACGCTAATCCTATCCTAAAGAAAAAACAACATTGCGACTCCCACCACGATACCGGAATGTTAATTTAATTCGGAGTAGATACAAACTGCGACATAGTGAAAATTTTCTCCCATCCTGATTTTTGATAAGTGGTTTGGATACGCTCCGGCAGAATACTTCGCTTTCCGCAGCGATGGTTATGCACTCATCAAGAAAAGAATGGAAGAAAGCAAATTCACATGACTGTTACTTCGCAGTTTATGGATTTTGCGCATGATTATATAAATTCTAATATTGAAATAAAAACCCGCTTCAATATTAACTGAAACGGGTTCTGTACTTAATTTATAAGATAATTGTTTGCTTTTATTCTTCGTCGAATTGATATAGAGGTGTTGATAGATATCGCTCTCCATTACTCGGAAGAACTGCTAGAACTTTTTTACCTTTACCAAGTTTTTGCGCTACTTGTTTAGCAGCGTGAATAGCTGCACCTGATGAAACACCACCTAGCACACCGTCTTTGCGAGCTGCTTCTCTAGCTGTTTCATAGGCTTGATCATTAGATACTGTAATAACTTCATCATAAATTTCCGTATCAAGAACTTCTGGTACAAAACCTGCACCGATTCCTTGAATTTTGTGAGGACCTGGTTTACCTCCTGATAATATAGCTGAATCAGTTGGTTCTACCGCATAAATCTTAATATCTTTATACTGATTCTTTAAGACTTTACCTGCACCAGTAATTGTTCCACCAGTTCCAATACCAGAAATAAAGGCATCCAGTTGATCACCCATTTGCTCAACAATTTCTTTACCGGTCGTGCGAGCATGAACTGCAGGGTTTGCTACATTATTAAACTGCTGAGGCATGAAGTAACCGTGTTCCTTTTGTAATTCTGTTGCTTTCGCAATGGCACCTTTCATACCTTCTGCACCTGGCGTCAGTACCAAATCGGCACCATAAGCACGCAAAAGATTACGTCTTTCCGTACTCATCGTATCAGGCATTACTAAAATTGCTTTATATCCTTTAATAGCGGCAACTAATGCGAGACCAATACCTGTATTACCACTTGTCGGCTCAATAATGGTATCTCCATCCTTCAAAATACCTTCTTCTTCTGCCGCTTCAACCATCGCAAGTGCGATACGATCCTTAACAGAACTACCAGGATTCATAAATTCTAGCTTTAAGTAAATTTCTGCACCTTCAGGATCTGCTGTGCGATTTAATTTGACAATCGGTGTATTTCCAATCAATTCCGCAACATTTTGAGCTACTTTCATTCCAGTTCCTCCTCAAATCCAAGTAAAATTATTGGTTTTATCTACAATTTACATGAAACGGTATACATTGTCAACCCATAAATTGGAAAGGACCCGTTAATTATTTTCATTTTTATATCTTAAATCTATCTCTAGCTGATCCCAAAGAACCGAAGCGTCTACTTCAGATTCTAATTGATCTAAGGCTATATCTTGTCGTACCTCTTCATAAGCTTCTTCATAGCTTAATTCAATGGCAGGGAGGTGTTGATGATGAAAAATAATCGCATACCCGTTATTTACTAATACTGGTTCACTATACGTTCCAGCTTCTAATGAAATAGCTGTGTCATAATATTCACTTGGTATAAAACTGCTTGTCTTAGAATAAAATCCTAAATAGCCTCCACTCGCTACACTTCCTTCATCGGTCGACAATTCTGATGCGACCTCACTAAAAGATTCACCGTCATCCAACCTTGCCATCACATACTCTGCTTCTTGTTCCGTAGAAACGAGAATATGTGACAGCTGGACCATATCATCAAACTGGTATTGATTTTGATAAAATTGATAATACTCTTCTATTTCTGCTTCAGAGACACTTATGCTTTTACTTAAAAGATGTTGTAAATAATAACGATAGTGAATTTGCTCTGTCCACTTTTCAACCTTTTTCTCTTTTTCATCTGCTGATAGCAATCCTTGCATCACCATCATTCTGGATAATTCACGATCTACTATTTTGGGATGGATCTCTATATTTTCTTTTTCTGCCAACTGAAAAACAACTTCTTTATCAATTAAATCGTGTAAAACAGACTCGCCATATTGCTCTATTAATTCGCTCATCCAATCTTGATACAAGATTTCCTTATTGCCGATTTCTGCTAAAGGTTTATTACGATCCACTTTATTCTCTTCTAATACTACAAATTCGTCTGAGCTATTTTCCCCAGAAAAGATAAAAATGGTTGTAATATTTGTTATGAGCAATAGTAATATAATAGACCATAACACCAGACGTGATACCCTCAACTATTACTCCCCCTACTACTGTGTCTTTAAAGCTCGCAACTCATCGATAGTGAATTTGTATGTTTCATTACAAAAATGACAAGAAGCTGTTGCCCCATGATCTTCTCTAATCATGGAATCAATCTCTTCATTTCCTAAACTTTGGATTGCTGTTTCCAGTCTTTCTTTTGAGCAAGGGCAAGAAAATTGAACCGGTAATCGTTCATGTACTTTTACTTTATCCTCACCTAATAACAACGCTAATATCTCCTCTGGTTGTTTTCCATCTTGGATCAATTTTGAAATAGGTGGAACATTGGCGATGTTTTCTTCAATTCTGGCAATTGTTTCTTCCGATGCTCCTGGCAGCATTTGTACGATAAATCCCCCCGCGGCTAAAATACTGTGATCCGGGTTTACTAAAACACCTGCTCCTACCGCAGAAGGAACCTGTTCAGAATTAGCTAAATAATAGGTAAAATCTTCGCTTATTTCCCCTGATACAATTGGAACTTGGCCGGTAAAATGATTTTTCAACCCTAAATCTTTAACAATGCTTAGTGTTCCCTCCGTCCCCACTGCTCTTCTTACATCCAGTTTTCCTTGCTCGTTCGATTCGAAATCTACATGAGGATTTCCAACATAACCACGGACTTCCCCTTTGGCATTTGCATCAGCAATAATTGCACCCATTGGTCCGTTTCCTTCCACTTTTACTGTCAGTTTATCCTCACCTTTCAGCATCGCACCTAACATCGTGGATATAGAAAGTGTTCTTCCTAGAGCTGCAGAAGCAGTTGCCCAGGTATCTTGACGTTGGCGCGCTTCTTCAACCGTATCTGTTGACCGGATTGTGTATGCTCTCACGTCCCCATCATATGCTGTTGCTTTTAATAAATAATCATTCATATATTAACGTCCTTTCCTTTATGCAAAATCTCTCTCATTCTTTTGGTATATTTCGTACAATCCTTTTAAGGTTAGGTAAGGGTCTACAATATCAATGACAGAAGAATCTTTAGCAATTAATGTTGCTAAACCACCTGTTGCGATCACTTTTGGTGATCCGCCAACCTCTTTTTTAATCCGGTTAACAACGGCATCTACTTGACCGACGTACCCGAAATAGACACCAGATTGCATCGCTTCTACCGTTGATTGTCCTAAAACATAATTTGGCTTTTTAACTTCGATTTTCGGTAACTTAGCTGCATTCTGATATAGAGCTTCTAAAGAAATATTAATGCCTGGGGTGATAACACCACTGACATATTCATCTGCCTCATTGATGTAACAATAGGTTGTAGCAGTCCCAAAGTCAATAATGATACTAGGGGAACCATATTCTTTGATAACGCCTACTGCATTGACGACACGATCAGCACCTAACTCTTTAGGGTTAGGATACTTCATTTTTAAGTATGGATTCACTTTTTCATCACCAATTATCATTGGACTACAATGGAAATATTTATCTGCCATACGTTGAAGGGCAAATAAAATTGGTGGGACTACGGATGAGATGACAATGCCATTAATATCTGAAAAAGTAAGTCCTTCATGTGCTAAAAGCGATTTAATAAACATGGCATATTCATCTTCTGTTTTGTTTTTGTCTGTTTGCATGCGCCATTGGTATGTTAATTGGCCGTCGTTAAACACCCCTAATACGGTGTTTGTATTACCAACATCTAATACAAAGATCATAATATCCTCCACAATTCCAAAAAAATTTGTTTACTTATTTTCATATTGTATAGGTTGCAAGCAACAAGTCGCAAGTTTTATGGTTGCAAAAATCCCATACAAGCTAGTGCAAAACAATATACTCATTAAAAAAGCAAGCCCCACTCAAGACTATACCTAATAAGTAGTAGATACAAACTGCGAACTAGTGAATATATTCGGGGTGATGCTTTCTTCCATTCTGATTATAGTTGAGTGCTATGACACGTTCCGGCAAGATACTACGCTTTCAACGGGCACGGCCTTAGCCTCCTCGGAAAGCAAAAATCGCTTTCCTGCGGGGTCTGCGGCTCGTGCTGTTCCCGTAGGAGTCTCCGTATTCTGCCGAAGCGTATGCCAAATCTCATCAAAATTCAGAACGGAAGAAGGCAAATCCTCGCAAAAGTTACTTCGCAGTTTATGTTTTTAGTGTAGGTGAGTGCCTATACTTCTTTCATATAGCGCAAAAAAAAGCAGTTCCTCTGTAGTGTAGGAACTGCTTTTCGTTTTATTGTTTATCTTTATCATCGGAATCTTCGGTTGATTTGTCTTCATCGAAATAGCTTTTCGAGTCTTTTTCAAAATAACTTTCCTCAGATTTCGGTTGAATGTTTACTTTAAAATCAGATGACTTGTTATTTTCATCATTAGTGTCATTTGTTTCTGCCTTTTCAGATGGTTTTTTGTCTCCATCTTGTTCAGAAACAACAGGGTCAGGTAGTTTACCTTCTTCAAATAATCCTTTGATCTGACCTGCATCTAACGTCTCGACTTCTAATAATGTTTTAGCTACAAGCTCTAATTTGTCCCGATTTTCTGTGAGAATTTGTTTTGCTCTGCTATAGCATTCCTGAATGAAGTTTTGCATTTCCTGGTCAATTTCATATGCGATCGCATCACTGTAATTTTGTTCACTTTGCATATCCCGACCCAAGAATACTTGGCTGTTGCTGTTGCCAAATTGCAGTGGTCCAATCTTTTCACTCATACCATATTCCGTAACCATCTTACGAGCAATTCCAGTTGCTCGCTGGAAGTCATTATGAGCACCAGTACTTGCTTCACCAAAGATAATCTCCTCTGCAACACGACCACCTAACAAACCGGTGATTTTATCAAATAATTCTGGTTTTGTCATAAAGTAGCGATCTTCACGCGGGAGCATGACTGCATATCCACCAGCTTGACCACGAGGTACTATCGTTACCTTATGTACCATATCTGCATCATCTAACACCATACCAATAATCGTATGTCCACTTTCATGGTATGCCACAATATTTCGTTCTTTTTTGGATATAACCCTACTTTTCTTCGCAGGCCCTGCAATAACACGGTCAATTGCTTCGTCAACATCTTCCATGCCAATCTTCTCTTTGTCATATCGTGCCGCTACAAGTGCCGCTTCATTCAGCAAGTTTTCCAAATCTGCACCAGAAAAACCTGGTGTTCGCATCGCAATCGTTTTTAACTCCACATCATCTGCTAGTGGTTTATTACGTGCGTGTACTTTTAAGACATCTTCACGACCTTTTAAGTCTGGACGATCTACTGTAATTTGACGGTCAAAACGTCCTGGACGTAATAATGCCGGGTCTAAAATATCTGGTCTGTTTGTTGCAGCGATAATGATAATTCCTTCATTCTCACCAAAACCATCCATTTCAACGAGTAATTGATTTAAGGTTTGTTCACGTTCATCGTGACCGCCACCTACACCAGCGCCACGCTGACGACCTACTGCATCAATCTCATCGATAAAGATGATACATGGTGCATTTTTCTTCGCATTTTCAAATAAATCACGTACACGAGACGCACCGACACCTACAAACATTTCAACGAAATCCGAACCACTGATAGAAAAGAAAGGAACTCCTGCTTCACCTGCAACTGCTCTGGCAAGTAATGTTTTACCTGTACCAGGAGGTCCAACTAATAAAACCCCTTTTGGAATTTTTGCACCAATAGCAGAGAATTTACGAGGATCCTTTAAGAAATCTACAACCTCTACTAATTCCTGCTTTTCTTCATCCGCACCAGCAACATCTCTGAAACGAACTTTTTTCTTTTCTTCATTGTACATTTTCGCCTTACTCTTACCAAAGTTCATGACACGGCTACCGCCACCTTGAGCCTGGTTAAGCAAGAAGAAAAATAGAATGAATATAATAACAAATGGAATCATGGTCGTTAAAAATGTAACCCATCCACTTGGTTGTTCTTCTTCATCCATTGTCAATACGCCTTGTTCATTTCCACCTTGTTCTACAATAGAGTCAACTATAGATGGATTGTCAGGAACATTGGTTATAAATGGGGTATCACCCTCTAATTCCCCTTCAATACGCATGACACCATTGGAAGGGCGCATTTCCATACTTGTGATTTGGTTATTTTCTAATGCTTGCATAAATTCGTTTACTTTTAATTCTTCAGCCTGGTTGTTTTGGCTGCTGAATACTGATATGATCCCAATCACAACCAAAAAGATTACGAAATAAAGGATCACATTACGTATAATCCGATTCATTGCCTACCTCCTCCCGAAACGAGAAAACTATAGTAAATAGTATCATATTGAAAGACTTTATGACAACTAATTACAACTGACTTGTGCTTCATTTTCCTTTTATTCTTCTCCACCATAAATTTCTGGTTTCAAAATACCTATATATGGTAGGTTTCGATATTTCTCTTGATAATCTAATCCATAGCCCACCACAAATTCATTTGGCACTTCAAAACCTACCGTATCTGCTTTAATATCGACAGTTCTTCCTTCAGGTTTATCTAATAATGTAACAATTTTAATAGAATTTGCCTGACGATATTTAAATAAGTCAACTAGATAACTGAGTGTAAGACCACTATCAATAATATCTTCGATAATTAAGATATCACGTCCCTCTACTTTTGTATCTAAATCTTTTACGATTTTAACTTCACCAGAGGAACGCATTTCATTCCCATAACTGGATACATCCATAAAATCCATTTCCAGATGTGTATCAATCGAACGTAATATATCCGACATAAAGGGTAAAGCTCCTTTTAATACACCTACCGCTAATGGAAATCTCCCTTTGTATTCTTGTGTCAACTGTTCACCGAGCTCTTTACATTTTGCTTGTATTTGCTCTTCTGAAATTAATATTTCCTTTATTTCCTGATGCATCTTGCTGCCTCCTATTCGTTTGAATCTGTATATGTTAATGCAATATATTTCCCAACAGAACTTTCACGTACTATTTCGGCTTTCTTTAAACCAACAATCCAAAGTAAAGATCCATCTGCACCAAAAATGAGGGGCCAGTAGTCTCTTTGATAAACGGGAACCTTCTCATCAATAAATATATCTTTTACTTTCTTCCGGCCATTTAGTCCTCTCACATTCATTCGATCCCCCGGCATTCTCACTCTTGTACTCAGTGGAAATAATGATTCACATTCGATCGGGATATATAAAGTATGACTATCTTCTCGGATGGCTCCAGAGGCATAAGCAGCTGTAAGAGTGGCACCGTTCGCTAATAGCATTATTCCCGGAACCTTTATGAATTGGTGGACTTTCCATTCCTTATTGACTTGGGAGAGAAAGTGGAAACGCAATTCTTGATAATTTTTCGTTACTTTTAAAGATTTCGGAAAATCTAATGTAACATTACTCTTTTCTTGTGTTAATAAAGAAAAAAAATCCTTTTCGTGTTGAGATGATAAATCTGTCGGTACTTCTTGATAAAGATAGTTTAATATTAGATGAAAGGCTCGTCTTTGTAAAGCTATTGGATAAGCTCGAAAAGCATCAATTTTAAAAAACGCTGTATCTTTATTACATGTTACAACTTCATCCATCATTGCTTCTGATTGTTTCTGAAGAAATTCCTCGTCTTCCGTCATACGCTCTGTCATTTCCTGTACATGAATATGTACTTGCTGATCTTGTTGCTTGAGCAAAGGTAAGACTTGCAGTCGAAAAAAATTGCGTGTATAGGCGATAGATTTGTTCGAAGGATCCTCCCTGGGAATGATATGAAGTTCTCGACAATACCGATAAATCTCATCCTTGGATAAACATAATAAAGGTCTAATGATATGTCCCTTGGCAAATTTTCTTTTTACGGGGATACCTGTTAATGCAGCTGGATTAGACTGACGTACCATTCTCATTAATACTGTTTCTATCTGGTCATCACCATGATGTGCCAAGGCTAAAAAATCAGATTCTGTTTCTTTCATGACTTCTTCAAATACTTGATAACGCAAAATGCGAGCCGCTAATTGCGTTCCTTCCTTATGTATTTCTTTTCTCCTATTCACATCTACTTGCTTCCCAATAAAAGGAACACCTAAATTCTCACAAATACTTTCAACATATTTTATATCTTCTGCAGACTCTTTCCCACGCAAGCCATGATCGATAGAAACCACCATAACTTTTAAATGCCACAATTTCTGCACGCTTACTAAATAATACAGCAATAATAAGGAATCTGCACCACCAGAGACTCCTACTAACACCTTTGCATCCTTGGATAGTAATTGATGTCTCTTCGTAAATGGCATCAATTTGTCATAAAGGGTTGATTTACTCAAACACCACCACCCCATCCAGTCTCTTTTACATTATTTTAACATAATATGAGTTATAAAATCCTTTTATCACATAAAAAATGTTACATAAATATAACAAACTCCTCCAATAGTCAATATACTACCTACTTCAAGAAAGGGATAAAATGCTTCATGAGAGCTTTTTGCTTTTTGATGATGTCTTCGCTTGTCTCTTTTCGATTTCTGATGAATAAAATAAGTCAATAAAAAATCTTTTATCTGCTCGGCATCGTTAATAGAATTATTGATCAGCATGAGTAGTAATCTTTTCAATGGTTCGATTGTTACCGCTTGATTGATTTTCTGCTGTAACGTTTTTTTAGGATTATTCCCTCTTGTAAAGCCATTAGGATAATAGACACGCAAAATCACCATAGCTAATGCAAAAAGATCATAACCTGGATCCGCTTTACGAGAACCGCATTGCCAATAGGCACGATCGTAGAACTCGGTGTATTCCTTGATCGCTCTGCCTTGTAATGTTGTCCCTCCGACATCAACCCATCTTAATTGAACCGGTTTGCGTGACACAATTAGATTTTCTATTTTTAAATCACCAAATACATACCCTTGCTGATGTAATACATGTAAATCGTTAGCAAATTTAATTAATAGAGATATTAACCACTCATGGCCATTTCTTCTAATAAAATCGTGCAATGACTCACCAGATATATATTCCATTACATAAAAAGAATAGGTAAAACCATTCTGAGACTGATAATCATCCACGTCTATCAAAGAAGGTCCAAGGTGATAACCTTGAACCGCTTGAAAGGATTTCAATACATTTACTTCAGAACTAACAGATGCACTTTGTTTACTGATTTTCAGAGCTACTTGTTTGTTTTCGTGCACACAAAGATATACAGCGCCAATCGCACCACTACCTAGTTTCTTTACGACATGGTAGTAATTTCGATGCCATTTACCTTTGACTATTTGTCCTTTCCTTAAATGTATATCAGGCTTCTTCGATGTCTGTGTAATCATCGCGCATAAATCTCCTTCGTAACGTCTTCTTACCAAATTGATACATAGCTTCCTTTAAAGCTGGTCCAGTTGGTGTGATACCTCCACTGGATATTTTTGCAAAGATAGAAGTAATGGAATCTAGTTTGGAGGTCCAGTCTACTAATTGTTGAATCGCTTTTTTCCGTCCAGGAAATTGATATACAGCGAAACGACTTCGACCGATTCTTGCGTTCATACTGATAGAGAGATCAATAAGAGCTTCTTGAACAGTCGGTAATTTGTTCGTCATGCTCGCACTTGTATCGACGAGTACTAACACTTCTAAATCGCATGTTTCCCCTAATTCATCCACCACTTCCATTACTTCCCCACGTTGATCGGGAGGTAATTCTTCCATTGTTTTTTCACTACCTAATATTTGCTTTAATTCATTATTCACGACACCTTGTAACGTTTCCGTCATTGCCTGTTTCGTAACAGTTTGAACTGTTTGTGCTAATACATCCTGATAGACAATTTGACTGACTCCTTGACCGTTACCAGCAATTTCTTCTACCTCTTCCAGTCCTTCGGGTTGTTCTGTATGATTATCTTCTAAGATACCAATAACATTAACTGTAATTCCTTGTTCGGCTACTAAACTAGCTACTAGTGCTGGATCTTCCCCTTGATTTGAACAACCATCTGTAATTAAAAGGATTTGTTTAAGTGTCCCTGTTTTCATATCGTTTCCCTCCTATTATTGGTCACTGATTATTAGTAAGGTTCGCCAATAATGGAAAGAATTATACGTTTGACCTCCTACCCTCAGCTAATGTTTTCCCTGTCAAATTGACGGAAAGAACGAATGGGTGCCCATTGTGGTTGGTTTTCTTTAATTTCAGCTACTAATACAGTCATATCATCTTCAATCTCACCTCTTTGTGTTCGAATCACCTCTTCCAGTAACAAATCAGCGATCTCTTGAGGCTCTTTCGTTTCCATTTCCAGTAGTTTTCGTTGCAACCAAAGATCTACATTCTCTATATCTTTAGGGCCTTCAAAAATACCATCACTCATCATAATTAAAAAATCTCCAGCTTTTAATTGTGCGCTGACTACATCCACTTCCACCTCTTGAATAATTCCGATTGGAAGATTACCAGCTTCTATCTTCTCTACAGCATCATTTCGCATAATAAAACTAGGTGTTGAACCAACCTTTAAAAATTGAACTACTGCATGGTGAAGATCTACCATCGCTAAATCTAGTGTTGCGTAAATTTCTTCATTTGTTCGCAGCGCTAGAATGGAGTTGATTGATTTAATCGCCACTTGCTCGTGCAGGCCAGATTCTAAAATTTGTTGTAATAAACGTAAGGTCTCGGTGCTTTCTTCATGTGCTCGATCTCCGTTTCCCATTCCGTCACTAATAGCTAACGCATATTTCCCAGCTCCAAGGTCCATTGACTTATAGCAATCTCCTGATATTAACCCTCCACCTTTCGCTGCATGTGCCACTCCAGTGTCAATGACAAATTTTCTGGCAGAACCAAAGGTAAAGAAGCTATGTCCTTTTGCTAGAGGGGATAGATCTTCTGTAACAACAATGATCGTTTCATCCAAAATATCAGAGAGAATAGGCGCAATCAGTTTCGCAGCTTCCCCATGGTATTGCTCGAAAGTAATCACCATTTCAATATCGATGTTTCCTTTTTCCAAATTATAAATATCTAATTTTTCAAGCTCAATACCAACATGTTTTAATGCTGCAACCATTTCAATTTCTTGTTGTTCATGGTTTTCTTTCTCTTTCAAAATTTCATTGGCAAAATTCTCCATTACTTCTGATACACCATTTAATTGATCTGCGACAAAACGCCTGCTTTCTAACACTTGTTTCTTCAACTGTTTATTTGCCTCAAAAAAAGATAATTCTTGTTGCATCGTATCGATAACTTTACGAGATTTAATACAATGATTTTCAAACTGTCTGTTCGTAATATTGTTCAATTGATCATCTGTCTCCAATTGATCTTTGACATCCCGCATTAAATCGTATGTTTTATCAAATTGTTGAACCCAACAGGTTTCTTTTTTAAAGCATGTTTGACAAGTTTTTTCCGTGACATTACTTAAATAGTAGTCCACTTCTAAATCCTGTTCCTGCCATTGATTGGATTCTGTTTGAAAGCTGCGTGATAAAGCTTTAAATACATTGGAGAACCTTTCCACCCGGTGAGCAGTAACGTTGCGAACCTTTTGCAAATATTGCTCCTGCTCGTTTGTATGTTCAACCGTACCAGGTATATATTTAGCAATCTGTTTAATCAATTTGCTCGGTGTTATTAAAAATAATAAGATCGCTAACGCAGATTCCATTAATGCTGTTGCCAAATAATCAAAGGAATCGCCATATACGCTGATTAACAATGTACTAATTAATAATCCTAAACTAACTGCCAGTTTTCTTCCTTCTTTCAGTAACCCACCTAACAAACCGGAAAATGCTAATAAACTCATCTGAAACATGTTGGCGATATTAGCTAGGCTTAATATTAATCCAGCTACAACGCCAACTGTAGAACCAATAGCAGCACCACCCACTAATGCAAGAAGCAATACTAAATATCTTGCAAGAACCTGTTCCATTTGCGCTTCATATATTTCGACACCAATTACTCCTGTTAATACCGAAGCTAACAAAATAATAAAACAAACAATTTCTTCATTTTTTAATATTGGTTTATACCTTTTTGGTGATAATAATGGAATACTTTGCATAAAGATAAGTAATAGAACAGCTGCCAATATTCCCTCGACCAAAGCGATGACCCACTCCAAGTATGTTAGTTTTGTTGTCATAGCATAGATACTGATTCTAGGAATACTCGCTGCAAAAAAGACGAAAAACGGTAATATCCTCTCTATCGATTTCGATCGATAAATAAAAAAAGAGAGGACTATCAAGATAGAAATAGATAAAAATATATAGAAGCTATGTGATAGACTGTATGTAAAAGCTCCTATTAATGAGAATGTAATAAGGGGAAGTACTTTGTCTCGACGTAAAAACCATACAGCCGCAACGAATGCGATTACAAATGGTGAAAGTGTCGATAAAATGACGGCTCTTCCTAATAAAAAACCAATAATACAAATAAGCAAACCTTTCTCAAACATTAAGCTTGTCCATTGTTGGCCGATCTTTTTCCGTAAGTTATTTATCACAGGGTGAGTGCTGGAAAAAAAAGATTTTGGTTTATTATCCGTATATGTGTTCATTTATATCACTCCTCTGTCCACATTAAATCACATCTCTTCTCGATATTTTGTCAAAACAAGGAAGATGCCGTTCTAAAAAGTTCGACGCTATTCCTTATATAAAGAACCAAACGACATTTTCTTCTTACCTTTCCTTTCATTTCTTTCAATATTTTTGACAGACTGTGTTGATACAGAAAAGATAATAAGAAATTTGAAGTTGTTTGTTGACAGATAGGAAAAGCTGTTGTATTATATTTTTTGTGTCTTCAAAAAAGACAGCATCTTTTTTTATATGATGGCGGTGTAGCTCAGCTGGCTAGAGCGTACGGTTCATACCCGTGAGGTCGGGGGTTCGATCCCCTCCGCCGCTATAAAGCAAAAGACTTGGGCAAATGCCAAGTCTTTTTTTATATTAAATAAAACCATACTCGCAGACTCTGTTCCGATTCGATGTAGATAAAAACTGCGAATTAATGAAAATCTTGCGGGGCGCTGCTTTCTTCCAAAGGTCGCTACCTTTAACGTTTGTTAGGCGGACATTTAGTGCGTTATTTGATAGGATAACTCCCATTTTGCGAAGTTGGCGGACATTTAATCCCTTATTTGGTGACTTTCGGTGTGAATTAGCGTTGTTTAAGATGGATAGCGGAATAAATGTCCGTCACAGCCTCGGTTACACAAAGCGAAGTATTTTGCGTAGTGTTCTGATTATGGAAAGAATAAATCCTAAGGAATTAGTTTCTATGATCTTCTACTTTCAAAAGATAGATCCATTTCATTAGCGTAGGCAGAATACGGAGACTCCTATGGGACAGCGAGAGCTGAAGATCCACTTTGCAACGTTAGCTGAAGTCGAGCCCACGGAAAGCGGAGAGTCTGCCGGAGCGGTAATCGACCACTATATGGAAGGAAACGGAAAAGAGCAAATCCTCAACAGAGTTTTTCGCAGTTTAGTTTTTTCTGTATAAATGATTCCATTTGAACCAGTGCGAAGGGGACAAGTACTCCCATTTTATAAACTTACCACTATAAAGAAAAAGCTACCAACTTTTGGTCGGTAGCTTTTTTTATGATATATAATTACGAGTCACATCCGTCTTCTTTACGTAACATAGACAGCAAGTTTTAGCCTTTTCTCGCCCCTCGTCCTCCGCGTTTTGATTCTGTATGCTTTTTAAGAGTTGCTAAGCGATCTTCAGAATCTTTTAAGAAACGATTCATTTTTTGTTCAAATGATTCGCCTCTTTCGCGGTTATTTTTTGGATTTCCTTGATTTTTGCGACGATTAGATGGTGGCGGATTGTCTTTTGCTTTCTTGATAGATAAACCGATTTTACCATCATCTTCCACATTAAGAACCTTTACCGTTACTTCATCACCTACAGTTAAATGTTCATTAATGTCTTTTACATAATTATCGGCAACTTCACTAATATGAACTAGACCTGTTTTACCTCCAGGTAATTCAATAAATGCTCCAAAATTAGTGATTCCTGTTACCTTTCCCTGCAACTTGCTGCCTACTTCGATTGACATAAAAAAATTGCTCCTCCTTAAAATTTAAAAAAATATACTACAACTATATTATAGCCAAGCAATTAAAACGGTGTCAATAAGATGCATCTTCTTCTGGCAATTTAAAGACGATCTCTCCTTCTTCCGTAAAGAAATAATTCGTTTTCGCTATTTGCAACAAATATTCTTCATCATTTAAAAGCTCTATTTCTTCTTTCAATTTCTTTTCTTCTTTTTCAAGACTAGTTAATTCGCTAGAAAGCTCAGTATATTCCTGTTGCATATCCTGATATTTCACACGCTGATTAATATGAAAAGTAACGAGGCTAACCATGGTGACGGCGACAATCATGCCAAATAACATTAATCTACGGTATAATTTCTTTTTTCTACGTTTTTGCCGTTTTACTTGAGCGTCGTATTGTTCGATATATGCATCATTGATACGAGATACATTATTTCGTTTGGCCATAATTCACCACTGCCTCCCTTGTGGAAATTATTCTTTTCTTTTTATTTTACTATAAAACCGATAAAAAAGATGTAGATATTTTTTAGCATTTTTTGGCAATAAAGGTGATAGGATGGAAACAATTACCTTTATTGGCCAGCCCACTACTTTTAATAGTAAAAGTAGTAAGGAATATAAACCGGTAAATACCTTGGTAATACATACTACTACTAATGATACGATAAATACAATAGGCTTTACAACAAAAATTTCTACTATGCGGTAAATAAAGCGATAAATGTGAAGGACAATACGTATCAACGTATCTACTATGCGACCAAAAGCCTGTTCAAAAAGGCTTTTGAACATCGCATAACCACACAGCACTGCCAAAAAAATATATAACCTTAGAATTCCTTCATTGACTAGAAACAGTACGAAATATAGAATCGCAGCTTGTATGAGCCAAAACAACATCTCTAACACATATTTCCATAGTATGCTCGAGGTCCACAATCGTTCCAGCCGTTTAAAAGTATGGTAACTAGCACCAAGATAAACACCAGATACCACCATTGTAATGATAGTGATGAATTGTGTACTTAATGTCATTTGAATAGCTTGCTAAACAAACCTTTAGCCTTCTCCCCATGTTGCTCGTCCAAATAAGATAACTCATAGATCTTACCCTTAATGGAAACATGGCCGGATTCTACATCGAGGTTTTTCATTTGCAAATTATCTCCACGAATAACTAGATAACCCATAACTGTTTGCAGGAGAAACTCTTCACTATCAAAGCTATCAACTTCTTTTACTCCATCTATCTCCAACAAACGGCGATTGGTCATTTTTACATGGTGTTCCATTTGTGGTGCTGGCATCGTTTTTTTATCATAGTAATTCATCAGTTTTTCCCTCCCTTTTATCCATCACTAATATATGAATAAAGGGACAAGTTTAGAACTTAATAGATCACTATTGATTGATATATTCTTCATGTTTAATCGTATATAAATTACTTGCTTCATCTTTTTTTACCATTTCTTTTAAATCATCAATTTGAATCGTTAATAGTTTCTGACCAAATTGAATCTTCATTTCATCACCTACCGCTACATTAGTAGCTGCTTTAGCAACATTACCATTGATAAGGATTCTACCTTGGTCGGCAATTTCCTTTGCTAGGGTCCTTCGTTTAATTAAACGAGAAACTTTTAAAAATTTATCCAGTCGCATCGATAATTCCCTTCCTCTACATTGTCATTCATTTTCAAAACGCTTCGCTTCTTCCCAAAATAGGTCCAAATCAGCTAACGTGAAGGATTCCCATGCTTGTTTACTTTCCTTCACCTTTTGTTCTACGAATTGAAAACGATGTATAAATTTTTGATTGGTTCGCATTAAAGCAATTTCTGGATTAATTTTATAATATCTTCCTAAGTTAATCATTGCAAATAGTATATCTCCAAATTCTTTTTCCTGCGCATCGAAACTTTCATTCTTTCTTGCATCCTTCAATTCTAATAACTCTTCATAAACTTTGTCCCAAATCGGCTCTGGTTCACTCCAATCAAAACCTACTTTCGCTACTGTCTTTTGGATTTCTTCTGCTAGTAGTGTTGCTGGTAAACCTTGTGTCAAATCAGCTAAAAGAGTTTGCTGTTGTTTTCCTTTTTCTTCTTTTTTGATAGCTTCCCAATTTTTGATTACTTCTGATTCATCTTCAACCTCGAGTTCACCGAAGACATGAGGATGACGTCGAATCATTTTTTCTGTGATACTATATATTACGTCATCTATGGTGAAAAATCCTGCTTCTTCTCCAATTTGACTATGTAACATAATTTGCAGCAGGACATCACCCAGCTCTTCCGCCAATGCTTCATCATCTTCTTTATCAATTGCTTCGATCACTTCATAAGCTTCTTCCATTAAATATTTTTTTAATGTTTCATGTGTTTGCCTTTGATCCCATGGACACCCTCCAGGGGCTCTTAAAGCAGCAATCACTTCTTTCAAGCGGTAAAATTGGTGATTAAGCTTTTCTTTTTCTATTGGTGGGATATATACACTTGTTAAATTACTCAGCTGCATTTGTTGGTCTAACTCGACTAATGGGATTTTTTTTATGGACTCTTCTTTACTACCAACTGCTTCCACAATATAAACTGAAAATTCAGATGGTAAGTCCTCCAATAAAGTTAACTTCACCTCTGATGCAATAAAAGTATCATATACCTGGCAAAAAACTAGATGTTGTTCGTATTGCAAGTGATGACGACTGAATGATGTGGCATCTACAAATTGAAAACCTTCGATTGGATCTATTTTTAATGCGGAAAATAAATCATCTAAGAAACTTTGACCACCAACAATCTCTACTTCTACGTCTTGATGTTGCATTAATAACTGTACGGTCTGCTCAGCAAGCATAGGATGGCCAGGTACAGCATAAACAATTTGTCCCCTCTCTATGGCTGTATCTATTAATGTTTTAGCAATTTCATGATATACAGCTTCAAACTGATCGTGCTTTTCATAGATAGCATCAAATGAATGAAAATGTACCGATTCCTCTTGTAACGCATGAATCACCGGATGATCAAGTGTTCTTACATAACAAAATTGTTGTTCGTTTGTGAGCTTTCGATATATCCCTAGCGGTAGCTGATCAATGTCTCCACCACCGAGTCCAATAATTTCGATTAAAGGTTTCATATTCTTATATCCTATCCTTTCTTCCATCTATTTAATAGTGGGAGTGGTGCAAGTTCTTTCCCCGTTAAAATACGCCACTTAACAACAACAATAGCATAGACGATAAAGCCGATTATTACACTTCCTATTACAAAAAGGAATAGAGCTAATCGGTTCTCAAACGAAATAAAATAGAAGGCTGTTTGTCTTAAAATAACTAACACAACCGCCATTACTATACTGGCTATCATTAACTTTATCCAAGGTATGACAAATAATCGCTCGCCTTTTAATACATAGCGGAGCAATAAAAAATTCGTGATACATATTATCATTACCGTCATAACTGTAGCTATAGCTGCACCATTCATTCCTAAAAAGGGAATAAGGACATAATTCAACACCATTTTAATCCATAATCCCAAGAAAATAAGGATAGCCGTCCACTTCATATAACCAAATCCTTGGAGAGTAGAGGTAATCGTTACTGCTAAAGATGTAAATAATAAAGAAATGGTTACTATTCGTAAACTGAAGGTACCAAGTTGATTCTGAAACAATAATTGATTCACTTCAGGAAATAATGTAATTAGGCCCACTGTGGACCCCACAGAAAGTAGTAAACAATATTTTGTTGTTAATCGAAGCTTTTCCATTGTTTCTTCTCTGTTTATTTGCCAATTGATATTGGTTACTTGTGGAACCAACGCCAACGCAAAGGATGAACCAACAACGGTTACTAATTGTAATAATGGTTGTCCCCTATCAAAAATCCCCTTTGTCGTGGTTGCTTCTCTTAATGTATCACCGTGTTTAAGCAAGCCTGGTACCATTGTAAATGCATCAGCTAGCTGCATGAGCAATAACAACATATGATTCATACTGATGATAAGTCCTGCAAAAATGACCGGTGAAAATAAGTTGGTAATAGGGAATTTTTTGGGGGACTGCCTACTTTTCCAAGTGTTATTTTTCTTAGCATATAGATAGATGAAAATAAAAGATATACTCAATGCGATAATACTAGCTATCATTGCTCCATCCGCGATTTGATAGACATGTAAGTTTCCTTGATAAATTAATATTGCTGTGAAAATAATGATGGTAGCGCGTAATAACTGTTCTATCATTTGTGAATAAGCAGTAGGCTCCATCCATTGATCTGATTGGGTGATCCCTCTAAGTAATGCAACGAAAGGGATGAACAAAAACACCCAAGACACGTGACGGAGCGGATCGGTCAATAGACTATCCCCCATCCATTCGGCAAGAATCGGGCTTAATAAAAAGAGCGCAAGAAAAAGAAGTAAAGTAAAGCTCATCATAACAGTAAAAATCTGTACATAAATAGTTTTGTTTTGTTCTTTATCATTCTCTACTAAAAACTTGGAGATCGCTGCAGGAAAACCATATAAAGCAAGCATAAATGCGATCCCTAAAATCGGGTATACTTGCTGATAGGTGTAGAATCCGATATCTCCGGTTAAATTTTGTAATGGTATTCGATAAAAGGCACTGATCACTTTGCTTAATATACCTGCTAATAGTAGTGCAAATGCACCTTTATAAACATGGTTGTTTTGTTTGGCATTATTCATCTTGTTCTTCCTTCATTTTCTAAATTCCTTGCCATTATAACACAGACCTCGATACTTAGACGGAAAAAAGATAAGTGCATCACTACTCACGTCGCGCCTCGCTTCAACATCTAACCAAAAACGAAAAACCACCTAGTAATACACTCTGTTTATCTGATTCGAAGTAGATACAAACCGTGAACCAATGAAGTTTTTTCTTGATGTACCTTTCTTCCATTCTGTTTATAGTTGAGTGCTAACTCGACGCTGCGGAAAAAATACTCGCTTTCCGTGGGGAACGCTTCAGCCTCCTCGGAAGCCAAGACCGCTTCCTGCGGGGTCTTCAGACTGTTCCTTTCCCACAGGAGTCTCGCATTTTTTCCGCAGCTTAGATTTGTGTTCTAATTAAATGACAGAAAATCCAATGGATATAGTTCCCTAAGTTCTATTCAACGATAATCAGAACACTAAAAATAGCGTAGGCAGAATACGGAGACTCCTGTGGGACAGCGAGAGCTGAAGATCCACTTTGTGAAGTGTTTTTCTTCACAAAGTTAGCTGAAGCCGAGCCCACGGAAAGCGCAGTATTCTGCCGAAGCGTATGCCAAATCTCATCAAAATTTAGAACGGAAGAAGGCAAATCCTCGAAAAAGTTACTTCGCAGTTTATGTTTTTTGTGCACTATTTTCCTTAATTACAAAAAACACACGCGTTTCAATGTTTCTTGAAACGCGTGTAGGTTTTTATTATTGATTAATTTGGAAGATGTCTTTGTCTTCTTTGTTGATGTTTCCTGACTTGTTTAATTGGATTGATTGGCCTTCTGCTAAATTAGTGAAGATAACTGGTGTTACTGTTGATGGTGCATTGTTGCTAATAAAGTCTAGGTCGACTTCCATCAAGGCTTGACCTTGTTTCACTTCATCACCTTCTGCCACTTTAGCTGTGAACCCTTCTCCTTTTAAGTTTACCGTGTCGATACCGATATGGATTAAAATTTCTGTTCCATTATCAGCTTCCATACCAATCGCATGTTTTGTTGGAAAGATATTAATGATTTTACCATTTACAGGTGACACAATCTCGCCGTCTGTTGGCTTCACTGCGAAACCGTCTCCCATCATTTTTTGTGAGAATACTTGATCAGGCACTTCTGATAATGGCATTACTTCCCCTTGCATTGGACTGGTAAAATCAAGGTCTCCAGCGGCACTGTTTACAGGTGCTGCTGACTCTTTTTCAGGCTCTGCTTTTTTCGTTGGAGTTTTTCCATCCATTATATCTTGCATTTGACCCCTAATTGTATCAGAAACTGGACCATAAATAGCTTGGATGTTGTTCCCTACTTCCATTACTCCGGAAGCACCTAGTTGTTTTAAGCGGTTCTTATTTACTTTGTTTTTATCATCTACACTAACGCGTAGACGGGTAATACAAGCATCAAGGTTCGTAATATTTTCTTTACCACCCATTGCTTCTAAGATTTCAAATGGGCGATCGTCCACTTCTCCGTCTTCCTCAGCATCTTGTGTTTCATCTTCACGACCTGGAGTTGCTAAGTTGAACTTCTGAATAGCAAATCGGAAACCGAAGTAGTAGATAACAGAGAAAATTAAACCAATGATGATTACCCACCACCAGTCCGTACGGTTAGGCATAATTCCGAACAAGATATAGTCGATTAAACCACCGGAGAACGTCATACCAATTTTTACATCTAATAAGTACATTGTCATAAATGATAAGCCTGCGAAAACAGTGTGAATCGCAAACAGTAATGGAGCTACGAATAAGAATGAAAATTCAAGCGGTTCTGTAATACCTGTTAAGAAAGATGTTAAAGCTGCAGAGAACATGATACCTCCAACCACTTTCTTTCTCTCAGGTCTTGCTGTATGATAAATCGCTAACGCTGCAGCTGGAAGACCGAACATCATGAATGGGAATTTACCTGTCATAAAGTTACCAGCTGTAAAATCCACACCGTCTTTAAGCTGTTCAAAGAAGATTGTTTGATCTCCTCGAATCATATCTCCCGCCGCACTTGTATAAGAACCAAATTCAAACCAGAACGGTGAATAGAAAATGTGATGTAAACCAAATGGAATTAAAGCACGTTCAATGACACCAAATACAAAGGTTGAAAGGGTCCTGTTTGTTTCTAGCATAAAGTGAGAAACAGCATTTAATCCTTCTTGAGCGAATGGCCATACTAAATACATCACAATACCTAATAGTAATGACGTAAACGCAGTAATAATTGGCACAAAGCGTTTTCCAGCGAAGAAACCTAAAAATTGCGGTAATTCAATATTAAAGAACCGGTTATACATATAGGCGGCGAGTATACCGACTATAATACCACCGAAGACACCCGTCCCTAAGGTTGGAATCCCGAGGACACTTTCATATGCAGCCTCTTCTGTCATTCCATCTGTGATACCACCAAATACACTCATCGTTACATTCATGATTAAATAACCAATGATAGCAGCTAAACCTGCAACACCATCACCTTTTGCTAAACCGATTGCAACACCGACAGCAAAGAGTAATGGCAAGTTATCAAAGACTATACCACCTGCTTCAGACATTACCTCTAAAACTTTTTGTACAATATCATTTCCGAACCATGGGAATTTTTCTACCCATTGGTCTTGAGCAAAACTTGTACCAAATGCAAGTAAAATACCAGCAGCTGGTAATAATGCTACCGGTAGCATCAATGCTTTCCCTACTTTTTGCAGGGTACCAAATAAATTGGACATGATCAATTTCCTCCTCTTGTTGTTTTTGTACATGCAACAGCATTTTATTGCAGAACACGAATGCCATATACGTAAGCAAATAAAAAAGGCATGAGTAAAAGGTTTTTGGAATTAGGAAAATGATAGAAGTATACACTTCTCTCCTATCTTTTCCTAAAACAACCTTTTTACTCATGCCTGATCGTATCAGTAACACGTTTATGATTGCGTTAATCGTTGTAAATGAATCGTTAAATACAATACCTCTGATTCATCCACTCGTATATGTAATTGTTGTTGCATAACTTTGATCAATTTCCAAGCAAGATTATAGCATATCGGATAAGTCGTTTTCAAGACTTTTGCTAAATTTGTTTCTTCTCCAAGCTGTTCACCTTGATAAGCCCTTTCAATTGCACGGTGGAGGTGCTGAATCAGACGATTATAGTTAATATCATTTCTTTCCAACTTGATATTTAAATTTTCCTCAATTATGGTTACCAGTTTCGAAATGAGTTGATGATGCCGGTTCATATCATGAATTGTTTTATTGGTTACAGCACTATGAATGTGCAATGCTATGAAACCAACTTCCCCTGCAGGAAAAGTTACGCCGATTCGCTCTTCGATTACTGAAACTACTTCCTGAGCGACCTGAAATTCTTTCGCATATAATGATTCGATTTCAAAGAGAAAAGGATTAGAAAATTGAACATGTTGGTGCGCGCGATTAATCGCAAATGATAAGTGATCAGTTAAAGCAACATGAATATGCTCATGAAGTGTTTCATCCATTCTTTTTTCAATCAGTAGCATAATCTCATGTAATACTTCCATTATTTGCGGATCAATATACGACACTAATTGTTTATATTGCGCCTGCTCTTGCTCATCTTTTAATAAAAATGTTTTTTCCGCTTGTTCTTGTGAAACCATATCTCCCTTGTTCTTGTTAAAACCGATCCCTTTACCGATTATAATAACTTCCTTATGTAATGGATGGGTCGCGATAATCACATTATTATTTAGCGCTTTCTTGACCGTCATTTGTTCGTTCAAACTCTCCACCTCCCTTTCCACATAAACACATTACACTATTGTACTAAAAACCGCCAAAGATATCACCTATAACGGGTTAAGGGAACAGGTATAATGACCCATTCATTATTTCGAATGATCTATAGGGCTTGATTTCAGGATATCAAACAACAAGGACCTTACTCTGACTATCTAGTTCAAATTAGATAAAAACTGTGGCATAGTGAATTTTTTTGGAATGAAGCTTCCTTCCATTCTGGTTATAGATGAGTGCTAAATCGTCGCTGCGGAAAAATACTCCCTTTCCGTGGGGAACGCTACAGCCTCCTCGGCAGAAGACCACTTCCTGCGGGGTCTTCAGACTGTTCCTTTCCCACAGGAGTGTCGCATTTTCCCACAGCTTAGAGTAGTTCTTTAATCAAGTGAGAAAAAAATCATTAATTATACTTCCAAAGTTTCTCTTCTTTCAACAATCAAAACACCAGAATTAGCGTAGGCAGAATACGGAGACTCCTGTGGGACAGCGAGAGCTGAAGATCCACTTTGCAAAGTTAGCTGAAGTCGAGCCCACGGAAAGCGCAGTATTCTGCCAGAGCGGTATGTTAGCACTTTAAGGAAAGAATGGAAGAAAGCAAATCCAAGTCAGCGTTACTTCGTAGTTTATGTTTTTTGTGCACCATTTTTACTTCTAACAAAAATAGTATAGAAGCAAAATACTTCTATACTATCCGTAGTTCCTATTCCATTTGTTTTGCCAGAAAGGTGGCAGCTGCTTGGGCTGACTTTTTTTCTGCATCACCAAAATCTTTCTTCTCCCTTGTGAACACCACCATACAACCAATCGGGTCACCACCTGCTATAATTGGCTGAAGTAAATAGGCTTCTAATTCTTCCTCTTTATTTTCGATAATCTCTAAAGTGCTGTTAGTCGTTTCGATAACTGACTCACGACTATCCATTAATTGGTCAATCTTTTTCGATATGTGCTTACCTAAGTAGTCTTTTTTCGATTCACCTGCAACGGCGATAATTTCATCTCTATCACTAATAAGTATCGATAAATCTAAGGAATCAAATAATGCCTCCGCATACTCTGTTGCGAAATCACCTAATTCACTAATGGGAGAGTATTTTTTTAGAATCACTTCACCATCACGGTCGACAAAAATTTCGAGTGGATCACCTTCACGAATCCGAAGCGTTCGGCGAATTTCTTTCGGGATAACAACTCTTCCTAAATCATCAATACGACGTACAATTCCTGTAGCCTTCATATTAATCATTTACCTCACTTTCTATAATTGAGCAGTACATACAATTATTTCTTTAACTGAAATAATTATGCTGTAAGGTTAGTATGATTAATTAAAATGGAAACTATACCTTTTTTCGGTGATATTTTCATTATTTTAGGCTACAGGGGTTTGTTTCATTTCATTCAGCGTCTGGATAAACTCCTCTAAAATTTCGTATCGCTTAACATATTGACTCTTATCAAAGTGAAACTGCACTTTTAACTTGCGATTCTCTGTACCCAACTGGATTAACCTTCCATATTGATTGGCAAATTCAAATAATTTTGCTCCATCAAGTTCTTGGCTTCTCTCGTCTTCTACTAGTACTTCTATTTTTTGCTTGCGTTCTGTGATCGCTTCGATTCGTTCTTTTTTGGACATCATTTTTAGAGTTGATACATGGAAGAGATTTTCGACTTCTTCCGGATAATCACCAAAACGATCAATCAGTTCCTCTCGCAAATCATGAATATCTTCTTGTGAATAAATAGCCTGAAATCGTTTATACATATCAATTTTTTGTTTTTCATCCTGTATATAACTATCTGGAATATAGGCATCAATTTTTAAGTCTAATTCCACTTCAAATGGCTGTACTTCTTCAACAGCTTTACCTTGTTTTTTCGCTTCCACAGCTTCGTTTAACATCTGCGAGTACATATCGAAACCGACAGAGTCGATAAAGCCATGTTGTTGAGCACCTAATATATTTCCAGCACCTCGGATGGATAAGTCACGCATAGCAATCTTAAAACCTGAGCCTAATTCGGTGAATTCTTTGATCGCCTGCAATCTTTTTTCTGAAACTTCAGTTAAAATTTTATTTTGCTGATAGGTGAAATAAGCATAAGCAACACGATTTGAACGTCCTACTCGCCCACGCAGCTGGTATAACTGACTAAGTCCCATACGATCAGCACCATAGACGATTAAGGTATTTACATTGGGAATGTCTACCCCCGTTTCAATAATCGTTGTACTCACTAATACATCTGCTTCCCCTTCTAAAAAGGAGAACATTACATTCTCTAGTTCCGATTCATTCATCTGTCCGTGAGCAACAGATACCCGTGCATCCTCCACTAGTGCTTGTATGTCTTGCGCAATTTTATCGATGGATTCGACTCGATTGTATAAAAAGAATACTTGACCTCCTCGAGATAACTCCCGTTCAATTGCTTCCCTTACTAAAGGTGCATTATATTCCATGACATATGTCTGAATTGGGAAGCGATTTTCTGGTGGTGTTTCAATCACCGATAAATCACGCACACCTAACATCGACATATGCAATGTTCTTGGTATTGGTGTAGCCGTTAAGGTCAACACATCTACATTAGTTTTTAATTGTTTGATCTTCTCTTTATGTTTCACTCCAAAACGTTGCTCTTCATCGACAACTAGCAGTCCTAATTCCTTATAGATAACATCCTTTGATAATAATCGATGTGTTCCAATTACAATATCTACTGTGCCATTCTTTAAACCTTTTAATGTTTCTGTTTGCTGTTTTCTCGTTCGAAAACGGCTTAATAAACCAATATTAATCGGGTAATCCTGGAACCTCTCCATTACCGTTTCATAATGCTGTTGAGCTAAAATAGTCGTAGGTACCAGAATCGCTACTTGCTTACCATCTGCTATTGCTTTAAATGCCGCACGAATCGCTACTTCGGTCTTGCCATAACCAACATCTCCACAAAGTAGGCGATCCATTGGTCGTTCTTTCTCCATATCTTGCTTAATTTCTTCGATACAGCGCAATTGATCTTCTGTTTCCTGATACGGAAAAGATAATTCAAAATCTCGTTGCATTTCAGAATCTGGCGAAAATGCATAACCTCTAGCAGCTTCTCTTTCTGCATATAATTTCATCAAATCGTCGGCAATGTCTTCCACTTTAGATTGTACTTTGCTTTTTACCTTCTTCCAGTCATTTCCGCCTAAACGATATAATTTAGGCTCCTTGCCTTCTGAACCAACATATTTCTGTACTAAATCAATTTGATCTATCGGTACGAAAAGCTTATCATCTCCTGAATATTTAACGAGCATAAAATCTTTATGCAAGCCATTCACTTCTAATGTTTCAATACCAATATATCGACCAATACCATGGTTCGCATGTACAACATAGTCACCGACTTGTAATTCTTGATAACTTTTAATTCGCTCCGCATTCGAAATTTTTGGTTTCCGTTTTTTTCTAGTTGTTTTTTGTTTAAACAACTCATTCTCCGTTATAACGGCAATTTTATGCATTGGTAATTCAAAACCACCGCTAACATTACCAATGGTGATGACAGGTTGCTGAATCGGCAAATTCGGTAATGTCTCACTTATCGTTGCACTCATCTGATAATCTTCTAGTACAGATTGGATTTTTTCCATTCTACCTGGATTTGGTGCCAGAATAATGACAGAGAATTCCCCTTTATGCCATCTATCCATTTCATTTTCTAATAAATTCATTTGTCCGTGAAACTGTTGCATTGCCCGACATGAGAGATTCACAATATTAGATGGATTCGTGTTTGGAATATGACGTAAAAAAACAGAAAGATATAACCGCTGTTGCTTCATATTACCCCACACTTGATGCCAATCAAACGATAACCTAGAATCACTAACAGCTTTACCTCGTTGTAGATTATCTTTTAGCCATTCTTGTTCTTCGTTATCTAAATGAGAGGCGGTTTCCTGAATTCTGCTCATTTCATCTAATATAATATAGCCATCTTCTGGTAAATAATCTAGTAAACTATAGTTGTTATCGTAGAAAAATGATGCATACTTTCTCATTTCTTGAAAACGCTCACAATGATCTAGACGATCTATGTCCGCAGTAATCGTCTCTGTGAGTACTTGTTGATCAGATTTATTCTTAATCTTTTTAACCGTTTTATTTAATGACTGTTCTAATTTCTGAGCAGCAGCGACTAAGTCACTATCTTTTAATAACAATTCTGTCGTAGGGACAACTGTAATCTGTTCTTGCTTTTCCAATGACCGTTGTGACTCTGCATCATAATAACGAATCGAATCGATTTCATCGTCAAATAATTCAATCCGAAGTGGTTGTGCTTCTGTTATAGGATAAATATCTAAGATCCCACCACGCAGACTAAACTCACCGGGACTTGAAGCCATATCCTGTCGAATATAGCCCATTTCAACTAAATATTCTAATGTTTGATCGATGTTTATAACCTGCTCTAGCTCAAAATGAAGCTGATACGTCTGCCAATACTCCATGGGTGGTAGCATTCGTTTTAAGGCTGCTACTGGAGCAATTAAAATTGCATGATCCTTATTAAGCCAATTTGTCAGTGCAGAAATTCGTTGGCTTAATAATTCCGGACTCGCAATTGCTAATTCAGAAGCCAGTAACTCATTTACTGGATAAAGATATACATCTTTCTGTTCCGAAAACTCTAACATATCTTCATATAATTGTTGTGCTTGTGTTAATTGATGGGTAACGATTAAAGTTTTCTTGCGAGTAGCTTCTTGAATCAGGGTCGTAAACATACTTCTAGCAGAACCAGATAACCCAGAGACTAATTGTTCCTTTAAACCGGATTCTATCCCATTAATAATTGAATAGACATCATCGCGATTTTGTAAGTATTGTTTTATTTCATACATAATGCTCCCCCTAAATACCTTAAAACTAATATATGTTGATTTATTCAATAATTGCTAAAACGCACAAAAATGCTTTGGTGAACATACCAAAGCTTATCGTGTAAATAAAATCAGTATAAGAAAGTTTAGGTTATTCTATTGAATAAAATAATCTAACTCATGGTACTGTGGATTTTGATCTAATAAGTGTTGGCAATCTTCACAGATAGATTGAAGTGTAACAGTCTGATTTTGTTGATAATTCATCAGCTTGTTCTTTTCTTCTGTTGATAACACATTCCAACCTATTTTTTCTAAATCTAACATCTGTGGTCTCAGTTTTCCAATTTCTGTACCACAATGTTTACACGTATATAACAAAGTCATCATCGTGCCTCCTTTATAAGAAAGCTATAGCTTAATTAGTTGTTATTGTACCCGGTAACGGATAAAACTATACTTGATGATGACTTATTTATTATATTCATTCATTACTTTTGGAAATGGCTGCTTTATCCATGCTTCCATTGCATCAGCTGCATGATCAATAGACTGTTTTAATGTGTCCTGATCTTTTTCATCGAATTTTCCAAGAACATAATCAACTACTGAAATCGGAGTATCAGGTCTGCCAATTCCAAAACGTAATCGGTTAAATTCTTTCGTTGCTAATTGATCAATACAAGAGCGAACACCATTATGTCCTCCATGTCCACCAGTTTGTCGTAACTTGATTTTACCCAATGGTAAATCCAAATCATCATAGGCAACTGTCACTTCATCTGGCTGAAGATTGTAAAAATCCATTAATGGCCGAACTGATTCGCCAGACAAATTCATAAAGGTTTGCGGTTGGAGTAATATCACTTTCTCTCCCTCCACGGTTTCCATCGTATAGTGTCCTTTAAATTTACTTTTATTTAATGTCCAGCCATGACGCTCCAGTAGTTCATCAATTACCATAAAACCAACATTATGTCTTGTTTGCTGATATTTAATCCCTGGATTTCCTAAACCTACGATACATTTCATAGCATAAAGTCTTCCTTTAACAAATTTTTTCTTGTTTATAGTTTAACATAAAAAACGGTGAAAAGACGCAACTTTTGGTAGTTGCGTCTTGATTATTCTTAAGAAATTTACAAAAGTGGTGTCTGGCTCCAAACGGCATCTTCCGCTTTTCTTTTATTCTTCACTGTCTCCGTGTTCTTGTTTATCTCCATCAATAACTTCTGGTTCTGCCGATTCATCCTCTGCAGAGTCTTCTGCAGGTTCTTCGTCAGGAACTAAGATAGAAACAATAGTAGTTCCTTCATCTTCTAGGATGTCATAGTTTCTACCTTCTTTTAAATCTGAAACTAAGATACTATCCCCTACTGATAAGTCAGAAACATCAATGGTGATATGCTCTGGTATATCTTTAGGTTTCGCTCTAATGGACAATTCATATAATGGTTGTTGTAGAACGCCGCCTTCTTTCGTTCCTACTGCTTCACCGTCTAACGTAATTGGCACTTGTACATCCATTTCTTCTTTCATGTTTACAGCATAAAAGTCTGCATGTACTAACTCATCTTTCAATGGATCTGTTTGATATTCATGCAACATAACATCAACAGCTTCACCATCTATTTGCAACGAGATAATTGCATTTTTACCTTCATCTCTTACTGTTTTTAATAATTCCAAACTATTTACCGTCACTGTTTTTGGTTCTACTTGATATCCGTAAATAATGGCAGGTACTTCACCTGCTAATCGCATCGCTTTTGTATTAGAAGTTTTTAAATCCACTCTTTTTTTTGCTTCTAAAGTTGCTGCCAAATTAATCACCCTCCATATAAAATAACTAATATTAGTATATTTCCCTCGAGTGTGACAGGCTAAACCTTTTTTTTCAGAAAACTTAATCAAATAGAATACTTACAGATTGACGTTCGTGTACACGAATAATCGCTTCACTAATTAAAGGTGCAACTGATAGTTGAGTAATCTTATCAATTTGTTTATCTTCTTGTAATGGAATACTATTCGTAACTACTAATTCTTTTATTTTTGAATTCTCAATCCGTTCTATCGCAGGCCCAGATAATACTGGATGGGTACAACATGCATAGACATCCGTGGCACCATTTTCAATTAAAGCATTTGCGCCTAATGTTATCGTTCCTGCTGTATCAATAATATCATCGATAAGGATCGCTGTTCTTCCTTCTATGTTACCTACTATATTCATCACTTCTGAGACATTTGGGCGTGGTCTGCGTTTATCAATAATCGCAATTGGTGCTTTCAATCTATCTGCTAATTGACGTGCACGTGTTACCCCTCCGTGATCAGGTGACACTACTACGATGTCCTCTAGACCTTTTTTACTCCAATAGCTAGATAAAATCGGAACACCGACTAATTGATCAACTGGAATATCAAAGAAACCTTGAATTTGTGGTGCATGTAAATCCAACGTAATTGCTCTGGTAGCACCAGCTGTTTGTAGTAAGTCTGCAATTAATTTGGATGTGATTGGTTCACGTGCGCGTGCTTTACGATCTTGTCTGGCATATCCATAGTAGGGCATAACAACATTAATGGACTTCGCTGACGCTCTTTTTAATGCATCTATCATAATCAAAAGCTCCATAATATGTTGATTTCCTGGCTCACAAGTAGACTGCACAACATATACATCACAGCCACGAATACTTTCTTCAATATTTATTTGGATTTCACCATCGCTGAATTTTGTTACCGAGCTTTTTCCTAACTCTACACCAATATTGGCTGCAATCTCTTCTGCTAGGCTTGGATTCGAATTTAGTGTAAATACTTTTAAGGATGAATCCTTATAGGACATTTGTATACCTCCATGTGAACTTAATAATTATTTATATTTCTTTGCGTATTCTTCCTTGTTAACTTGTTTTGCTCGGCCAATCGATAATGCATCACCTGGTACATCCTGATGAATGGTCGAACCTGCAGCAACTAGCGCTCCCTTACCAATGGTAACTGGTGCGATTAAGTTAGCATTACATCCGATAAAAGCATTATCTTCTATCGTTGTTTTAAACTTATTCTTACCATCATAATTAACTGTAATCGCTCCACATCCAATATTTACGCCACTTCCAATTTCTGCATCTCCAATATAGCTGAGATGTGGAACCTTACTTTTATTATCTATCTTTGACTTTTTAATTTCAACAAAATTACCTACTTTTACATCGTCACCAAGCGATGCATCTGGACGAATATGTGCAAAAGGTCCAACTTGAACGCGCTGACCAATATAGCTTGATGTTGCGACACTATGACGGAGTACCGTATTCGCTCCGATATGGCAATCATTCACTTCGGAGTTCGGTCCAATTACCGCCTCATCTTCTATTGTCGTGTTTCCTTTTAATACACACCCGGGCTCAATCACAACATCTGTTCCAATTTTTACATCAGTGCCTATGTAAGTATTAGCAGGATCTATGATCGTTACACCATTTCTCATATGTTGCTCATTAATACGCCTTTTCATAAGTACTTCTGCTTGAGATAATGCAACACGATCATTAACTCCAATAGTTTCTTCAAAACTCTTCGTCTGGTAAGCGGCTACTTTCTGGCTTTCTTTTTGTGCGATTTGAATCACATCAGGTAAATAGTATTCGCCTTGTGAATTATCATTAGACACCTTCTTCAGCGCTTCAAATAATAATTCATTATCGAAGCAATATGTCCCTGTATTAATCTCTTGTATCGCTTTTTCTTCTTCTGTTGCATCCTTTTGTTCTACAATTTTACTGACTCGATTGCTTGCATTTCTTACAATTCTCCCGTATCCAGCAGGATCTTCCGCATGTGCAGTTAAAATAGTTACAGCGGCACGTTCTTTCTCATGATGATTCAATACAGCTTGTAATGTGTCTTTCATTAATAATGGCGTATCACCACAAACAACAATGGTTGTTCCTTTTTTGTTTGCTAAATATTTTTCAGCTTGCTGTACAGCATGTCCTGTTCCTAACTGTTCTTTCTGAATAACAAATTCGCAAGTGTTTCCTAATTGTTCTTGTACTTTTTCAGCTCCAAAGCCAACAACTGTGGTTATACTGGAAAGATCTAAAGCTTTCAATTGATCGATCACATGTTGTACCATTGGTTTCCCCAAAACAGGGTGGAGAACTTTATATAATTTAGATTTCATTCTTGTTCCTTTTCCAGCAGCTAACACAATTGCATACCGATTTGCCAAGATAGTCCCTCCGTTCCAGTTCACTTTTTATATTTATGTTTAAAGGATGTGCTCATTTTGTACGTTAATATCCCAATTATGAATATATACGAAAACCAGTGTATTTTCAATAAAGATGGCATAATTTAAATTACCAATAATACGGCAGCATTTTTATATTGATTGCTAACTGGTACTAAAAAATATAGTATTTATTTTTCTGACTAATAAGATCAGCTCTAATAATATAATCGATAACTACTGCGAACTAGTGAAAATTCACTTTAGGTTGGATGTCCTCCCATCCTTCTGAAGATGATTGCTAGTTCGTCGCTGCGGAAAAATACTCCCTTTCCGTGGGCAACACTTCAGCCTCCTCGGAAGAAAAGCACTTCCTGCGGGGTCTTCAGTTGCTCTTCCCACAGGATTGTCGCATTTTCCCGCAGCTTTAAGTAGTACTTTAATCAGGTGAGAAGAAAACCATTGATATTTCCAAAGGCTTTCTTCTTTCAACAATCAGAACACAAGAATTAGCGTAGGCAGAATACGCAGACTCCTGTGGGAACTCACGCGATGAAGATCCACTTGGTAAAGTGGTTTTCTTTACCAAGTTAGCTGAAGCCCGTACCCACGGAAAGCCTAGTATTCTGCCGGAGCGGTATTCTAACACTCTTTATGAAAAAGTATGGAAGAAAGCAAATTCACAAGAGAGTAACTTCGCAGTTTATGTATTTTGCGCATAAGTTTTATGCCTTCGATGTATAAAAATAAAAAGCCCAATCAAATGGATTGATTAGACTTTTTTTACTCTCATTTTAAGAAGCTCCTGCTTCTTCATATTCAACTTCAGCTTCTCCAGCACGATGATACTCTTCTAAAACAGCATCTTGAATTTTTGATCTTGTACCAGAGTTAATTGGATGTGCAATATCCCTAAATTCACCATCCGGTGTACGTTTAGAAGGCATTGCTACAAACATCCCATTATTCCCATCAATCACTCGAATATCATGTACCACAAATTCATGATCTAATGTAATGGATGCGATAGCTCGCATTCTTCCATCGGTATTCACGCGGCGTAATCTTACGTCAGTTACTTCCACTATGTTTCACCACCTTTTCCCCTTTTAAGAACTTATTATCTTAATTCAACAAAATTTTTAAAATTCCTGCTAAAATTTTAAAAAATATTATCTTTTTAAGAAAATTTTCTTATAATAAGTGGTGAGTGACATAATTCGATATAATTAGACCTTTTTACACGATCCATTATTACTGTTCAAAGTAATTTCCTTTTATTACCTCTATCTGTTTGCTATTAGAATCTACATTTTTAATTTGTAATAAAGAAATATAATCATCTACTACACGATCTTCTTCTTCATCCTCGGCTTCTGCTAGTACACCAATTGCTTTTACATTGGCATCGAATTCTTGAAGTAAGTTTTTCATTCCGTTTATGGTACCACCAGCCTTCATAAAATCATCGATGATACAAACATTTTCACCGGGTTTCAAACTGCGCTTAGATAACACCATCGTCTGAATTTTTTTAGAGGACCCTGATACATAATTAATACTAACCGTTGAACCTTCCGTTACTTTCGGATCACGACGAACAATTACAACAGGTACATTTAAAAACGAAGCTACCGCATATGCTAAAGGAATTCCTTTCGTTGCTACCGTTACAATGGAATCAATGTTTAATCCCGCAAAACGAGAAGCAAAAAGCCTACCGATATCTCTAATAGTACTTGGCGTAGCTAAAACATCACTCATAAATAAATAACCACCAGGCAAAATCCGGCTGGGATCTTCTAGCTCCTTACAAAGCTTGTTAATCATAGATTCACTTTTGTTTACTGAAACATTAGGCACATATTTTACTCCACCAGCTGCACCTGAAATAGATTCTAAATAACCAATCCCATCTTCTTTAAACATATGGTTAATAATAGACAAATCTTCACTAATTGAAGACTTCGCGGCACCATATGTATCAGAGAAAAATGGAAGAGAAATTAATTCCATTGGATGCTCTACTAAATAATTTGTCATCGCAACTAGACGATCACTTCTTTTCATTACTACACCCCAAAATCCGAATATTTTGAGGTAAATATAACATTTTATACGTGTTTAATCAAGTCATTGGCGATTGCCTAATAGACGAACCACATATACTTCTTCACAAAACCCTCTCAAGCTGTTATAAATGCGGTCTGCTCTACTCTCTTGTTGAACTAAGCCAAATACTGTAGGACCGCTCCCACTCATCAATACAGCATCCGCACCGGACCGTAACATCTGTTCTTTTATTTGTTCCACTTCTGGATTTTTAGGTAAGGTTACTGTTTCCAATACATTTTTTAGCCTGTTGCAAACTCCTTGATAATCAGATCGTTTAATTGCTTGAACCATTCCATCTGTATCAGGATGCTCTATATCATTCAATTGTAGAGATTGATACACGGATTGTGTAGAAACACCTTGAGCTGGTTTAGCTAAGATCACCCAACATTGAGGTGGTGCTGGCAATTCTATAATGGTTTCCCCTCTCCCCTTTGCGAGAGCTGTGGAATTATACACACAAAAGGATACATCTGAACCAACCTCTGCTCCTAAAACAGCTAACTCACGTAAGGTTATGTTAAGTTCCCATAAACGATTTAATCCTCTTAATGTTGCAGCAGCATCACTGCTTCCGCCCGCAAGTCCTGCTGCAACTGGAATTTGTTTATCTATTTTAATGTATACCCCTTGTTTGACATCATAACGTTCCTTCAGCAGTTTTGCCGCTCGATATGCTAAATTCCGTTCATCATTTGGAACAAAACGATTTTCCGATGCCACCTCTATTTTATCTTCCTCTATCAAAAAGAATTCGATGCGATCGGCTAAATCAACGGTGGTCATTACCATTTCAACTTCATGATACTGATCTGACCGCTTATAAAGGACATCTAATGTTAAGTTTATTTTAGCTGGGGCTTTTTCTATAATATACAAAGTCGCTCACCTACTGACAATTTTATATTCAGAATTTTACTTTATGTAAAGATACCATAAAAGCAAATAAAAGCGCAAAAAGGACAAAGTCTTAGACTTTGTCCTTATTTAAACTCTCTTCTGCCATTTGTACTGCTCTTTTCACCATATTACCTGCATCTCGTGCGGTAATTCCGCCCCAACCATCTTTTTGCACAGTGTCGTAAAATCCTAATTCTTTAGCAAGCTCTTCTTTAAACCGATCGGACATTAATCCTCTTCTTCGACCCATTGAAGATACTCCCTTTCTGTCGTGTTTTACGACACTCCTATTTTATGTTTTTTTGCTTTTATGATACAAGGTAATAAAAGGGATAAAGACTCTTGTTGGCTCTCTATTTGCTTAAATGGAGACTGGATTAGCAAATACTTCCGTTCGCCGACTAAAAATAATGAAACAATCGCTGAATTATATTACTTAATTTGAATAAGATAAAAACTGCGCACTAATTAAAATTTTCATAGCGCTTTCTTTATCCATTAAAAAAAGCAGCAAACAAAGTTTACTGCTCCCCTGCTACCGCTTCTAATTCTTCCGTAAAGTTCAATTCAACTGTTTCAGTGAGAATATCTGCATAACTGTAAGATACCCGCTCAAATGCATTCTCATCTTGATCAAGTTCAACGATAAAAACGGAAGGATATGTTTCTGATAATGTTCCATAACGCTCAATGGTTTTCTTTCTTCCACCATTTGCTTTAATTCGTAGACGTTTGCCGACATTTCCATCTAAACCTTGTTTGATTTCAACCAATGTTTTAGCCAATACACTCCACCTCACTAAATATTATTATACTACATTCTTGTCCAACCGTCAATCAAAAATATTCTATTATAACAATATTAATTGAAAGCTGTCAATAAAAAAATTTGGAAGTTATGCATTTAGGTTACCTTTTTACAAGAAAATTATGTATAAAAAAAGAAAATTCCTATATTTTTCAGGAATTTTCTTTCGTTTGCTGTTTAAAATAATTTGCTAAAGCAGCGAATTCTTTCATGTTTAACGATTCTCCTCGTCTTGTCCCATCGATTCCAACATGTTCTAACCCTTCTTCTATCTGAGCCTTCGAAACTTTGTCTTTAAAATGCCGCGATAAATTGTTGCGCAGTGTTTTCCGTCGTTGTTGAAAGCTTGCTTGCACCAATTGGAAAAAGAACTCTTCATCGTCAACAGTAACTGGTGGAGTTTCACGCTTTTCCAAGTGTAAAACAGCTGAATCTACACGCGGCTGTGGCATAAAAACGGTTTTCGGTACAACCATTTTTACTCTTGCTTCTGTATAATATTGTATTGCTATGGATAAAGATCCATATTCTTTTGTATTCTCAGTAGCTGCCATCCGTTCAGCAACTTCTTTTTGAATCATTACTGTAATACTAGAGATAGGTAAATTAGCCATCAATAATTGCATTAAAATAGGTGTTGTAATGTAATAAGGGAGATTGGCCACTACTTTCACCGGTTTATTATCTTGGAAATTTCGCTCCCATACCTCTTCAAAATCAGCTTTTAGAATATCTTGGTTAATAACCTCTACATTATCATACGCATGTAAACTGTCCTCTAAAATCGGTAATAAACGTCCGTCTATTTCAAATGCAACAACTTTGTTTGCTGCAATTGCTAATTGTTCGGTAAGGGCACCAATGCCAGGACCAATCTCAATTGCATTCATATCTTTGGTAATGCCAGCATTATGGATGATATTCCTTAAAATATTTACATCGATGAGAAAGTTCTGACCCAAACTTTTTTTAAATGAGAAGCCATATTTTTCAAGAATTTCTTTTGTTCGTTTCGGTGTGGCTATAGCCTTCTGCTCACTCATGCACGTTCCTCCTGAATTATTTGTTCCATCACTTGTTCAAATTCATCTTTAGCAATTTGAAACATTTGTAACCTTTTTAATAACTGTTTTGCATTAATATGTCCAATTCTTAATTGCTGTCCTAGTTTCTTTCTTCTCTCTCTTGATCCATTTCCACCTATTAAACCAAAACGAATTAAATCTGATTTCGTAATTTCTGTTTCTCCATTCTCTGTTAACTCGTAAACTTGATGGAGTGCTTCACGCAGTACTTCTAATGAAGCGTGTTCTATTCCCAGACTTTTATGCTGTTTTCTATCTGGAATAGCTTCTTCTTTTGTTAGAAAGGCATGCTTACATCCTGGAACATGCTGATCAATGATTTGTCTAATCCGCTGACCTGGATAATCAGGATCGGTAAATACAATGACACCTCGTTTATTTTTAGCATGTGCAATTTGTTCTAATATATCTTTATTGATCGCTGAACCATTTGTTTCTATTGTATCGACATCTAATGCCTGTTTTAGTTTTGCGGTATCGTCTTTTCCTTCTACTACAATGATTTCTTTCACCTTCAAAAAGGCTCCTCCATTCTTGCTTCTTATAGCTTTATTTATTTTAACACAAAAAAGCTTACCTTTGCTTAGGAAGGTAAGCTTTATACTTTATTCAACAATTTTTACTTGTACTGTTTTCACACCATAGCTTTCCGCTTTCTGTTTGCTTGACATATGAAGGTCAATTTTATTTCCCTGGATATTGCCACCTGTATCTCTAGCTATTGCATAGCCATAGCCTTCTACCCAAACTTTGGTACCTAAAGGAATTACGCTCGGATCTACTGCTACTACACCGTCTGGATTTTCTTTTAAATTATAACCTGTAGAAGTTAGTCCTCTACCATCACATGATGCACAATCCCAATTATATGCTGTCGCTTTCATGTAAATGGTTTCTCCCTTTTCTTCACTGCCGCTACGAGAAACAGTTTCGGTCTTAGTTCCGGCATCAGAAGCTGCATTAGCAGAAGCTGTTGTTGTTGCTTTCGGTTGATTTACCTTCGTACCAACTGCAACAACTTTCTCTTTACTTTCTTCTTTTACTTCTTCTTTCACAAGTTCACGGGATACTTCTTTCCCATTTTCTAATACTACTTCATAATGTTTTTCAATAACACCTGGTTCACCTTCTGAAACAATTTCTTCTTTTCCTTTTTCCAGTGAACTATCGTTACGTTTCACCACACTAAATTCTTGCTTTTCCTCTTCAATATCTGTTATCTTTTCTACTCTTGTAATTTCAATATCGGTACTCTTGCCTAATGAAGCGGTCTCTCTCGGTTCCACACGGTCTAATTCATCTAATTCTATGTCATGTTCCGCTAACAGTTCTTTAACAGATCCTCCTGTTGTCCAGACCTGTTGCTCTTCTCCAGCATCATTAATAGTAACTTGAAAAGCTTTTTCGATATCGATCACAAGGTTATCATCTATTTCTGTATGTGCTGCTAATGATAATTGATCATTTTCTGTTAATTCAATATCTTGCTCTGTCAGAAATTCTTCAACTGTCTCACTAGTTGTATAATATGTTTGTTCGTTTCCATCTATGCTGACTATTACTTTTTTTGCAATTGTATGCTCGATTTTCATCTCTCTATTTACGAGGTCATTTAGTTCATGTGAAAGTTCATCATGTTCTCCCACATCAATTGCAAGTTCATTTAGGACATCTTCGACAGTATTGGCATGTGTACGTACTGTCATTTCTTCACCTGCTTGAACAACTGTAACTTCTGCCTTTGATAATTCATAAAATGATATACATATAAATCCAATAAATACAAATAAAGAAAGTGCGTATACGAAGTCTTTGTTGTTCAATATGTGACTAATTTTAAGACGCTTCATGAACTCTTCCCTCCTTTTTACTCGCCGTTGTATTATATAAAGATCCTTTTTCAGTGTCAAATGGACTTATGAAAAGAAAAAAGCAGCAAAACCCTTGAATTCAAAGGGTTCCACTGCTCTTTTTTATGAAATATTTCAAATTGTTTACATTACCGTAACATTGCCTGAAACATATATCGCTAAAGGCATCCTTAGTTTGTTAGACCAAAAAATCTCTTTGCATTTTCTGTTGTTTGCTTACTTATTTCTTCATAGCTTACATCACGCAGTTCTGCTATTTTTTCTGCAATCAACTTGACATAAGCTGGTTCATTTCTTTTCCCTCGATTCGGGTGTGGTGCGAGAAATGGACAATCTGTTTCGATTAATAACCGATCTACTGGTACATACTTCGCTACGTCCTTCGGTAAGGTTGCATTTTTAAAAGTTACAGGACCACCTAACGATATATAAAAGTTCATCTTTAAGCATGCATCAACATACTCAACTGAATCATTGTAACAATGCATGATGCCTCCAACTTCTTCAGCATTTTCTTCCTGCAACACTTGGATGATATCCTCTGTCGCTTCCCGATTATGAATAATAATAGGCAACTTTACTTTTTTTGCCAAGTGGATTTGCTTGCGGAATACTTCTTTTTGTACGTCTTTTGGTGATTTGTCCCAATGGTAATCTAAACCCATTTCGCCTAAAGCAATTACTTTCGGATGTGAGGATAATTCTTCTAGCCATACTAGTTCTTTGTCGGTCATATCAATAGCGTCAACTGGATGCCAGCCAACTGCGGCATAGATATGGTCGTATTTTTCTGCCATGTCGATTGCTTTTGGGATTGTTTCATGATCAAATCCGACAATAACCATGTTTTCGACTCCAGCTTCTTTTGCTCGTTGTAACACTTCTTCACGGTCTTCATCGAAATGGGAGACGTTTAAATGAACGTGTGTATCAAATAACATCCTAATTCCTCCTTAAAAACCAGACAAAACCGGTTCTGCCTGCTCGTCTCATTCATAGTAGATAACTACTGTGAAGTTGTGAAAATTTGCCTTGGTGTAGCTTCCTTCCATTTTGATTAATGATGAGTGCTTAGAAACGCTCCGGCAGAATACTGCGCTTTCCTTGGGCTCGGCTTCAGCTAACTTTGTGAAGAAAAGCATTTCACAAAGTGGATCTTCAGCTCTCGCTGTCCCACAGGAGCCTCCGTATTCTGCTTACACTAATTTTAGTGTTCTGATTTATCGTAACAATTGAACCTAGGGAACTATACTCTATGGGTTTCCTGTCTTTTTATCAGAACACTATTTTACGCAGCGTCGACTTAGCACTCAACTAGAATCAGAATGGAAGAGAGCAAATCCATGTCCACTTTACTTCGCAATTTGTGTTTTTTGTGCTTACTCAAAAAATACACACGTGTTTTTAGTAGTGAACCGCGTGTGTACTTTTGGGTATTTATTTTACTACGGATCCGTTTGGCAGGTTTGATTCTACTGTAGCCAAGGATAGGGAGCCGTCTTTGTCTTCTCCGGATAGAATCATACCTTCTGATAATTGACCACGTAGTTTAACTGGTTTTAAGTTGGTTACACAGATTACCTTTTTCCCTACTAATGATTCAGGGGTATAGTATTGTGCAATACCTGATATTACTTGACGTTTTTCGCTACCAAGGTCTAATTGAATACGTAATAATTTATCAGCTTTTTTCATTTTTTCAGCGTGTGTTACTTCTGCCACACGTAAATCTAGCTTCATAAAATCGTCATATGTGATTTCATCTTTTGCTTCTGTCTTCTCTTCTTTCTTCTCCGGTTCAGGTTTTGTCATCATGTCTTTAATAATTTGTACTTCTTTTTCGACATCCAAACGCGGGAAGATCGGATCTTTCTTCACCACTTTCGTTCCAGCTTCAATCTCCCCAAATTCCGACAGACTCTCCCAAGTATGAAGTGCTTCGTTGTCGCTCACACCAATTTGTTCGAAAATTCGATTCGGTGTCTGTGTCAGGAATGGACGTAATAAAATCGCAATACGTCGTAAACTGTCGACTAAATGCGCCATTACATTACCTAAACGGTCTTTTTTACTTTCATCTTTCGCTAAAATCCATGGCTCTGTTTCATCAATATATTTGTTTGTTCGACTTACATACTTCCAAATGTGAGTTAATGCAACAGAGAATCCCATCTCATCTAGTGCCTCTTCTACATTAGCTACTGTTTCTTTTCCTAATGTTTCTAATTGTTCATCAAAGGGCTCTTCTGAAGCACGGAAAGCTGGAATTCCACCATCAAAGTATTTATTAATCATCGCTATTGTTCGATTTAATAAGTTACCTAAGTCATTGGCAAGATCGTAGTTCGTGCGGTCTACGAAACCTTCTGGTGTGAAAACACCGTCTGAACCGAATGGTACTTCGCGTAACAGGTAATAGCGTAATGCATCTAAACCGTAACGATCTGTTAAATCTATCGGGTTCACGACATTACCTTTTGATTTCGACATTTTTCCGTCTTTCATCAAAATCCAACCGTGCGCAAACACTTTTTTCGGTAATGGTAAATCAAGTGCCATTAGCATAATTGGCCAATAAATCGTATGGAAACGAACAATTTCCTTACTCATTAAATGAACATCCGCCGGCCAGTATTTTTGATATAAACTATCATCATCAGTACTATATCCTAATGCAGTGATGTAATTACTTAATGCATCAATCCATACATAAATGACGTGTTTTGGATTTCCAGGAACTTGGATGCCCCAGTCAAATGTTGTACGAGATATCGCTAAATCTTCCAATCCTGGTTTAATAAAGTTATTGATCATTTCATTTTTACGGCTTTCTGGCTGGATGAATTCTGGATTTTCATCATAAAAAGCAAGCAAACGATCAACATACTTACTCATTTTGAAAAAGTATGACTCTTCTTTTACGTGTTCAACAGGTCCACCACAATCGGGGCAACGGCCATTTTCCAGTTGTCTTTCTGTGAAAAAGGATTCACAAGAAGTACAATAGCTTCCTTCATATTCATCTAAGTAAATGTCGCCTTGCTCTAATAATTTTGCGAAGATTTTTTCGACAACTTTTTTGTGACGTTCTTCTGTCGTACGAATGAAATCACTATAAGATATATCTAGCTTTTCCCATAAGTCTTTAATACCGCTGACGATTTCATCTACATATGCTTGCGGAGTAATCCCTGCGTCGTCCGCTTTTATTTGGATTTTTTGACCATGTTCATCCGTTCCTGTTAAATAACGAACATCATATCCTCTAAGTCGCTTGTAACGTGCCATCGCATCTCCAGCAACCGTACTATAGGCATGGCCAATATGTAAATTTCCACTTGGATAGTAAATTGGTGTCGTTATATAAAAAGTTTTCTTTTGCTCTGTCATGCTATACCTCCTCAATACTTTTTCATTCTATATATACAGTCTGTTTTTATTGTAGCGATTTTTCGAACATTTTTCCATTATAAAGTGAGACTTCAATCAGTAGGGGATTTCTCCATTAATTAATTGCAAAACTTATCAGGATGATAGCGTCCGTGATAAATACATTGTAGCCATTTAATTTACTTTTAAAACAAAAAACTTGTCGAATAATCTTCACGAACTATTGACCTGTTTTTTTTCAATATTTTTATAAAAGCTTGAAAAAAATGCAAAAATTAAGTTTGACAATAATGGCAACTAATGGTATTATAACGCTATAGATGTCGAATATTGCCGAATTTATTTATCAAAGGGGAGAATAAATAATGAAATCAACAGGTATTGTGAGAAAGGTAGACGAGTTAGGTCGTGTCGTAATCCCGATCGAGCTTCGTCGTACATTAGGCATTCAAGAGAAAGATGCTCTTGAAATTTATGTCGATGATGAGCGTATCATCTTACAAAAATATAAACCAAATATGACTTGTCATGTTACTGGTGATATCTCTGATGACAACTTTACATTAGCGGACGGAAAGCTAGTACTTAGTCCAGAAGGTGCAAAGACACTAGTTAATGAAATCCAAAGAAAATTAGACAAATAATCTGATCACATAAAAAACAACTCGCTAGAACATAAAGAAAAACTAAGGCTTTCGCCAGTATTTGGCGAAAGCCTTACATTCTTATGGAATGTAATCTTACTCCATATGATAAGCACTGTATACTTCTCTTTTTGGAATATTGCGATCTTTTGCCACGGCTTTGACGGCTTCTTTACTTGAATATCCCTCTAATTCCATCACTTTTTCGACATGCTCTTTTAAGGTAAGATCTGTCCACCAATTCGTTTGTGGATTCTCCTTGATTCCTTCCACAACAATACAGCATTCACCTTTTATCGTGTGGTCTGTTATCCATTCTGCTATTTCTGGTAAACTCCCTCTAATATACTCTTCGTATCTCTTGGTTAACTCCCTTGCTATTGCTACTTGTCTGTCACCAAGTGAGTCCCATAACAACTTGATTGTCTCTTCAATGCGGTGTGGCGATTCATACAAGATAAACGTTGTATCAATTGATTGTAGTAATTGTATTGCCTGATCACGATCTTTTTTCTTTCGTGGTAAAAAGCCATAAAAATAGAAATGACCAGTTGGCAATCCTGAACCAACTAAGGCTGATAATGCGGCATTTGCCCCTGGTAAAACAACCACTGGAAGATCTGATTGGATTGCAGCTTGTACCATTTCATATCCTGGGTCTGAGATTCCTGGCATACCAGCATCACTTACTAGAGCCAGATTTTCTCCATTACTTAGCAGCTCGAGAATTTGATCCTGTCTTGCCATTTTGTTATGTTCGTGATAGCTAATCATCTTTTTCTTCAGTTCAAAATGATGTAGAAGCTTCCCAGTATTTCTCGTATCTTCAGCTAAAACAGCATCAGCCTCTTCCAATATACGTAATGCACGAATCGTAATATCTTCTAAGTTACCTATTGGTGTCGGCACCACGTATAATGTGCCTTTTACTGCATCAGTTTGGTAGCTCTTCTGTATCTGCATATACGCCATACCTTTCCGTTTGGTTTTCTTTAATCCATAATTCCTTCTGCTTTCTAGTAAGCCTTTTAATCTTTGCTTCTAACTGCATTGCTTCTGATTTTGTCTTACATTGTTGTTGGTACTGCAATTGAAATGGGGCTCTACCTCTTGTATATTTGGCACCTTTACCTTGTTCATGCATTTTCAACCTTCGTTCGATATCGGTTGTATAGCCTGTATATAATGTTTCATCCTTACATTTAAGAATATAGACATAATGATTATTTTTTTCTTCCATATAATATACCTTCTACCTCTTTTGTATAATTTCCCTGTTCATCGAAAGCATATAATGGCGGCAGTAGCTTAAGATCTGGATTTCCATCTCTAATTCCTTCTATTAATAAAATGTTTGCTTCTTTTCCTTCTTTCGGATATACGAAGCGAACTCGTTTTGGCTCTATTTTATATTGCCTGAATAACGTAATAATATCGACAAAACGTGACGGACGATGTACCATGGCTACTTTACCACCTGATTTAACGAGCTTACTACACGATTGTACCACATCTTCCAACGTACAATATATTTCATGCCTTGCAATCGTCAGATAATCATTATGATTATGGTGGTTTTTATTCTCAGTCTGGAAATAAGGTGGATTAACGGTTACTAAATCAAATTTATTGTTTTTGAAGTGATCCGGCATATCCTTTAAGTCGCCATGGATCATATCAATTTGATGGTTCAGCTTATTCAACTTAATACTGCGGCATGCCATGTCATATAGCCGTGCTTGGATTTCAACGCCTGTAATGGGGACGTTAGATTGTCTTGATAATAACAATGGGATGACGGCATTGCCTGAGCAAAGATCCAATATTTTTCCTCTTGTTTTTGGTGTTGTAGCGAAGTCTGCCAGTAGCACAGCATCGATGGAAAAGGCGAACTTAGTCGGGCTTTGAATGATTTGCATTGTTTGGTCCGCTAACAGATCATCAATCCGTTCATCTTTTTTTAGTTGCATTTGTTTAACTCCTTCAATAAAGTACGTAGGTGATACAAACTGCGTCATAGTGAAAATTTTCTCCAATCCTGATTTTTGATAAGTGGTTTGGATACGCTCCGGCAGAATACTTCGCTTTCCGTGGGCACGGCCTCAGCCAGGGAACTACTTGAATGAACTTCTGTGCTCCCTTGCACCGAGGAAGCATACTACGAAGCGTTACTAGAAGACGCAGGTGCATCAAGGGGTCTTCAGCTCGCGCTGTTCCCACAGGAGTCTGCGTATTCTGCATACGCTAGTAGTGATTTTCTGATTATTATAAGAATATAAAACTCATGAAATTATATTCCATGGATTCCCTCTTACTTGATCAGGAAACTACTCTAAGCTGCGGAAAAATGTGACACTCCTGTGGGTCGACTAAAAGCGGCCACGTCCTGTGGCCAACGTCGACACTTGATCGTCCTGCTCTTCGAAAAGGAACAGTCTGAAGGCCCCGCAGTGAGCGTTCTTTGCTCGCGAGGAGGCTGAAGCGTTCCCCACGGAAAGGGAGTGTTTTTCCGCAGCGTCGGACTAGCACTCATCTCAAATAGAATGGGAGGAAGGAACACAAAAGTTACTTCGCAGTTTATGTATTTTGTACACTATTTCTAACTTTAATTCTAAACCAAAGGCTGACACTTTATTATGCCAGCCTTGGTTTGGTTTATTTAGTTTTGTTTAAGAAGAGTAGGCAGAAGAGGCAGTCGCCTTCTTGTCTTGGACTTCCGAAATGTACGTTACAAATATGGAAGCCTTCTTCATAAAGTCTTGCTAAGTTATCGTATCCTTCGCCAATTGCTGCGTCATCATCGCCTTGTTCATTTTGATCTGAACTTTCGGTTTCATTGTCCAATCGTTGTCTGAGGTGATGATTTTCCATTTCTAGTCGGTGATTTTCTTCCAGCATTTCGCCTAACTGCTGTTTTAGGTCCCCTAATTGTTGATATAATTGGCCAATTTGCTCTTCCATGTCAGAAACTTGTTCAAATAATTCTTTTTTCTTCAAGTGCTTCCACCCCATTATTCTGTGCCCTGGGTATTAATAACTCCTTCATCTATAAGTTCATCTAATGTATATTCAACCATTCGTTCTTTTTCTGGAATTTCGATTTGTATTAGACGTTCTAGGATATTTAGTCCGACAACCTTTCCATGACCATAAGCTGTCGTTATTTCTTCACCAAGATCCGGTAATTCTTTTTTGGCTGTTTCATAATCATCATTCTCATATTTCAAGCAGCACATTAAGCGACCACACAGACCAGAAATTTTCGATGGATTCAAAGAAAGATTTTGATCTTTCGCCATTTTAATCGATACCGGCTCAAAATCACCCAAAAATGTTGAGCAGCAAAGCATACGACCACACGGACCAATCCCGCCTAGCAGTTTAGCTTCATCTCTTACTCCAATCTGACGCAATTCAATACGTGTTTTGAATACAGATGCAAGATCTTTTACTAAATTACGAAAATCGACTCTACCATCAGCAGTAAAATAGAAAATGACTTTATTGCGATCAAACGTGTATTCTACATCGACTAAATTCATTTCCAAGTCATGTTCTTTTATTTTTGCCTGACATGTTTGATAAGCCTCTTCTGCAATTTCCTTATTTTCCACGACAATCAATTTATCTTTATCATTGGCAATACGGATTACTTTCTTGAGGGGAAGAACAACATCTTCTTCATCCACCTGTTTATTCGAAACAACAACCTTACCAAACTCTACTCCTCTTACAGTCTCCACAATGACATAATCATCTGTTCCGACTTTTAAGTCTTCTGGATCAAAATAATATATTTTACCCGCTTTTTTAAAACGGACACCTATAACCTCTATCACAAATATTCACCTCTGTATTTGAAGTGTTAATTGCTCCAATACTAACTGTGGATGCACATTTTGTTCTAATTTTCTTTTAGCATCCATAATATATTGTAAGTTATCAGTCGTATGCTTCATAGACCAATACATAGCTGCTTCTTCTAACTTATTATGGTGATTAGCAAACACTATCGCCGAAGGTTCGTCTAGATGATAATGAACAATATCTCTAAACCATAATAATAATAAATCGAGGCCTTCTTGCAACTGTGTACGCTCTTTAAAATGTGGCATCCACTGCGTATGCACAAATATTGGCACTTCGTCTGAATTATGTTGAAGCATTTCAACTAATTGTACCACTAATTTTCGTGACTGTGCAAACCAATTATCCTTGCTCTTTTCAATTGCCTCTGTTAAATTATTTGTTATTTGAGTCATTAAACGCGCATTTGCTTCTGTTAGCCCTTCCCTTTGTAAACTTTGCTCTAATTGCTTTGGATTCAGCGGTTTAAGAGCGATCATTTGGCATCTAGAGCGAATAGTAGACAACATTGCATGACTATTCTCTGTTAATAAAATTGCGGTTGTTTGCTGACTAGGTTCTTCTAAAAACTTCAATAATCGATTGGAAGCATTATCGGTCATTTTTTCCGCTTGTGAAATAATATATACTTTTTTATTTGATTCCAGTCCAGTATAAGTAAATTCCTTCTGTAAATGTAAGATCTGTTCTTTCTTAATACTTGCCCCATCAGGAATGATGATATGTAAATCAGGGTGATTCCCACTTTTAATCCGGCGACAGTCAGTACACTGATGGCATGGGTCGATAGTTGTTCGTTCTTTGCAAAAAATACTCATTGCAAAAAGGAGTGCAAGCTCGTACTTTCCTGTACCTTTATCACCGTGGAATAAATAGGCATGAGATATTCTTGATTTTTTGATACTGTTCATTATCATCTTACCAACAACAGATTGTTTTTCCAGCATGTCTGCCCATACAGTGTCCATTTTATAGCCTACTTTCCTCTTTATTATTGATAATTTTATTAAGAAGTAAAGAAGAGGATGGATTAGTTTCCTCAGCTAATCTATCCTCTGTTTGGTTACGTATATAAATTAATGAGGAGCCCTTTGATTTCTCCAATTAAGTCTAAGATTTGAATAGAGTTTTTTTCCTGATCCATAACCGTTTCTGTTAATTCTACTAATTTTTCATCCACTTCTTCTACAATGGTTAATCTACGGTTATCTCCATCTAACATAAAGCTATGAGACTGCTTTAACGCCATTCCATAGTCCACTGCTTCTTTAACAAATCGCTTGACCATTCTTTTATAAGTAGCAAGATCTTTAAAGGAACGAAAACGAGCAATTTTTTGTCCTTGAGCAGTCAATTCACTCATTAACTTTTGTAGTTCGGCTTGTTTTAATTGAGTCGATTGCTGTCTTACCATTGTATCAAACCGCTGTGAAGGTGGCCTTGATTGTTGATCCTTTTTGTTCAATGCATCGAGTTGTGTGCGCATTTCTTGACTAATTTTCATAAATGGTGAAACCTACCTTTTAAAATTGATGAAATGATTCGACAGGTACAACAAACACTGTTGCTCCGCCAACTTCTACATTGACTGGTCGTGGAATATAGGAATCTGCATTCCCGCCCATCGGAGAAACAGGTGAAACCAATTGCTCCCGTTGGCTACAATTATCACGGATTATATTTAGTGCATCATCAACATGTTCATCCTCACAGCCAATCATTAGTGTCGTATTGCCTTCCTTTAGGAACCCGCCAGTAGATGATAATTTCGTCGTTTTAAATTGTTTTTCTCCAAGCGCATCAACCAAACGATTACTATCCTTATCCTGCACAACCGCCATAATTAATTTCACAATTGCTGCCTCCTTTTGTATTTCACCTTATTATAAAGTGAGTCTTACTAGGTACTACCGTCCGCTATCCACCACTTATACTTCTTTGATTCTTTTAATTATTGATATGGGGACTCATGGACGATTGTTCACCGTGACAAATATGCTTTTATCTTTTTATATGATTGTTCTTCTACTTCTATTATACCAAAATTTGCGTCGATTCTCTCGATACGGTCAGGAAATTTTGCAAGTAATTGTTGATATGCTTCATAAACCTGTTGATGGAAAGTTAATGATTCTAAATCTAACCTATTTTGTTCCCTTTCTGCATTTTTATTAATTCGCTTTAATCCTTCTTCAGGTTGTATATCAAAAAACAAGGTGAGATCTGGCATTTGGCCTGCAATCGCAAATTGATTTATTTGAAAAACTTCCTCTACACCAAGGCCTCGAGCTGCACCTTGATAAGCAAGGCTGCTATCTACAAAACGATCACAGAGTACTATTTTACCTTCTCTAAGTGCAGGTTCTACTTTCTCCACTAAATGTTGCCTTCGTGCAGCAGCATATAATAGCGCCTCTGTTCGTGCATCCATCATCGTATTTTTTGTATCTAAAATGATGTCACGAATTCTTTCTGCAATGGGGATACCACCCGGCTCCCTTGTATTGATTACTTGATATCCGTCTTCTGTTAAGCGTTGTGCCAGACGATTGATGATAGTTGTTTTACCAGCACCTTCGCCACCTTCAAATGTAATAAACACGTTCATTCTCCTTCTGTTACATCATAAATATATAAACCATTTCTTCGATTATTTGGTTGAAAACTCATTTTTTGTGCAAATAAATCTTGTATCTTTCTTACTGTTATTTCTCTGATTTCCTCACCTTTTGCAATCAAGGGGATTCCCGGTGGATATGGAATAATTGCCTCTGCAGCAATTTTACCCGCTGCTTCATCCCAACTACACCACTTTTGCTTTTGATGTTGCATATCTGCATATGATAATACTAGTGGCGTAATATCTTCATTAAAGTAATGGTTTTTATCTTCTATTGTAGCACGCTTAGAGGAAAAAATTAATTTATCTTTAATTCTTCTTATTTTTTCTGTTAATATGATAGGATCAATTGTCGGCTCTAATCCCAAAATAAATAATATATGTTTATCTGTTGTTAATTCTGGAAAAAGCTTTTCTTCTTCAAATAGTTGTTTTACATACTGACTATTTACTCTTCCTTTGACTCGCAAACACAATTTTAACGGATCATTGCTCTGTTCTAATATCCAATCATCCGAATCAGTAAAACAAGTACGCATTTGTTCTATATAAGTAAATAGATCCTCACTTTGTTCTCGCGTGTAAGAAGCTAAATAATATCGAGCTAAGTCTAAACTTGCCATGATTGGATACGATGGACTGCTTGACTGTAACATTTGCAAATAATAGCTTAGTTTCTGGCTATCTATTCGACTGGTTTGTACGTGAAGGTAAGCTGCCATTGTTAAAGCAGGGGTCATCTTATGTGCGGATTGGACAACAATATCTGCCCCCAGTTCTACAGCAGATGCTACGGATAGATAAGGTAATGAAAAATGACAGCCATGCGCTTCATCGACCAGAACAGTTATGTTACGCGAATGAGCCATATTGATGATCTCGTTTAATGGAAAGGTGTTTCCGAAATAATCCGGATAAGTAAGGATAACTGCTTTCGCTGTTGGATATGTATCTATAGCCTTTTTTATCGTTACTACAGTAGGTCCTGTATATCTCTGCTTAGTTTTGTCATATGCAGGAGGTAAGAATATTGGTTGAACTCCTGCTAACTCCATCCCATGTAAAATTGATTTATGGCAATTCCGTTGCACGAGTACTTGGTCACCTGGATCACATGTTGCTAATATCATTGCTAAATTTCCTACAGTACTGCCATTCACTAGAAAATAGGTATAATTGGATTGAAACCAGGCAGCAGCTAATTCTTGTGCTTCTTGAATGACACCTTCTGGAGCATGTAAATCATCTAGTCCATTCAATTCTGTTAGATCCATCTGCAAAAAAGGTTGAAAATACCCCTTTGCCTCTGAAACAAATATTTCCCCATTTTTATGACCAGGAACGTGCAGTGATATAGGTTTGTTATCTTTAAAATCTTTTACCTTTTGATAGAGTGGTATTTTCCTTTGCTTATTATCCATTCTATGGCCTCTCTTTAATAAATAATGACTTCATTGCTGATTTGAATTTCCAAATTTTCAGCACTAATTCTCTTACAACAAACAAAAAAATAAATGGAATCACTAATAGTGACTCCATTATATAGTATAAAAGGATTGATTGATAGCACGTAATCTCTCTACATAAAATTGATAATTTTCATCCTTTGGACTGGTGGAAATAATTTTGCTCTCACAGTCTTCACAAATATAAAGTTGATATAAAAAAATACCTTCATCCTTTGTTTGGTCACATATACCACAAATATGTGCATGAACATTTTTCCCCATATGCCACACCTCCATTAGTTAGTATGGCCAATCTAGTAGATTATATACAAAGAATACTAGATTTTTTCACTTCGACAATTTTATCGTTTTTTCACGTGAAACATTTCTATTTCTTATATCCAATCACTTGAATTCGACAGTAATCTGCAAGCCATTGTTGATCTCTGTACAACGCTGGTTTTAATACCTGTCCAACATGCTTTACTAATTGTTCCTTTTCAGTATCATTCAATTGGGCTAACATACCTGCAGTAAACATAAGGATCCAATTTTTCAATCCGTCTTCCCCATCTAACGGAGTTGGCCTAGTAAAATATCTTGCATAACTAACTGTAAATCCAACTTCCTCCATCAGTGAAGTGTATTCTCCCATACTGGGGAAATACCATGGTTCCTCTAATGGTTCATTTGTTGGAAACAATTTACGATAGGAATCTTGCATCCCCTGTCTTATATTTAGCACATTATCTTTACCACCAAACTCGGCTACTAACCTTCCACCAGAATGCAAGCTTTCATATAACCTTTCTAATGCCTGCTTTGGTTTTGTCACCCAGTGCAATGTAGCGTTAGAAAAAACAGCATCAAATTCATTGTGAAATTCCATATTATATACATCCATTGTTTGAAAATGAAGGTTTGGATACTTATTTTGAGCTTCTTGTATCATATTAGCTGAACGATCTACTCCTGTAATATTAGCACCCATTTTGTCCATTTCATTTGCAAGATCACCAGTGCCACACCCTACATCAAGTATCCGTTCCCCTTCCTTTGGAGAAAGTAAATTCATCACACCTTCACCTAAGTCTGATACAAACCTATGCCTTTCATCATACAAAGCTGAAGACCAAAAATCCATAAAACCCCTCCATACCTTTTCACCTATTATATACTAATTTTTAGGAAAAACCATATACCTTTTGAATAACTATTTTCCGCTTGTAACGAGAACATTTGTTCTGTATAATTAAATAAAATATTAATTTAGGAGGGAATATAATGACTTATTATTGGGGGAACGGTGCTTATTGTTATTCTAATTCGGTTTCCATGTTATTATCTACAATTGGAGAAAACATTACACCCTCTATTGTCGAAGTTACAACAGGATTTTCGTTAGGTGCTTCATTAGAAAGAAATAGAATGCTATTTTTTGATAACGGATTAAGTAGTCCAGATAAAGGAATAAACCTTGCTTTTCATAATTTAGGCTTTAGTGTGGTTGAAAAAGTGCAATTCAGTGATAAAGGTATGCCAATAGAAGAGTTGAAAAATGAACTTAAAACATCACCAGTTATGTTAGGACCTGTTGATATGGGTTATTTAAACTATCTACCAAATCATCAGTTTTTAGGAGGATGTGATCATTATGTTATTGCATTGGAGATAAGTAACGATGATATTTTATTACACGACCCAGCAGGATACCCTTTTGTGTGGCTATCATTAGGTAACCTAGAAAAAGCATGGAAAGCTGAAAGTATAACTTGGAGTAAAGGGGCATATCGATATTGGAAATCACCAAAAAGAATAGAAAAAACCTCAGAGGAAGATGTATATAACAAATCCATCCAGTTATATAAAGAAGCGTATAAAGAACAGCGAAACCAAACTAATTTTGGCAGTCATGCAATTAAATTCAAAGCAGAGCAAATCAGAAAATCTAACATTACTGATGAAGAGAAAGGACATTTAAAACATTTTGCTTTCCCCTTAGGTTCAAGAAGAGCCATTGACTTTTCATACTTCTTTAAAGGGCAAAATGATTTTTTGTCATCTCTAAAGGAAAAACAAGCAAAGTTGTTCGGGAAGTGTTATTCAGATGCTTCATCTGATAATTGGATTGGGGTGTCTAACACATTAGAAGTACTTGCTGTAACTGAATCAGAATTTGAAGAAACTATTTTATCTATTTAATCCTTTGACTTCTTTTAGGTTTTAAATACATACATATTCTTCATGCCTTCACCTAACTTGTTTTCTGTTAGATGCTAAGCGTCTTGACACTTACTTGAATTCCTTTTACCAACAAAAAAACTTCTTAGTTTTATGACTAAGAAGTTTTATCAATTTTGCCTGGCAACGTCCTACTCTTGCAGGGGCGCGAGCCCCAACTACCATGGGCGCTGGAGAGCTTAACTACTGTGTTCGGCATGGGAACAGGTGTGACCTCTCCGCTATCGCTACCAGACTCTGTATGATGATGTATAAGGGATATACCCTAAAAACTAGATAAGAGTGATGGAACAAGATCAAACAAAATGTATAGTTAAGTCCTCGATCGATTAGTATTCGTCAGCTGCACATGTCACCATGCTTCCACCTCGAACCTATCTACCTCATCGTCTCTGAGGGATCTTACTCTATCGAATAGATGGGAAGTCTCATCTTGAGGGGGGCTTCATGCTTAGATGCTTTCAGCACTTATCCCTTCCACACGTAGCTACCCAGCGATGCTCCTGGCGGAACAACTGGTGCACCAGCGGTGTGTCCATCCCGGTCCTCTCGTACTAAGGACAGCTCCTCTCAAACTTCCAACGCCCACGACGGATAGGGACCGAACTGTCTCACGACGTTCTGAACCCAGCTCGCGTACCGCTTTAATGGGCGAACAGCCCAACCCTTGGGACCGACTACAGCCCCAGGATGCGATGAGCCGACATCGAGGTGCCAAACCTCCCCGTCGATGTGGACTCTTGGGGGAGATAAGCCTGTTATCCCCGGGGTAGCTTTTATCCGTTGAGCGACGGCCCTTCCATTCGGTACCGCCGGATCACTAAGCCCGACTTTCGTCCCTGCTCGACTTGTAGGTCTCGCAGTCAAGCTCCCTTCTGCCTTTACACTCTACGAATGATTTCCAACCATTCTGAGGGAACCTTTGGGCGCCTCCGTTACATTTTAGGAGGCGACCGCCCCAGTCAAACTGCCCACCTGACACTGTCTCCGAACCGGATCACGGTTCTGGGTTAGAAGGTCAATACAGCCAGGGTGGTATCCCACCGGCGCCTCCACGTAAGCTAGCGCTCACGTTTCTCAGGCTCCCACCTATCCTGTACAAGCTGTACCAACATTCAATATCAGGCTACAGTAAAGCTCCACGGGGTCTTTCCGTCCTGTCGCGGGTAATGCGCATCTTCACGCATAGTATAATTTCACCGGGTCTCTCGTTGAGACAGTGCCCAAGTCGTTGCACCTTTCGTGCGGGTCGGAACTTACCCGACAAGGAATTTCGCTACCTTAGGACCGTTATAGTTACGGCCGCCGTTTACTGGGGCTTCGGTTCAACGCTTCGCTAATGCTAACGCATCCCCTTAACCTTCCAGCACCGGGCAGGTGTCAGCCCCTATACTTCGCCTTTCGGCTTCGCAGAGACCTGTGTTTTTGCTAAACAGTCGCTTGGGCCTTTTCACTGCGGCTCCTCCTTAAAGGAGCACCCCTTCTCCCGAAGTTACGGGGTCATTTTGCCGAGTTCCTTAACGAGAGTTCTCCCGATCACCTTAGGATTCTCTCCTCGCCTACCTGTGTCGGTTTGCGGTACGGGCACCCTTTTCCTTGCTAGAGGCTTTTCTTGGCAGCGTGAAATCCGGAACTTCGGTACTCTATTTCCCTCCCGATCACAGCTCAAGCTTGCCAGACGGATTTGCCTATCTGACGCTCTTACTGCTTCGACGCACACATCCAATGGTGCGCATTCCTTATCCTTCTGCGTCCCCCCATCACTCAAACGGAATTGGGTGGTACAGGAATATCAACCTGTTGTCCATCGCCTACGCCTTTCGGCCTCGGCTTAGGCCCCGACTAACCCTGAGCGGACGAGCCTTCCTCAGGAAACCTTAGGCATTCGGTGAAGAAGATTCTCACTTCTTTTCGCTACTCATACCGGCATTCTCACTTCTAAGCGCTCCACCAGTCCTCACGGTCTGACTTCACTGCACTTAGAACGCTCTCCTACCATTGTTCGAAGAACAATCCGTAGCTTCGGTGATACGTTTAGCCCCGGTATATTTTCGGCGCAGCGTCACTCGACCAGTGAGCTATTACGCACTCTTTAAATGATGGCTGCTTCTAAGCCAACATCCTGGTTGTCTAAGCAACGCCACATCCTTTTCCACTTAACGTATACTTGGGGACCTTAGCTGACGGTCTGGGCTGTTTCCTTTCGACTATGAACCTTATCACCCATAGTCTGACTCCCAAGGTAATATGATTGGCATTCGGAGTTTGACTGAATTCGGTAACCCGGTGAGGGCCCCTAGTCCAATCAGTGCTCTACCTCCAACATACATCCCTTGAGGCTAGCCCTAAAGCTATTTCGGAGAGAACCAGCTATCTCCGTGTTCGATTGGCATTTCACCCCTACCCACACCTCATCCCCGCATTTTTCAACATACGTGGGTTCGGGCCTCCAGTCAGTGTTACCTGACCTTCACCCTGGACATGGGTAGATCACACGGTTTCGGGTCTACGACCACCTACTATATCGCCCTATTCAGACTCGCTTTCGCTGCGGCTCCGTGTCTTCCACTTAACCTTGCAGGGGATCGTAACTCGCCGGTCCATTCTACAAAAGGTACGCCGTCACCCATGAAAGGGCTTCGACTACTTGTAGGCACACGGTTTCAGGATCTCTTTCACTCCCCTTCCGGGGTGCTTTTCACCTTTCCCTCACGGTACTGGTTCACTATCGGTCACTAGGTAGTATTTAGCCTTGGGAGATGGTCCTCCCGGATTCCGACGGAATTTCACGTGTTCCGCCGTACTCAGGATCCACTCCGGAGGAAACACACTTTCGACTACAGGGCTCTTACCTTCTGTCGCGGGTCGTTCCAGACCGCTTCGTCTAATGTGTTTCTTGATAACTCCAATGGAGTGTCCTACAACCCCAAAAAGCAAGCTTTTTGGTTTGGGCTAATTCCGTTTCGCTCGCCGCTACTCGGGAAATCGCGTTTGCTTTCTCTTCCTCCGGGTACTGAGATGTTTCAGTTCCCCGGGTCTGCCTCGTACATCCTATGAATTCAGATGTACGTTCTACTCCATGACGAGTAGAGGGTTTCCCCATTCGGAAATTCTCGGATCAATGCCTACGTACGGCTCCCCGAGACATATCGGTGTTTGTCCCGTCCTTCTTCGGCTCCTAGTGCCAAGGCATCCACCGTGCGCCCTTCTTCACTTAACTATACTTACTATGCTTAACGCATGAAAAAGTCGTTGGTTTTTGTTTGATGTCTTGTCATACTCTTATCTAGTTTTCAAGGTACATAATAGAGAGAGAATTGATCTCTCAAAACTGAACCAAACAACGCAGTATGTTTTTTTGCACCTTGCAAAAAGGTGTTCCTTTAATCCTTAGAAAGGAGGTGATCCAGCCGCACCTTCCGATACGGCTACCTTGTTACGACTTCACCCCAATCATTGGCCCCACCTTCGGCGGCTGGCTCCAAAGGTTACCCCACCGACTTCGGGTGTTGCCAACTCTCGTGGTGTGACGGGCGGTGTGTACAAGGCCCGGGAACGTATTCACCGTGGCATGCTGATCCACGATTACTAGCGATTCCGGCTTCATACAGGCGAGTTGCAGCCTGCAATCCGAACTGAGAATGGATTTATGGGATTTGCTAATGCGTTGCCGCTTCGCTGCCCTTTGTTCCATCCATTGTAGCACGTGTGTAGCCCAGGTCATAAGGGGCATGATGATTTGACGTCATCCCCACCTTCCTCCGGTTTGTCACCGGCAGTCACCTTAGAGTGCCCAACTTAATGCTGGCAACTAAGATCAAGGGTTGCGCTCGTTGCGGGACTTAACCCAACATCTCACGACACGAGCTGACGACAACCATGCACCACCTGTCATTCGGTCCCCGAAGGGAACTCCCTATCTCTAGGGACATCCGAAGATGTCAAGACCTGGTAAGGTTCTTCGCGTTGCTTCGAATTAAACCACATGCTCCACCGCTTGTGCGGGCCCCCGTCAATTCTTTTGAGTTTCAGCCTTGCGGCCGTACTCCCCAGGCGGAGTGCTTATTGCGTTAACTGCAGCACTAAGGGGCGGAAACCCCCTAACACCTAGCACTCATCGTTTACGGCGTGGACTACCAGGGTATCTAATCCTGTTCGCTCCCCACGCTTTCGCACCTCAGCGTCAGTTACAGACCAGAGAGCCGCCTTCGCCACTGGTGTTCCTCCACATATCTACGCATTTCACCGCTACACGTGGAATTCCGCTCTCCTCTTCTGCACTCAAGTTCCCCAGTTTCCAATGACCGCTTGCGGTTGAGCCGCAAGATTTCACATCAGACTTAAGAAACCGCCTACGCGCGCTTTACGCCCAATAATTCCGGACAACGCTTGCCCCCTACGTATTACCGCGGCTGCTGGCACGTAGTTAGCCGGGGCTTCCTCGATAGGTACCGTCAAGGTACCGCCCTATTTGAACGGTACTTGTTCTTCCCTAACAACAGAACTTTACGATCCGAAAACCTTCTTCGTTCACGCGGCGTTGCTCCGTCAGACTTTCGTCCATTGCGGAAGATTCCCTACTGCTGCCTCCCGTAGGAGTCTGGGCCGTGTCTCAGTCCCAGTGTGGCCGATCACCCTCTCAGGTCGGCTACGCATCGTTGCCTTGGTGAGCTCTTACCTCACCAACTAGCTAATGCGCCGCGGGCCCATCTGTAAGTGATAGCCAAAGGCCATCTTTCAACTTTCCTTCATGCGAAGAAAAGTATTATCCGGTATTAGCCCCGGTTTCCCGGAGTTATCCCAGTCTTACAGGCAGGTTGCCCACGTGTTACTCACCCGTCCGCCGCTCGTTCCACTTGCTTCACCCCGAAGGGATCAGACAAGCTTCCCGCGCTCGACTTGCATGTATTAGGCACGCCGCCAGCGTTCGTCCTGAGCCAAGATCAAACTCTCAATAAAGTTGACTTGCGCTCGCTTCTATAAGCTAGCTTGTTTCATGTTTAAAATCATACTGGTTGTTTTGTTCAGTTTTCAAAGATCAATAGTGATTGTCTTTTTTTGCGACAACTTTTATATCATACCATCTCATTCGTTTTATGTCAACAACTTTTTTGCTTTAATTTCTTGGTTGTTGTTGTTGAAAGATGATGTTTTTTGTTGCGTCGTTTTCAGCGACAATTAATAATATAACACGCTAAAGACTCTCTTTGCAAGAGGTAATTTAAAAGAAATATATTCCAAGGAGATAAGTTGATAAAGTCTCCTTGGAATAATGGAATTAAAGCTGCACCCAAGTATATTTCTGTCCCCAGCTTTCTCTTGCTAATTGCTCTACCTTTTCTACATTTTGATTGTCTACGGCATATGCATCTCCTTGTTCATAAGGATTATAATGAAATGCATATAGCCTAGCTACAAATTCATGAAATGGCAACGAAGATTCACCAGGATACTCTCCATGTCCTTTTACTGTTGGAGTAATTCCTTGTCCCCAAACCTGTGCACTATCATTATTTGGATTATAAAAATAGATACGAAATTTACCATCAGAGTCGCGGGCAACACGTTGTATTGAAACGGCATGTAATCCTAATAGGTTCCCAAATGAATTTGTAATGAAGATCCCTACTGGGTTTGGATAAATTAACTCATATCCATTATTGTAATCTGGATGATGTGTCGCATAAAAAAGACGGACGAATCCAGGATAATCTGCAACTGAACCAGTCATTGGATCAATAGTTGAACTGAATCCCCTTGAGATCCAATCTCCATAAAAGGCTGGGTTGACCCATTTATGAACATCATCCCCTCTAAATTCAGACCTTCTAACTAGCTCACCGTATATGCGATCTAGATGAGGAACTAAAATAAGCGATACAGGATCTAGTTCTTCATGTAAATCTTGCACTAATCCTTCGTGGAGATTTTTAGAATGGATAGTCTGCCCTTCAAATTGCACATCGATATCGCCATCTCTTGCTGCTCGAGGAATTAATTCCAACAGATAACCAGGAGCGTGTAAAGACCACAAGCTAATACCTCGAGCAGTTTGACATGTAGGATTCATCCCCTGCCCAATTCCAAGTGGCTGCCCGAGTACACTAATTACCCCTGCAAGCATAATATCATTAGCAGTAATTCCTTCATTATCATTAATCGAATTCAACAATACTTTTCTGACTTCTGGTTGCAGGTCAAGCTCTATCAATCTTTTCAAACCAGGTATAACGGGTGTCGAGGACAATACTCCTCTCTCCAGCATACACGCAAGCCCATATAGAGACTGTCGCATTGGCAAATGAATAGCTACGGTAATTAAATCACTGACGATGTCGTAATGTTCCTCTAAGTTGGCTTTACCCTTTTTGTTTAATTGCATAGCAGTAGGTAATAGCTTCTGATTGTGTCGGTTTAAGTAACGGACAAGGACAACATGATGCTTGGATACAAGTCCTTTTTCTCGCATACTTTTGGCAAATACTTTCGCTTCCTCTTCTAATTCCTGATCTGACATTTCCTTTAGCTGTTTTCGATATTCACATGGATCCTGATATTTCTTACTTTTCTTCGTTGGACCTGACAATGCATTTACATAACGCTTTATTGCTCTTTTTTCTTTCTCTTCAATTGTTTGTTTTAACAACTTCTTGGCATCCTTAATCATACTGACAATACGGTTAACCATAATCGGACGTTGAGCCACAAGGTCATCAATTTCCTCTAATATCTTACCTGAAATAGATGCTAGCGATAATTTATCTGCTAAAAATTGAAAAAGTTTTTCTGCTCTGTTTTTTTCTTTTTGTTTTCCTTCAATTCTCGCAGCTTCTGTTTCTTCCGGAAATAGTATGTCTACATTCAAAGCCATTACTTCATCTAGAAAATGTTTTGCGGCATCTTTAGTTACCACCTCGTGCTTGTACTTCCCTTTTGCAATAGCCACCATACGAAGTTCACTTAAGATTTCTACAATCGATGTCATACCACTATCCATTAAAGAACCCGTAACCAGTCGTGGTTCCAGATGCGACGGTTCTGCCCATGGTCCTCCTTCGAAAACCCCAGCCTTATCGAACCGGTCCGCATGTTGATAAAGAATTTCCATTCCATCCTCTTCATCCATTAATCGTGCAGCAGCCTGTAAAACATCCGACTGATACATTTTTTTCGCATATGGAACTGCGTCTTCCATAACTTGCAACGCTTGCTTAAAAGATTCCGTTTGATTTGTCTCTACTTCTGTACTCATTCATAACACACTCCTTTACATAAAAAAATCATGTTCGACATAATCGGTTAATGGTTGTTTTACTTGTTGATGATCTTCATGGTGAAAAAATACAGTTCCTAAATGATTACCATATCCCTCTTGATCTTGCACTTTAACTTGCATAGGCTTAAATAATGTGTGCTTATCAAAACCTGGATGCTCTTCCAACTCATCAGGAATATTCACACCTTGTACCGTATTTTTCTTGGGATAAACTAAGAAACTGCCGGCATGTCCATTTGTTTGATCCTCCTTTGGAAAGAAATCTTTCACTTCTTCCTCTGTAGTGTTCGGATCGCAACAAAGAATATGGCCTTCATATGGATTAAAATCATATGTTTTCTGCATTAGATCAAAAATATGGCCTCCAGGAATCCGGTATGCTACTTCACCAAAATATACTTGTTCATCATCAGTAATAAAAAATTCAGGATGAATAATGCCGTACGATATATCAAATGCATCGACTAACTTTTGTACTTCTTCACGAATGGCTGGACGATACTTTTCTATTTCTGGTGAAGGAGGCACCATCATCGAGTAGCCAAACACAATATACTCGGTAATGTTTAAAAACAATAATTTCCCCTGATGGATAAAGGCTTCACAGGATACTTCGATTCCTTTTAAATGACTTTCCACCAAGCTAGGAAAATTATCATCCGTAAGTTTCGTATCGATATCTTCTTCTGATCGAATCATTCGATGACCAGCAGCTCCCGCTTTATTCAGAGCCTTCACATGTATTGGATCATGATCTTCTTCATGATGACGTAATAATGAAGCATTGATTCGTCGGAAAAACTGACGAACTTGTTCTTTGTCATTTGCTTCTTCAAACACCCCAACCTTAAGTCCACCAATATGAGCTCTACGTTTCATCATTGCTTTATCGCGAAACAGAACAGAATGATGAAAAACTTTAGGATCTTGTCTAAAATATGCGTTTAACGCACCGGCCCATTCCACTGTTTCTTCAAATAACGGAATGGCATGATCGACGTCCAGTTCCTGTAATTCTTTAAAAAGATCTTCAGCTTTCTGATATACTTGCTCGTAATCGATATCCTTATCAAATTGCCAAGCATAAAAAGGAATCTCATGCTTTTCTGCGTAATCCTTAAACTCCGGCAAACTTACGACGATATATGGTCGCTGGATACGATCCATTGCCTCCATTGTAGGTATACTCCAACCGATAAGAGCTATCTTCTTTCCTTTTGCAGGTTTAGCATGTTTGAGTTTTATTGGCCCTGTTTGTTTTTGCTGAATCAATTTACGATCCTGTTGATCATTTACTTTGAATGAAGTATCTTGAATTGGTAGTTCAAATGTCATGTTTAATCCTTTCCTTTCTGCTCTTCTATGATGAGTATTTGATATTAAAGTATTTTGTACCAGATATTCATATTTTCCATGCTTCCGGCAATGTTACTATTTCGAATCATTTTTCCGCCATATTGAAATCCATGTTTTACATTCACTAAATTCATTCCAACTGATACGGAACGTGAATACGAAAATAACACATTGATTCCCATCTGTTTAACTCTTGGTATCAAACGAGACACTTGATAGGATAACAATTGTTTGCCGCGATGATTCGGATAAGTGGCACAATCAGATAGTTCAGCTGATTGATATTCTGGCAATACATCTGCTGAACAGGCACTAACGACAGAGCCCTCTTTCTCAATAATGGAGAAATAGACCTGATTTTGCATTATTTCCTTAATAAATTCTGGATCATTCATAGGGGTGGGGTAAGATTTAAATACGGTTTTATACAATAATGCCATTTGAGAAGCATCTTTTTTCTCTGCCCATCTCATCGAATATCCTTCTGATAAATCAAACGTTAAACCCTCTTTCATTCGTTCTTTGATATTTTGCATCACTTGTTTTTCTGCTTCTGAATCCTCTGATTGTTTGCGATCAGAATTTAGAAAGATAGCATAAATGAGAGCTGTTTCACCGTTAAAAAAACCTTGAATCATGCCTTCATAATCAGCATCATAAGACTTCATCATCTCTTGTTTGTTAGGTAATACATAAAAAATTAATTTATCACAATTAGTTTCCTTTGCGAGTCTTTGCAAACGATCCATAAAAGCATTCATATATGTTGTTTGGGGTAGTTGATATACCTTTATTCGCCTGCTAGTCGGTTCTACAGTTATATGTTGACCAAAAAAGGTCAGATCATATGCTGATTTTTGTAGCATTTTCATAAACCTTATTACCTCCCTTTATTATTATGACTACTCCTAAAACCTAAAACTTAGTGTATTAACTTTAACCATAGATATACGTAATAAAATTTATTATTTTTTATGTATAAAACACGTTTTTTCCTATTCTGTTTTATCCCATTCGAAATAGGTAAAAACCGCGAACTAGTTATCTTGATTTTCTTTTTGGACAAAAAAAATGACCCTTCCTTTATAGAAGAGTCATTTCTAAAAATGAAATTATTAAATTACAAAAACACTGATTGCAGTCAAACAAGCGATACCTGGAATGCCTAACATCCCTACGATAATCGCTGTAAATACATTGATGGGTATATGCAACCCAAAAGATGCACCAAACAAGTTAAAGAAAAACAGAAATAAAACACCCACTGTAACTTTCATCACAACTTGCCCACTGCCTTTAACGAAATTCACTGGTATTCCTTTCGTGAGCAAAATAACGATTAATACTACTATTCCTGCTACAATCCACCAATTCATATACTTGTCCCCTTTAACATATAAAATATTACTCTATTTATATGAAAAGAAAACAAGAAATAGAAGGAAAAACTATTTAATAGCAGATAATTTTCGCTCTTTAGCTTCTCTTAGCAAATAAAAATACTTTGCTTTTGCAATTGCTAGATCAAATTGGCCAAATTCACTCGGCTCAATGCTTCGATTCAAAATATCCTCTAAATAGTTCCATTCCTTCTTTAATTGAAATATTTTATCTAACAATTCTTGATCTAGTTCTGCTTTTTTTACTTTTTTGGAACGAAACATATTCTTCACCTACTATTACACTTCTCTTCTGCCTTCTAATGCTTTGGAGAGCGTTACCTCATCGGCATACTCTAAATCTCCTCCCATTGGCAGACCATGAGCAATTCGTGTAGTTTTTATTCCTGAAGGCTTCACCAATCTTGAGATATACATCGCAGTTGCTTCCCCTTCAATATTGGGATTTGTTGCTAAAATTAATTCTTTTATTCCTTCATCTTTTAAACGGTTAATCAATGATGGTACATTAATATCTTCCGGACCAATCCCGTCCATCGGAGATATTGCACCATGTAAGACATGATACTTACCATTGAATTCTTTCATTTTTTCCATTGCAATAACGTCTTTTGGATCTTGCACAACACATATTAAGGATTGATCACGCATATCATCCTGGCAGATGGCACATGGGTCCTGATCAGTAATATGTCCGCATGTACTGCAATGTGTCAGTTCACGTTTTGCGTTGGCCAGTGCTTTCGCAAAGTCCAACACATCATCTTCTTTCATATTTAAAACAAAAAAAGCCAGGCGAACGGCAGTTTTGGGACCGATTCCTGGCAGTTTGGTAAAGCTATCAATCAGCTTTGATATCGGTTCGGGATAATACATGAGAACCCTCCTAGAACATGCCTCCAGGTAAATTTAAGCCTTTAGTAAATTTGCCCATCGTATCATTCGTTTTATCTTCTACTTCTTTAAGTACTTCGTTTGTAGCTGCTAAAATAAGGTCTTGTAACATTTCGATATCATCTGGATCTACTACTTCTTCATTGATTTCAATATCCGTAATTTCCTTCTTACCATTCGCCACTACTTTTACCATTCCACCACCAGCAGTAGCTTCAAACGTCATTTCCTGTAACTCATCTTGAGCTTTCATCATATCCTTTTGCATTTTCTGCATTTGTTTCATCATTTTATTCATGTTTCCTCCACCACGCATGAAAAAACCTCCTAATTAAAATCTATTTTTTAATCATGTATTTCTAATAAATCATCACCGACTAACTCCCTGGCAGCATCTACCACTGGATCTACTTCTTCTTGAGATGAAGAGTTATCCGGTTCATCCTCACCATCCTCTTGTTGTTTCTGTTTACGAACATATTCTTCACGTAAACTAGTCCAATCAGCTTCTGGTATCGGAATAAAAGTTACATTCTGCCCGATAGTCTCGGATAACATTAATTCTATCGTTTGTTTATGCTCTAATGCAAGTGAACAGTGAATTTCATATCGAAATGCAATGATAATGATATCTTCAGATGCCGCACTTGGCTTACTATTTTGAATTGTTGCATGTGCTGGGGCACTTTGTTTCTTTAAAGCATCCATAAAAGTAGGCCACTGTGATTTAACTTTTTGGATCGCGGCTTTAGAAGCGTCATTTAGAACGTGCCTGATCCGGTCATAAGGTACTTTATAGCTGTTGCGATTCGTTGATGCACTTCGTTTTGGTGCAGGCTGTTGTTTCTCTGTTTGTGTATCTTGACTTGGCTGTTTCTCCATGTTCATCAGTTGCTGTTCTAACTTTCGAATTTTATCGTTTAATTGCTCTATAGCAGTTGTTGAAGCAACATCTGCTTTTATATCAGGTTCTTGATTACAAATTTTTAATACCGCCACTTCGATAAAAACCTTCGGACTATTGGTCCACTTGATTTCCTGCTGGCATTGATTCAGTTCTTTGATCGCCAGTTGAATCCATTCTGAATCCAACTTTTCTGCTAATTCTTTAAAGGCATCGTCCACAATAGCCCGCTCCAGCACATTTTCAAGAGATGGAGCCGTCTGATATAGCAATACATCACGTAAATAGTATATAAGATCAAATACAAAACGACCAGGCTCCTTTCCTTCCTGGATCATCCCATCAATCTCCAGTAACGTTGCTTTTACTTCATTTGTATGCATTGTATTGACTACTTTTGCCAGTTTAGCTTGTGAAACGGAGCCAGTTACAGCGAGCACATCTTCAATCGTTACTTGATCTTCACTATAAGAAATAGCTTGATCTAATAAACTTAACGCATCACGCATCCCACCTTCTGCGGATAGCGCAACCGCCTCTAAAGCCTCATCGGTCACAGCGATTTCCTCAGTTCCGATAATCTTCTTCATTCGATCAACCATGGCCGATTGGGCGATTCGTTTAAAATCGAATCGTTGACACCTTGAGATAATCGTTAACGGGATTTTGTGTGGTTCCGTTGTTGCTAATACAAAAATAACATGTTTAGGCGGCTCTTCTAAAGTTTTTAACAATGCATTAAACGCACCAATTGATAACATATGAACTTCATCAATAATATATACTTTATACGTCACCGCACTTGGTGCATATTTTACTTTGTCACGAATATCTCGGATTTGTTCAACACCATTATTAGAAGCTGCATCAATTTCTACCACGTCTGAAATCGAGCCATCCTGAATTCCAATACATGCATCACATTGGTTACATGGCTCTAAGGATGGGCCATTTTGGCAATTAACTGCTTTGGCAAAAATTTTAGCCGCACTTGTTTTTCCCGTACCTCGGGGACCTGAAAAAAGGTAAGCATGGGTAAACTTATCTTGCATGATCGCATTTTGCAAGGTACGTGTAATATGTACTTGTCCTACTACATCTTCGAAATTCTTTGGACGCCAGACACGATATAATGCTTGATATCCCATAACTGATCCCCTTTACTAATCATCGTTATCTTCCTCATTTTATTGTAGCAAATCCAGGCAAGAATGACGAGTAATAATTTAAGTGTTTGTCCCTTTCCTAATATAACAAAAACCTCTTGTATTCATACAAGAGGTTGGATCTTTATATTTAACGCCGTGCACCAAGCTTCGATGACACTACCTAAAGCGTTACTTAAGTTGATAGCTCGACCCAGGCTTCCCTGCGGCACACAGGAGAATTCGCTTAATGCTGCTTCCTTCCGGACCTGACATGGTTCACGAGTTCCTGTTGCGCAGGACCCGAGTGTCAACACTACTCCCTTAAGGCAGACCTTAAAGTAATGGCACCTCAGCAAGGTATTCAGTCCCGCTATAGCGGATTGCGAGTACAGGGCACCGCTACCTCCCCACCTAGCACGGCAAATTTGCTAATATATTCAATTGCGCTCAGGTTAAAAGCGCAAATATTAGTATAACCTTTTTTCATGGAAAATGCAATTGAAATTAGTATCCAATTTTTGCTTTTATTTTTTATTCACACTCATAGTGGGCTCCGCTCAAATACGCCTCTAACTTCTAAATCCAAATTCCATGCTGTACAGTGCCGGCTGATAGAACCTTTAACGGAATCTTTTAACTTATTATTTAATCTAATAGAAAGTTGTAAACGTAGCAAATATCGGCTACAAAAAACATTTTATATCCTTATTGATCAATTTATTGCTTTTTTTCGATAGTCAGGATGGATCCATTGTATTTTTGCTGTCATTTAATATCTTCTCTTCTTTCCTTTTCTGACGCAATGCTTTAAAGAAGTCTGATAACAATTGACTGGATTCCTCCTCCATTACACCTGCTACTACCTCTACTTGATGATTAAAGCGATCATCTTCTAATAAATTGAGTAGCGACCCGGCGCAACCAGCTTTGCCATCTTTTGCTCCATATACAACACGAGGGATTCTGGATTGCAAAATCGCACCTGCACACATCGGGCATGGTTCTAGAGTCACATATAATGTGCACGCTTCTAATCTCCAACTTCCCAGTACTTCATTTGCTTTATCGATTGCCAGCATCTCCGCATGTGAATTTGTCGTTTGCAATTTTTCACGTAGATTAAAGGCTGTGGCAATCACTTCCTCTTGATAGACGATTACAGCACCAATCGGTACTTCTCCTAATACTTCTGCTTTCTTCGCTTCCTCAAGTGCCATTAACATATAATCCTGATCCGTCATTATCATCCCACACTTTTTATATTTATTACTATATTGCAGAAAAAGCAACAGAAATTCAAGTAACAGATGCATGATTTTAAAATATATAGGGTATCTTGTCAACAGAAGAATAATGAGGTGAGAACATGAAAAAAACAGCTGTATTAATCATTGATTTAATCAATGACTTTACATTTCACGAAGGGAATTTACTTTTAGACAATACAAGAAAGCTTTTACCGAACATTAAGAAGTTAAAGCAATATGCTAAAGAACATAATTTTCCTATCATTTATGTTAATGACCATTACGATACGTGGGAAACAGATTTCAAACAAATTGCCCAGGCATGTTTATCTTCTAAAAATGAAGACATCATCGAACAAGGAATGCCCAACAAAGAAGATTACTTTATTATGAAACCGCAAATGTCAGGCTTTTTTCGTACGCCATTACGTTCTTTATTAGAACAGTTAGAAATCGAACACCTGATAATCGCTGGCGTTGCAGGGAATATATGTGTCCTTTTTACTGCCAATGATGCCCACATGCGTGGTTATACACTACATGTTCCGGAAAATTGTATTGCATCGAATACCGAAAGACATAACCAAGAAGCAATTAAACTAATGGCAGAAGTATTTAATGCCGAAACCAAGCCAATCTGAATAATCTAGGGCTCTATGTTCTATTTCTCCTTTTTTATCATAAAGTAAAAAGAGAACATCTTTTTTATTAGAAAGGAGAACTTTTCGTGCAGATTTACGTGGTGAAACAGGGGGATAGTTTATATCAGATCGCCAATCAATTTGGAACCTCCTATGAATCGATTGCAAATGCAAATGAAATAGATCCTGAATTACCTCTCGTTGTTGGTCAAGCACTTGTTATTCCGATTTATGGAAGGTTTTATGTCGTCAGACCGGGAGATAGCTTATATACGATTGGTCAAAGATTTGGCATTTCTGCTGCTGAACTTGCTAGTATCAATCAAATTAATATGTATCAGCCACTTTCTGTCGGGATGACATTATATATACCAGAACCGGCTAAAACTACGACGGAAGTCAATGCATATGTTGAGCCTACTGGAGGGACGGTATCGGAAACATTGGAAAATGCGGCAAGAAAACACGCAAATAACTTAACCTATTTAGCTCCCTTTTCCTATCAGGTAGACCGGCAAGGTAACTTAACTGCTCCTCCATTGAATCAATTTGCAGCCATTGCAAATGAACAAAATGCTACACTTATGCTTGTCATAACTAATCTTGAGGAAGGTTCCTTCAGTGCGGAGTTAGGAAGAGCTATATTAACCAATGAAACGGTCCAAAATAATATGCTCGATCAAATTATCCAAACTGCTCAGGAAATTGGATATGGAGATGTTCACTTTGATTTTGAATTTCTGCCGCCTGAGAATCGTGAGGACTATCGCAGCTTTTTAGAAAAGGCAACCACTCGATTACACCAAGAAGGGTTATTAGTATCTACTGCTCTTGCACCTAAGACAAGTGCTGAACAACAAGGAGCATGGTATGAGGCTCATGATTATGGGGCGCACGGAGAAATTGTTGATTTTGTTGTATTAATGACCTACGAATGGGGCTATAGTGGTGGTCCTCCAATGGCCGTTTCACCGATTGGCCCTGTCCGGGACGTGGTTAATTATGCCTTAACGGAAATGCCACCTGAGAAAATTTTATTAGGCCAGAATTTATATGGTTATGACTGGACTCTTCCCTATGAACCTGGTGGAGAATTTGCACAAGCTGTTAGTCCACAGCAAGCAATCCAATTAGCAAGAGAAAACAATCAGGCAATCCTGTATGATGAAGAAGCACAAGCTCCTTATTTCAACTATTATGATCAAAACGGAGAAGAGCATGAAGTCTGGTTCGAGGATGCCCGCTCGATTCAAGCTAAATTTGATCTTATAAAAGAAAAAAATTTACGAGGGATCAGTTATTGGAAATTGGGGTTAGCCTTCCCGCAAAATTGGCTATTACTTGAAGATCAATTTACCATACAAAAAAGAGGATAATTTTTAACGGGAAAGAGGAGTAATCCATTTATGATTGCTCCTCTTTTATATCCATCAGTGCTCGCAAATCATCTTTATTCTCAATCAAATCTGCTAATGTGTATTGATTTAACACTTCAAAAAATGCTCGCATCGCTTCTCCGACTACTGATCGTAATTTACAGGCAGGAGTAATCACACACTGATTATTCTCCCCATCAAAACATTCCACTAAATAAAAGTCATTTTCCATTAAACGAATGACTTCACCTATATTTATCTCGCTCGGATCCTTCATTAACAAAATCCCGCCATTTCGTCCCCGCGTTGTATTGATATATCCTTTCACACTTAATTGGTGAACCACTTTACGGATATGCTCAGTAGATATATAAAAAGTCTCCGATATTTCCTTTATGCTTACTTTTCGTTCACTCGTTCCAGTATAAATTAAAACCCGCAATGCAAAGTCCGTATATTTTTTTAAACGCATGGTATACTCCCTTTCTCTATCTTCATTTTACCCGAAAATAATCAAAATCGCTATCTCCCACTTAACAGAATTGTCATATATTTAGCCAATAAGCTATTGAAACAGTTTCTAAACTTTTTATATAATTAAACATGTATTTAAAATACATGTTTTGATGTTTTGAGTTTTATTGTCGGTCAAATGAGTAAAACTAAGTCCAAATTGGGGGCTTAAAAATTTTGTACACGAGGAGTGTTAGTGTTATGACCAAATCGACTCAAGCGCTTGATGCAAAAACTATTGAAACAGTGAAAGCAACTGTACCCGTATTGGCTGAACACGGTACAGCCATCACTTCAAGGTTTTATCAATTACTTTTTATCAACCATCCCGAATTGAAAAATATTTTTAACCAAACAAACCAAAGAAAAGGAAAACAACCTCAAGCACTGGCAAACGCAGTATACGCAGCAGCAGCACATATTGATCAGTTAGAAAACATTTTACCCTTTGTCAATCAAATAGCCCATAAACACCGAAGTTTGAATATTAAACCAGAACATTATCCAATTGTTGGTGAAAATCTATTAAAAGCGATGAAAGATGTCTTGAAAGAAGCAGCAACAGATGAAATTATTACAGCTTGGGCGAAAGCATATGGTATTATTGCCGATGCTTTTATTCAAGTTGAAAGAGAAATGTACGAGGAAACCGAACAGAAGCCTGGTGGCTGGGTTGGTTATCGTGACTTTCGTATCATTCAAAAGGTGAAGGAAAGTGATGTGATCACCTCTTTCTATTTAAAGCCAGCAGATAATGGTCTTCTACCGGATTTTGAGGCTGGCCAATATGTAACCGTAAAAGTCGATAATCCATCGATTCCATACACCTGTCAGCGTCAATACAGTTTGTCCTGCAAACCAAATAAGGAATTTTTTCGTATTAGTGTAAAAAGGGAAGATGGTATTGGTGATGGCCCTGATGGAGTAGTATCTACCTATCTCCATGAGTCAATTCAGGAAGGGGATGTGATAGAACTTAGTGCACCAGCAGGAGATTTTGTGCTAAATCAGGAGAGAAAGCCATTAGTATTAATCAGTGGTGGTGTTGGTTTAACACCATTAACAAGCATGTTAGAAACAGTAGTAACACAACAGCCTAATCGAGAAGTTTATTACATCCATGCAGCTCAAAATGAAAGAGTACATGGTTTAAAGGATATTATGAAGCAAATTGCGGATCAAAATGACCATGTTCATACTTTCACCATTTATGAAAAGCCAGAAGATGCTGATACTTGTGATAAGACAGGCTTTGTTGACTTTGCCTGGTTACAGTCTGTTTTACCAACGAATGAAGCATCTTTCTACTTCTGTGGTCCTGAACCATTTATGAAGGCGATCTATAAAGCACTAAAGGATTGGCAAGTCGATGCGGAGGATATTCATTATGAATTCTTCGGTCCACAAGGAGATTTAGAGGCATAGTTCCCAAACTAAAAGCTAGGACTAAAAATTTAGTCCTAGCTTTACTTTATTTATTGTTTACCTTTACCGTGCCCGTTTAAATCGACTCCAATTGCCGCTCCGTTCCTCCTATCATCAGCAACACCTTTTAATAAGCCTATCTCTTGATCAAGTAAAATACTTTGAACATTACCAATACTTGTTGGAGTAGATCCAAATTGATGTCCCATAGCATTTAACTGATTGATGACTTCACTTCCGATACCATCTTCATAACGGTAAGAGTTTAGATTGTTCGTATACATCCTTGGTTCTGCAACGGCATCTTCTGGTTCCATTCCATATTCAATCACATTAATAATGGTTTGCAAGACTGAAGTAATGATAGTAGGACCACCTGGAGAACCTATTGTTAATACTGGGTTATCATTCTCAAAAACGATGGTCGGTGTCATACTGCTTAATGGACGTTTATTTGGCTGTACCTCATTTGCCCCACCTGGAACAGCATCAAAGTCAGTTAATTCATTGTTCAGCATAAAACCGTATCCAGGTACCATGATACCTGTACCAAATACTTGTTCAATCGTTGTAGTATAGGAAACGACATTTCCGTATTTGTCAGCTACAGTGAAATGTGTCGTTTCCCCATATTCTCTATCATTTGGCTGTTCTGTTATCTCATAATCAGGTGAGGAATTCTCATATGACCATGGATCACCAGCTGTTGGATTTTGATTCACTGAATCTAAATCAATTAATTCGCTGCGTTCCGCAAGGTAATCTGGATGAATCAGACCATTAACCGGAACATCAACAAATTCAGGATCTCCAGCATATGCAGCACGATCAGCATATGCCAAATGCATGGTTTCAGCTAATAGATGATATTTTTCCCAAGAACTTGTGTCGTACTGGGATAAATCAAAGCCATCTAGAATTCCAAGCATTTGAAGGAGGAATACCCCACCAGAACTTGGAGGTGGCATGCTGGCAATATCATATCCTTGAAATTCACCCCATACAGGTTCGTCTATCGTCACATCATATTGTGCTAAATCATCAACTGTCATAGAGCCACCAAATTCTTGTACGGTAGCAGCAAGTGCGTCTGCAATTTCACCATTGTAGAAAACATCGGCACCTTTTGAACGGATAAGTTTAAATGTTTTTGCTAAATCTTCTTGAATAAGAATATCCCCTTCTTGCAATGCTTCTCCATCTGGCAAGAATACATCTTGAGCTGCTGTGCTCCTTATTTTACTTTCATTATTAGCGATAGATTGTGCAAGATAATCATCTATTGGAAATCCTTTTTGAGCTAGTTTAATAGCAGGTCCCATCAATTGTTGAAATGGAAGAGTTCCCCACTTCTCGTGAGCCGTTTCTAATCCTTTTAATGTCCCTGGAACGCCAACTGCCGTCCCTTGTCTAATACGCTGACTAAATGGGATCGGATTACCATTGTCATCTAAGAACATATCTGGTGTTGCCCCATCTGGAGCACGTTCACGACTATTCACAATAGTTGTTTCATCCGTTTCTCTATCATATACCATCATAAATCCGCCTCCACCAATTCCAGACATCATTGGCTCAACGACGTTTAATGCAAACTGAATGGCAATGGCAGCATCCATCGCATTACCACCCTTTTTAAGGACATCGGCACCAACCTGCGTTGCTATTCCTTGAGATGTTGATACCATTCCTCCATTTGAGGAAGCAACTAAATCAAAATTATCATAATCCGTATCATATTTTGCTGCCAGTGCAGACGTTGGAAGAGTTCCTGCTGTTATGATTAAAATCATACACAAAACTGTGATTCGTTGGCAAAACTTTTTCACGAAATCTCTCCTCCCTAATATATGGATAATAGCAAAACTCGGTAACCCAATGTCCCTCCTTCAACCTTCCAAATGCTATAACAATTCGCTCTTTCACTCTCCATTTCCTTCCATAATAAAAAAAACAGTTCTTTTGTCTTGTTTTTTAAACGGTTAAGTAAATTTGTCCTAAGTGCACGACTGGATTCATGTTGTAAATATAAATCAATCTAAGCTCTTACTTAATACTTCCACCCCAACTAAAAGCCAAGCATAACCACCCTTCCTTCAATATTTAACTGATCCGGAATAGATACAAACTGCGAACTAGTGGAAATATTTCGGAGTGAAACTTTCTTCCATTCGTTTTATAGTGAATGCTATGACATGTTCCGGCAAGATACTACGCTTTCCACGGGCACGGCCTTAGCCTCAGAAAGCAAAAACCCCTTTCCTGCGGGGTCTGCGACTCGTGTGAGTTCCCGTAGGAGTCTACGTATCTTGCCTCCACTTTGCATAGAGTTCTGATTATCGAAAGAATGAATCTATGGGAACTATTTTCTATGGATTTCTACTTTTAAAATGATAAAACAATTTTATAGCGTAGGCAGAATACGGAGACTCCTGTGGGACAGTGAGAGCTGAAGATCCACTTTGTGAAGTGTTTTCCTTCACAAAGTTAGCTGAAGCCGAGCCCACGGAAAGCGCAGTATTCTGCCGAAGCGTATGCCAAATCTCATCAAAATTCAGAACGGAAGAAGGCATATCCTCACAAAAGTTACTTTGCAGTTTATGTTTTTTCTGCTTCATTTTCCTTTCTGATAAAGAAAAACTTGTGGAAAAGAAACACCTACTTTTCTCCACAAGCTGAAAGGCTAGCACAATTAGATATGCTAGCCTTTATCTCTTATTTATTCTTCTAACGTAGAGGTGTCTCCTGTTGGCAGACCTAGTTCCCAAGACTTTAACAATCTTCGCATAATTTTACCGCTTCGTGTCTTTGGAATACTATCTTTAATTTCAATTTCACGAGGAGCAGCATGGGCACTTAAGCCTGTTTTCACAAACTGACGAATATCTTCTAACAATTCATCTGAAGATTCATAACCAGGATTTAAGGTGATAAATGCTTTAATAATTTCCCCACGCTCCGGATCTGGTTTACCAATAACACCTGCTTCTGCTACCGCTTTATGTTCAATTAATTTACTTTCAACCTCAAACGGTCCTACACGTTCGCCAGACGTATTGATCACATCATCTAAGCGACCTTGGAACCAGAAGTAACCATCTTCATCCATATAGGCACTATCTCCCGATACGTACCAATCCTTAATAAAGTAACTCTCATATTTACCTGGATTCTTCCAGATTGCACGCATCATCGACGGCCAACCTTTTTTAATCGCTAAATTTCCCATTTGATTAGGTGGTAATTCATTTCCCTCGTTATCAACAATGGCAGCTTCTACCCCTGGAATAGGTCTTCCCATTGAACCTGGGCGAATTTCCATACTTGGTAAGTTGACAATTAACATCGCACCCGTTTCTGTCATCCACCAAGTATCATGGATGCGTAAATCAAGTACGCGTAGTGCCCATGTAATAACCTCTGGATTTAAAGGCTCACCTACACTCATAACATGACGTAAACTTGATAAATCATATTGTTTAACTAATTCATCACCAGCACTTACAAACTTACGTAAAGCGGTCGGCGCTGTATACCATATCGTCACATTATGTTTATCTAATGTTTCGTACCAAGATTCAGGTGAAAAGCGCCCACCCCTAATTACATTGGTCACACCATGTAACCATGGAGCAAAAATACCGTAACTTGTACCAGTTACCCAGCCAGGATCAGCTGTACACCAGTAAATATCGTCATCCTTAAAATCAATTACCCATTTACCGGTAGCATAATGCTGAATCATGGCATTATGGACATGATAAACACCTTTTGGTTTACCTGTTGAACCGGATGTATAATGAATGAGCATACCATCTTCTCTATCTACCCATTCAATATCAAAGTTTTCAGAGGCTACTGCCATTTCTTCCTCAAAGTTAATATAATTATCACCTTCTGTACCATCATTAGCTCCTATTAAGACTATTTGCTTTAAATGAGGCAGATCTTCTACAGGTACACGTTTTAATAATTCAGGTGTCGTAATTAACATCGTTGCTTCACTATCTTCTAATCGATCTCGAACCGCTTGTTCCATAAATGCCTCAAAAAGTGGTCCCGCAATAGCTCCAACCTTCAAAATACCGAAGAAGTTTGCATAAAACTCTGGACTTCTTGGCATGAATAGGAAGACACGATCCCCTTTTTGAACCCCATACTTCTTGAATATATTTGCTGTTTTATTACTTTGTTTGCTTAATTGTTCAAAAGTGACACTTTCTTCTCGGTCTGGTGCGGAATATAACAATGCCACTTGATCTTTTTTATTTGGATTTTCTGCATGGCGGTCAATTGCTTCATAGGCAGCGTTCACCTTACCTGTTTTATACCAGCTAAAGTCTTTCTTTATTTCCTCCCAGTCGAAACCTTCTCTTAGTGCATCAAGATCTTCTACATTGTGTTCCCCTGATCTTGGCTGTACTTTTGTCATATCCATCCTATCACCTCTTCATTAAATGTTAAATAATTGAAACCCCTTACAACATATATTCTAACGAATTTATAATAGAAAGCAAGTTATATAATCTTCATATAATCAACTACATAATATTATTGTTTCTGTGCATATTAACACGTAAAGAAAAAATGAAAAAGTAGGTGCTTTTGTGGCTCGATTTCTCAAAGCAGGTGAATCTCAAAATCAAAAAAATCTTAACTGCCATACTTCTTTACAACAAAATATTCAAAAAATGAAGCAATTATTCTCATACGGATTAAATAAAGATTTTTCAATGAGGACATTGAAATTGAGGTTCAATCAAAAAGAAGCTTGCCTTTTTTATTACGGTTCCATAGTTGACGGTGCAATAATTAATTTAAATATTATCAAACCACTCTTAGAGAATAATGGGGATTCTGTTGGAAATATAGTATCTATCGAAAATATTGAAGAAGTAACAGACTTTGAAACTGCAAATGAGAATATTAATAGTGGCAAAGCGATCTTATTTGTGGATGGGGACAAAACGGCTTTCGCTATGGATGTTGCAGATTTTCAACATCGAGCTGTCTCCAAATCTGAAAATGAATCAACCATCAAAGGCCCGCAAGACGCCTTTACTGAATCAATGAACACCAATATTTCCTTGATTCGAAAACAATTACATAACAGCCAACTTATCAATGAAGGTATTCAAATTGGTGAACGGTCAAAAAATGAAGTCAATCTTATCTATATAAAAGATTTAGTAAATAATGATATTTTAGAAAATGTACGATCCAGACTAAAAGAAATATCAACTGACAGTGTAAGAAACATTGAGGTTCTTGAACAATATTTGGAAGAACGTCCTTATTCATTAGTTCCTACTATTCTCTACACGGAAAAGCCTGACAAAGCAACTTCTTATTTAGAAGACGGCTTTATTGTGTTATTAATGGATAGCTCCTCTGCTTGTCTCGTTGTTCCTGTAACATTTTGGTCATTTTTCCATAATCCAGAAGATCGCTACTTACGGTTTTTTTATGCGAATTTTACTCGAGCTTTACGTTTACTTTGCTTCTATTTAACACTAATGATTTCAGCATCTTTTGTCGCAATTGCCAACTTTCACAGCGAAATGATCCCTCCAGATTTATTATTAGCCATAACAGCATCAAGGGAACGTGTTCCATTTCCTTTAATATTTGAAGTACTCATTATGGAAATCGCTTTTGAACTGATTCGTGAAGCAGGTCTACGTATTCCTAATCCGCTTGGGCCAACGATAGGTATTGTTGGTGCATTAATTTTAGGTCAGGCTGCTGTTGAAGCAAACATTATTAGTCCCATTATCGTTATTGTTGTTGCATTATCGGGATTATCATCTTTCGCTTTAGCAGATCTTAATATTAATTTTACCGTTCGATTAATGCGTTTTCTATTCATTATAGCTGCTGGTGTATATGGCATGCTCGCTTTGACTGGTGCTTTTTTATTGTTTTTTATGTACACAGCTTCTATAAAGTCATTTGGGATTCCATTTTTTTCACCTATGTCACCACACTTTATATCATCAGAAGATACCGTCTTTCGTAAACCAATAAAGAAAGAAATCTTTCGTCCAAGTTTTTTACGTCCAAAAGATCTACAAAAGAAAGCTAAATCTTAATGAAGGAGGTAGAGTATTATGCAAAACAATGGGTTTTTAAGAACAAAAGAGATAATAGCAATCACCTTAATTCTAATAGGGATTAAATTATCTGATTCCACGCCTACTTTATTGGCCCAAAAAGCACAAAATGGTTTTTGGTCTATACCAATCCTTTCGTTTGTTTGCATTTTTCCTGGTTTTCTCATTATGCTCTACCTTCTGAACAAGTATCAAGATAAAAATGTTGTAGAATTATTCGAAGCAATAAACGGAAAATGGATTGGAAAGATTCTAGGCATTGTATTATTTTTATGTGCATTTCTCTCATTAACATTAGATAGCAGAAATTATATTGAACAAATAAAACTGTTATATTTCCCACAATCACCTACCGACATGATTTATTTTATTTTTATTGCAGTTGTATTTTTCGGCGCAAAAAAAGGGATTGAAGTAATTGGTTATACTTGTTGGATTGCAATCCCCTTTATAAAAGTTTCCGCCTTATGTGTGTTACTTCTTGTTATGAGTGAAATTGTAATCCAACGCATTTTTCCTATTTTTGGTGCTGGTTTACCCATAATTTTATCAGAAGGAGTGAAAAAAGCCTCCATATTCGCTGAATTATTTTTCCTTTTGATCGCTTATCAATCAGCAAAAAAAAACACGATGTTTAGAAAAGGTATAACTTTTGGTACTGTTTTAGCAATTTTGGAAATCATACTTTTTTATTTAGTTTATGCAAGTGTTTTTGATTACAATTCGATTGAAAAAATTGCTTTTCCTTATCATGATATTACACAATTTATAAGCTTCGGGGAATTTTTTACAAATATCGAAACAATTTTTATGGTTTTCTGGTTATTTGCTGCTTTCCTGAAGTTCATTATATTTATCTATATTACCACATGGATTTTCGCAGAAATTTTTGCTATACGGAATTTTGAACCACTCCTTTTACCGTTTAGTTTTTTAGTAATTATGATTGGGCTTTTGCCAATGAATTCTGCAACTAATGAATTAGTACTTAGAGAAACGTTACTTACAGTAATGTCACCAATTTTTATACTACTCCCATATATATTATGGTTGACTGCTTGGGGTAAAGGGGATTTAAAGCAATGAAAAAAAAGCTACTATTTTTAATTTTCCTCATCTTGCTTACAGGCTGTTATGACCGAATTGAATTAGAACAACAATCCTATGTAATGGCAATTGGTATAGATACGACTGATCAAAAAGGTATCTATGCTTTTACCTATCAAATTGCCAATCCTGAAGTAGGTTCTGCTGCAGGGCAAGGCGGTTCAGATGAACCACCTACAGAAATAGTTACGGTAAATGGAGCAGATATTCTCAGTGCTACTTACACAGCTAATTCTTTTGTTTCTAAACAAATCACTTTAGATCATACAAAGATCATTACTGTATCAGAAGAACTAGCAAGGGATGAAGATTTTCTTCGCGTTGTCCAATCTGCCTCAAGGTCACCGCAAATACGAAGAGGAGTCCAACTCGTTGTGACAAAAGAAAATGCTTCGGATTTTATTAATAATAACAAACCGCTTATGGAAAAAAGGCCACATAAGTATTATCAATTTATGCTTGACCGTGCTGTTCAAACAGGAATTATCCCTGAAGCGACTTTACACCGTTTCTTTCAAATAACTGAAGGAGATGCAGACCTTTTTTTAGCTATTTATGCAACAACAGAGTCTTCCGAAGATAAAACGAATACCACTAGAACAGAAGATCAATATATTGCGGGTGAAATTCCGCAAATTGGCGGATCACCTACTCAATTTATGGGATCTGCAGTGTTTAAAGAAGGACAGATGATCGATATTCTAAACGGGGAAGAGACACGTTTGGCTCAAATGTTAGATAACACTCTGGAAATGGACAGCTATATCGCTACTATTCCAGATCCTCTAATGCCTGATTTCCGAATTTCTTATAATTATGCACAAAAGGAAGATCCAAATATCAATGTCAATTATCATAAAGATAAACCTACAGAGATTGAGGTGAAAATACCTTTTCAAGTAGAAGTTATAGCAATACCAAGTTTAATCAGATATTCGCAAAACAAAGAATTTGAACATATATTAAAAAAATCCATTACCAGAAGATTAGAGGACAAAACAGAGGCTCTAATAAAAAAATCACAAGAGGAATTTAAGTCTGACCCGTTTTATTGGTCATTGTATGTTCGAAAACATTTCAAGGACGTGAAAGATTATGAGAAAGCTGACTGGAATAAAAAAATATATCCTATTGCTCAAATAAGTGTAAATTATCAGTTGGATAAACTAGAATATGGAAAAATGATTGATGATTCTAAATTAGATAAGGTGAGGGATTAATATGTGGAGTATTCTTCCAATTATTCTTACCATTTTTATTTGTTACCGTAGTATTATTCACAGCATGGAAACATTCAGGGAAGGGAATAAAATGGGGGGAATAGCAATTCTAACCCTTATCCCATTCATCATTTTTTTCTCTGTATTCTTCCAATTTTTAAAATAAAAACGACCCCGAGAGGATTCTAAATTAGTGAATCAAGCATTGATACTATGGGATTCTTTATACTTTTTGAGTAAAAAATGTGTAAATAAGAAATTTAGATGTTTTAAACTAATTCATAATTTAAGAAACCTATAAAAACAAATTGATCGTTTCTATAGGTTTAAAAAAGCCCTGAATTCAATGCTTTTTTGTTCTGTTCTAGCATCTATATATTAAGTTTTCGAGACACTTTATAGTTTTCGTTATCAAGACTTTCACTACATAGAATATAAACTTTTGGAAATTCACTAATTACTAATGCTTACATTACGTTTGAAATGCATGGTGATAGCAAACCAAGAACTGCTATTAAGAAACTGCTTCTTTTTTCTCACAAGAACTTAAAATCCATTTTTTTACACTTCTTGTTAATTCAAACTCTTCAAAGACTTCAATGTTCATTGTTAGTCTAAGTGCTTCTTCTGTTTTTATATCATCATAATCATTTCTATATGATTTTATAATTGCAGTTATTAAAGATATTAAATCGTGTCCGTTGCTAACATGTAATTTGTTTGTAACTTGGAAACTATTTATAACATCAAGCAACTCTTGACACTCAAAATGTCTTAGACTACCATTTGATGATAAATAGGTGTAGAAAACATTCATATTTATAGTAAAATCGTCGTTTAAAAATTTCAAAAACTTTTTATGTCTATCTTTTCTATCTTGGATAGGTGATTTCTTCAGAACTCTGTTAAATGGAATATTTAATAGATCGTTTTTTAAACGCATCTTTGTCAAAGGTAACAAACATTCTAATAAATATTCTCTAAAGTGATCAATATTATCTAAAGGATTAAATCCAATTTTGTTAGTTATCTTATAATGAGAAACTAATTGGGAAACAAAATTATTAAAGTTTGAACCGTATACATAATAACAATCTAGGTCACAGTATTCGGTTTGCTTTAAATTAGTAAATTTATCAAATGTATTTTGGTTAAAATCTCTATCTATTATTCCAATCACATTTGGATTGTTTTGAACTTCTGGCAAAACATCAAATATATTAATAATTTCTCCCCTACAATTATTGGTGCTTTTATCACCAACCACAAAAGGAGTTATCACTTCCTCAGCTCTATCTAACAATAACTTAAAATAATCTAGGTCTCCTTTTCCTTCAACAATAAATATTTTTTTATTGCTTTTCAAATGTATTTCTAATTCTGCAATATTATCTTTCAAATCCAATTCATCTGGTCTAATCATTATCATACCCCACTGAAATAACTTTATCTCGATGATTTCTTAATATTGAAGGAGAATGAGTTGCTAAAATAAAGAAATCATCACTAAGATCGATTATATCTTTTAGAATATCAACTAACTTAATTTGCCAAGAAACATGTAATGATATTTCTGGTTCATCAATTAAAATAACTCTGTTTTCCTCAGTATTAAATATTAATTCAAAAAATAAAACCAAAAAATGTTGTTCTCCAGATGATAACTTTTTTAGTGGTATAGGTTGACCTTTTAGATTACCTTTTGAGAGTATGAATGAAAAACCAGTTTTTTTACTTATTATTATTTTTTTATTTACAAAATATCCATTTATTATTTTTTCAAACGTTTCAAGCTTACTTAATAAAGTATTAAAAACATCCAACTTTTCTTCGTTATCAAGAATATAATAATATAAGAATTGTTTTAGGTAGTCATTATCGTAGATATCATCACTTTTAATGTCATCTGCAGGTATAAGATCATTAGTATCGTTATCAGTTAAAATACCTTTTCTTGATAATTGATGCCTCTTGAGGGATAAATTTTGAAGTCTTTTTGCAATATCTACTGAATTTATTTCATTATTTTTTTCTAATGATTTTGTAATTATTTTTTTAGGAAATTTCGCATCTAATTCTTTAGACAGAATAGCATATTTATTCTCATAATTTCTTATTATTTCTTTTAGATTGTTCTTTTGTTGAACTACTTTTCTTGACTGATTATCAAATAATCTTTCTGCTTTTATAAATAGAATATTTAATTCCTTTGAAAATAATGTTAACCATTCAGGTACATTTTTTATGATTACTTGATTTTTAATATGTGAAATTAAATCATTTCTTTTATATTTTTCTCCTTGATATTCAAATTCCCTAAGTCCAACTCTTTTAACTCCATAATTTAATTCTAAAATTTCAACAACTTCGTAGAATGGTTTATTATCCAAATCATATAATATATTCGTTTCATTTATATCATCACTATTTATTTCAAAATCATCATTAATTATTAAACAGTCTTCATTTCTACGTATATGTATTGAAGTTTTATCTGTTTCTATCACAAATCTTTTGAATGGTGTACTAATAAAAATTCTAAAGTCCAAATCGCTTATTCCCTTAATCATTTCAAAGATAGTAGTTTTACCAGAGCCATTAGGACCATGCAAAAGAACAATATTATTCTTTTGCTCAGAAAAATCAATTGGATAATCTAAATATCCAAATAATTTCTCAACATAAATTTTCTTAATCATATACTTGCCTCCCTAAATCTGGAATATTTTTTTGAATTGATAATTTTCTGCTCTAAAATTCTTTAAATACCTTTCTATCATTTTATTGTATATGAAATTCAAACAATTCTCTTCACTTCATGTTTACAATTATTAGTTATATTTTACCATGTTTTTAACATAGCGCCAACGTATTTCAGAATTTTGCAAATTAAATTTAAACTTTAAGTCTATCGAACTATCTTTATATAATAAAGAAAAAGGCAAATTTAGCCCTATTTAAATAATCTTTTTGCTGCAAACTTACCAACAACTCTATTTTTAATACGCTGTTTTATTTTTCCTTTTCGTATTGCATTCACATCACCCAAAACCTTTGCTACTTTGTATAAAATCGTTCTAATTTTACCTATAGTCATCTCTTTCCTCCTGGTAATTGTTCTTATAATATTCTTGTTTCGCCATCACTTCTAAGCCGTACTCTGTGGAATGATTGTAAGCCCATAAGGCACTTTTTATTTCGCCTTTGGCTGCTCCAGTTGCTGCTAAGTAATTAGCTGCGGAAAAAATAGCGTCCTCGATCTCATACGGATCTCTTTTGCCGTTTCCGTTTGCGTCTACACCGTAATGCTCCCACGTTCCAGGCATAAACTGCATATGTCCTAACGCTCCGGCGCTACTTATCATGGTTGCATGATTAGAAAAATTAGTCTCCTGGTCGTGCACGGCTGCAAGCAAAGTCCAATCGATTTTATATTGTGCTGCTGCTTGCTTGTACAAGTCGATATATTGCAGATCGTGTCCGGTGTTTGGATTATATGAAGCTATGAACGTGTTTTCTTGCTTGTATTCTATCGCTTTACTATACGCCCTTTTATACGCTGCTTTTTCACTTTCCTCCCTGGTTAACTCTATTAATTCCTTTTTGTTGGTCGTCTGGTCTTTTTTCTTTTCGATCTCTTCCAGTTGCTTTTCGTATTTTTGTTCCTGCACGTGTAGATCGGCAGCAGAAACCGGAAAAACATACACAAAAAAACCGATAATAGATAATAGTAAAAGTTTATACAACGCTAGCACCTTCTAACAGTTTGTGAGAGTATTCTTTAATCTTTTCTAGTGCTTTTATTTGTTCTTTGTCTCCTTCTTTTGCTCCGGCTTTCTTAATCGTTTCAGAAAGTAACGGAATGTAACTAGAAAGAAAAGAATGAATCATTTTTACCTCTCGTACATTAAAATGAAAGTTGTTCACCTGGTCTCTTACTTCCTCGTTTGTGTTTTCTATTACTTCCTCCAGGCAATCTTTTACCTCGTCAAAAGATTGCAGCAACTCTTTTTTTTCGTTCTTGTGGTTCCTTTTGAATGTGTTTCTAGCACTTTTTCTTGTCATAGCCATATGAGCCAATAATAAAGCTGTCTCGCTTTGGTCTAATCTTAATAACATGTTAATATGTTAATCCTCCTCACACCTTTAAATCGTCTATATATGTCTCTAATTTGCGTTTTTCACCTTTTGTTAGTTCGTCGGGCTTCATGAGAAAAAAGGAGCGCCTACCGATCTTTATTTTACGATCTGCACCGTAGTTTTTGGCACGATTCCAATGAATGCAATCAAACGGCAGCAAGATAAAACCTTGACGCTTTGCTAAGTCCTCGGCAACTTCTAAAGTCTGATAAAACGTAAACTTTTGTAGGCTCCTGGCGTACGCAACAACGTTTAATGTCTCCGGATATAAATACGGTAAAGTCCTAGGGTCTTTATTCTTGTATCCTTTCGGCACTATGCTGATCTCTTTAACTTCTAACACGTATTTTCCCCCTTGCTCGATCGTGAATGTCTTCTATTACGTCGAAAAACTCATTTCCTTCTCTTTCTGTTCCTGGCAAAGGAAAGCCTTTGACCATGTTCCAGGAATCATATAACTTTAATTTAAAAAAACGTTTAGCTTTCCACATGGGTATAAATTGAGTGTGCATGTGTTCGTTGGTTTGAAAGTCTCTAAAGTGCAAAGAGAATCCTTTATCCCCCACTTTTCTAGTTGTGATTAAAACCTCCATAATCTGCCTTATACGGCTATCAACGTTATAAATAGAAGGGCTACAATAAAACTGAACAGATTGCATTTTTCTTGTATACATCATGACTTCTGTTGCTAATCCTTGCCCGTATTTGTTCCACCTACGATTACTAAATGCCATGTGTGCTTCATCCCAGCAACAAATAGAGCCTTGCGCTTCGGCTACCTTGTACCAATCTGTGTAATGCGTCATGGGGTAACTGTCAGCAAGTTCATAGTTACTAAACAATTCTACTCGTCCGCCCTGGGCTTCTGTTTTTGCTTTCCAATGGTGAGCCAGGAGCGACATTAAAAAGGTTTTACCACCCCCAAGTGGTCCCTGGATAAAAAAGTGGTGCGCCATTATCTTTTCGCCCCCTTTCCATCCGGAGCCATTACAATAGGCTTCGGCGGTTTCGGGATAAGTGCTTCTATCGTATCTAAATAGTATTCCGGGTTTGCAACGTCCGTTTTACCTTGTTTCTTGATATATTCAATTAATTCTTTATAGGGGCTGCCTTCTTTGTGTAAATATTCGTTTTGTCCTAATCGTTCCAGGAAAAGCAAAGCCTTAACTTGTGGTTCTCGTAAGTTCTGTGACTTGCCTTGCATTTCCTCTATTACTTGCTTTACGTCTGATATGTGCTGCACCTGGGGGAAAAGATCATCACTTATAACAGATTGCAGCTTATCGGCATTTGAATGTGCGTTTTGTTGCTCTGTATTTTGCATTGAGTGACCAACTACCTTTCTATTTCGTTTTCGTTAAGCGTGAGAGCCTTCTAGCAACACTACTTATGCGGTATTTTCTCGAAAATCTCTATCAGTTTGTTTTCTACTAAATCTAAGCAAGGTCTTAAAACCTCGTCGGAATGTTCGGACGCTTCCAAAGTGGAAGTAACCATCCCTTTAAGTTCATAAAGTAATCGATACATTGACTCGTCCATGTTTTTCCCTCATGGTCTACTAAGTTGCTACAACTGCGATAATAATAAATGCAATGAAGATCAAAGCGAATAATATTCCTTTCGTCCAGTCCAAACTTGTAGGCAAAGCCGGGGGCTGATACGCTGTGATCTGACTAAATACGGTATTCATTTCTAATTGTGCAAGTCGTTCTGTTTCATGGATAGATCGAGAAGGAGCACGATAAAAGAAGTTGCGCCCCATTTCTCCTACAGTAATCTCACAATCTGCCAGGGGCACTTTATAGTACCCCATACAAATCACGGAATCGTCTGTAATATCTGTTACGTGCTTAATATCACTTGTTTTCTTGTCGTTATCGAATATTATTAGCAAGTCGTCCGTTTCTAGGTTAAATTCATCTTCTGTCTTTCTTTTCAATAGTCCCATTTGTTACACTACCTTTCGTTTTCTTTTTGGTTGTTTATTAGCTGAACGTTGGTATACTTTCCAGGAGACAAAGACCACACTTGCAACCCCGGCGCTTGTCCCGGCTCCAACAACAAACATATAGAAAAATGCGTCTACCACCACTTAACACCTTCTTTCACGCTGTAGTACATTCTCATTACTGATCTAAAGATTAATAGTGTGCCTAGCAGCACAGTAGAGAGTAAAATAGAAGAGACTACCATTTGCCATACGCCAGGCAAGTCTCCAAAAACTGCAAAATATGATCCAATATCTAAGCCCTGGGCTGTCACTAATTGAATGCCCTGTATTCTCTCAATAGCAAGATCAAGAAAGCCTATAGGGGGTTGAAATATCTTATCTATAAAACTTTTAATGGTTTCTAATACGTGCATCTAATCGCCACCAACTCGTATACTTGAAATTAACTTCATGGCTCCGATTGCTGTTGTAAACCATATAGCAAACAATAAAATATAAGCTATCGGCTCTAATTGTAACGGTGTGAGATTCTCGAATAATCGCCCAACCATATCGGAATAACCATGACCGCCACTAGATCGTGGACTATAAGCTAAACTTCCTAACGTTCGAGCAAAACCAACTGCAAGCGACCACAAAAGCCCTCCGGCTTCCAGTAACACTTGAAACAGCTTAACGGCTAATACGCCTATCATATAGAGCAAATAAAGCAAGCCCTGGATAAGATCATAAATAACTTGAAAAAAGGCTACGATAATATCTATTAGCGTTTGAATAAATTTCCCGATACCTTCTAACAGCCATTGAATAGCGCCCCATATTAAAGCACCTAACCAGGATAAAACATCACCAATAATGCCCATTAGTAACCTGTCCTTTTGTTTGCTACGACCGTTTTTATAAAGTCTACAATTCTATCAATAAACAAAACGGACATCATCAAGAGAAGGAAGGGGGCAACATACATCATATGCCCCATAAATACAACTTCAATTGTCGCTTGTAACAAATTGCTATTCATAGTTACGCCCTCCCTTGTCGTGGTTCTCTCGGTATTCGTGGCGCTCTCGGTTCTCGTTGCTTCTGCCCTGTCATGATTTTTTGTTGTCTCTCGGTTACCCTGGTTCCTGGCGCTGCTGTTTGCGTTGCTCCATTACCACCGGAAAAGGATTGCCTTATAGCTGCTATTACTTTCGGTACAAATAGGAAAGCTAATGCTAATAACACAAAGCCCCCAATCAAAAGTAATAGCCCGTTACCACTTTCTATTAATCCCTCTACACCAAAAGGCAGCGTCATGTCGGAAGTGTCAACAAGTGGAGGTTCCGGGATAGTTGTTTGCACCGTTACCCCTCTACTTTCTATACCTTCATAGGTGTTAGTCACTTTATACTCGTATTCGTCGTTTTCGTTTACGCTAAGATCGGCAAAGGTTGTTCCATTTGTCTCAAATAACGGTTCGTAATCTTCGGCAGCATAAACGGTTTGTGCTGCAAAAGGATTAAGATCATTCATATTAAAACTTGTAACGGTTCCGGTCGTTTTCCGGTAGATCGTTGCTTTTCCAAAATATCTTAGTGGTTTTTTCCAGGACAAGTCTACCCTTTCCGGTGTTGCTTCAATTTCTAAATTCTCAACCTCCGGCACTTCGTCTGTTGTCTCCGGCGGTGGTATGTTTTCCGGGTCGTCTGGGTACTCGTCCTCATGATCGGGTATGCCGTCGCCGTCGCTATCCACAATTTCTAGCGTTGTTCCTTCTATTGTCTTTCCTTCTGATTCATTCCCGAATATGTCTACAGTAGTAATTTTGAAGTGATATGTTGTGTTATCTTCTAAATCATTTACTTTATAAGATTGATCATCTTTTAACCCTTCCTTGATTAACACATCATCTTGATAAATATTCACAACGGAAAAATCATCATCATTAGGGTTTGACCAGCTCAAATTTAAACTGTTGTAACCCTCATTAATGGATAGATTGCTAACCTCTCCTGGTGGTGTTAAATCGTCAGTAGGAGCAGAAAAGAAGTCAACTTCTTTAATCAGGTTATAAGAGCTACCATCATGTTCAATCTCTATTCGTTCAACCCCACTAAAGACTTGATCAAATTCAAAATAACCATACTTTGCATAATCATTTAAAACTATTTCTGTTCCGTCATGAAAATAAAACCGCCATGCACCATTACCACCAGTACCCTCGATATAATAAGCAATAATATCAACCGGGTTAACAAATTCAATAAACCATGTACCGCGGTATGTTGTACCTGTTCCGGTGTTTAAGTCGTTATCGTATCCACCACCCGGAAGATTAGTATCTGCAATGTTTTCGCTATCGTCTAGTAAACCGTCGTGATAGTCATAGGTGCTTGCAAATACGCTGCTTAATGGAATGAGTGATAATGTTAATGCCACTATAAGCATAAAAATTATTTTTTTCATTGGTTCGCTCCTTTCTTTTACGGCATTGGGTAACCGTCGTTATTTCCTCCTGGCATTAGATAACCACCCTCACTATCACCAGGTATCGGGAAGTTCCCTTCTGTTTCTCCTGGTGTTGGTGCTTCGCTTTCTTCTTCCTCCGGTATCGGCGCCGGGTTGCTTCCTTCTTCCGGTGTTGGAGCCGGGTTTTCCGGTTCGCTTGGTGTCGGCGTTGGGTTGTTTGGTTCTTCCGGTTCTCCTGGTATCGGGTTTGCTGGTTCCTCCGGTGTTGGTGTTGGGTTCTCCGGTTCTTCCGGTTCTCCTGGTCTTGGGTTGTCGGGTTCTTCCGGCTCAAATACTTCTTGCTCCGGCATGGCGTCTATTGGGTTATCAATGTCAAAGCCGCCGCTTTCATCCTCTCGGAAGTCTACATCCGTCGCTTGGTCTTTAATATCACTATCGTCAAACCCTTCAAGCCCTGGGTCTTCCTGTCCGGTTGGTTCTTGTAAATTTCCGTCGTCCAGGTCGTCGGGATAACCAGGAGCAGACATTTGACCAGGTGGGCTACCTAGCATGTTTTCTATACCACCTATTAAACTTGGCACAATAGAATCTCTAAATGTATCGGCTACATTGCCCCAATTGGGAGCCGGCGGAATCGCCCCTATAACGTCGTCGATTTTATCCAGGTATTCTTTCCATCCTGGTGTGCGGAAAATGCATCCACAATAACTATTATCTCCGCTATCGTTTTCCCCGGTGCTGTCGTCCGGTTCATCCTCACAAGCTGAATTTTCATCCTGTATACCGGAAGCTGTCACGCTATCAGTTGCTAGTAATGTGCCGGATGAATCGTAAAACGTATAAGTAAAGGAGCCGTTACACGTTAGTGTCGTGTAGTCTGTTCCTGGTACTGTCTCATAGTCCCAACTTGCCCCGGTGCTGTCTTGTGTGATCGTGAATGTATCAACCCCGGATAAGTCCAGGTACACATAATAAATATCGTCGGCGCTGTTGTATTGGCTGCTAGTAATTCCGGCAGCAAAAACATTAATCGGCAAAGCTATAAATACTAATAGAAACAAAGGTAAAATCTTTTTCATGCGCTTCACTTCCTACGATTTCTAATCCAATACCCTATGCCATCCTCTGTTAAGTCTTGTTTGACCCTGGAAGCAAAAGTGTATTGATCTCTAGGTTTATCGGCGTTTAGTTTATTATCTTGGTAGGTTCCCACCGCCGTTCTGATTAGATATATAACCATAGGTACAAATAAAAACGCTAAACCTACTAAAACAAATGCGCCTACAAACCCCAAAAGACCACTACCACTTGAAATTAAATCTTCTACACTAAAAGGCAGCGATAAATCGCTCCAATCAATCCCCACTCTTTCAACCTCCTTTCAAATCAAAAAGCCGGGAGGATAGCATTTTTAACTATCTACCCGGCTTTTTGCCATCCTTAAAAATTAATTTCCTTTTGCTGCTGAAAATGATTGGCGAATCAATGTAATAACTTTAGGAACAAATACAAACGCTAATGCTAATAGCACAAAGCCCCCTATCATTCCTAAAAGCCCGTTACCACTCGATATTAAATCACCCACATCAAACGGTAACGAAAGTCCTGACCAATCAATGCCAGTCGGTGTTGTTTCTTCCATGTTGCATTACCTCGCTTTCTAAAATAGAATTAAAGGTTTATTTCCCTTTAGCTGCTGAAAATGATTGACGAATCAATGTAATAACTTTAGGAACAAATAGAAATGCTAGTGCTAATAGTACGAAAGTTCCAATCATTCCTAAAAGTCCGTTACCACTTGCAATAAGATCACCTACATCAAACGGTAAAGTTAAACCTGTCCAATCAATACTCATAATAAAATTCCTCCTTGAAAATTATTTTAAATTTATAATACCGGGCAAAAACCCGATTATTAACATTAATAGCGCCTTATCTCATAATCTCGGTCGTTATTTTCGTCATCCTCTGTCTTTTTGAAAGATCGAACAATTACGCCGATCAACGCACCTACTAACACAATAGCAACGGTTAGCATAATGCCTGGTTGAATGGTTTCTAGTAACATTCTGACGTTACTCCAAAATTCCATCATGTTTTCGTTAGTCCAAAAAGTGATACTATAAAACATTATGCGTCCCTTCCATTTCTAACGGCTCTAATTACTACTAGTAACAATAAACCAACTGCCACCACCGCCACAATTAACATAAGGAAAGGAGCAACAGTTTTCATAAAAAATTCAAAAGCATCCCAAAAGAAAGCCCAATCCCAAACCCCTTGCATGTTGTTACCTCCTTTTTATCTCACTTAATTATCTTTAACAAATCGATAAATACCAATGACTGTAAAAAGGAGAGAGCAAAACATGCCCCAACTTATAACAACAGCCATTATGTCCGGGTTTCCTAGTAAAACCTTGAAGGCTTGCGCCATTAAACCGCCTACCTCCATAAACTAGATCCCCTTTCAAATGCTGTTAATACTAGACGAACAATCGGGAAGATCAAAAGGCAAGCTGATAAAAAAGCTATGTAAACCAATACTATTTCTAAAACGGTATAGTCTACGATCTCATACATTACTTGAACCTCCTGATAACGTGACTAATTAACATAAATACCAGTAGTAAAATAATTAATGTTGACGTTATTAACTCGCCTAGTGTGATCTCATGAATGATATGAATAACACCTGAATCTGTTTCAAACAACGTCATTTCACGTGGATCTACTGGAACTACTACTTGTGGATCACTAGACATAGTATCTATTACTTGGTCATCTTGGGATTCTCCGTTATTCATGTGTTCACCTTCCTAAAGCAATGAGATTAAATTGCTTTAACTACATTCAAAGTTATCACGATTTTAGAGCTTTACATATGATAAAACCAAACATATGTATGATAAAACTTTTTCGAAAAATATCTTTCAAAACAAAAAAATCGCTCCAAATTAAGAAGCGATTTTAAGTTCATTTAACAAAAATATAAGGTGTATTATCTTGGTGACTTATTCAAAAAGGCGTGCAAAAATTAATATATATATTTATATTAATAAACAGCACGGTTTCACTTGAATTGAATGGAAATCATTTTGTAAATTCATAGATATTTTGTTGATGAATAAATGATCTTCCTGACCTTTTATGTATGCCAGATTCTAACGTGTCAATCCAATTCAATAAATCTTTTTTGGTGCACCCTTGTTGTTTTAATTCTAATGGAAAGCTGGAAAAGTCATTTTTCCATTCATACATATTACTTAAGGCATTATCAATTCTTCCAAATGCGTAAATAATAGTTGCATTTGCTTCATAGTTTTCTCTCACGCAATATTTCTTTAGATACAAATACGTTTTCCCCTTTGCACTAACTCTACCTAAAAACAATAAGAATCCCTCCCTAGTTAATTGGCTTTTAAATATTCCTCCAACATTGCATCAACTTCTTTAGCAAATTGCTTTTTTTCTCCCTCTGATTTTTCTTTTTTAGCTAATGCTGCTGCTTGTCTTTCTTTATGGTCTTGATACCAATTTGGAATAATATTTGGCGAAGCTACTACTTCAAAGTTTGATTGAAACCCCGGATTGTCATTGCAAAAAACTTCCCACTTTTTTTCAGTTAATTCTTCGCTTTCAGTTGGATCAATACTAATTACGCTGTTAAATTGCATGTTAATTCCTCCTATAAAGCTTGTACTCGTTGATCTTCACCATCTATCTTGATAGCTTCTGCACCTGATAGCATCCTCGACAAAATACGTTTAGATTGCCTACCGTATTTTTGCTCCATTTCTGCACTTGAATAATTCGTACTGTAGATTGTTGGCTTTGATTGCCGTATATTAACTACCTGAAACAAAATATCTGCTGCCCAAGTTTCAAAACCATTGGGATCAATTTTCACATATTCAGCGCCAATATCATCCAAAATCAATAAATCTAAATCAGCGATTAATTGCATAAACTTTTGTTGTGTCATGCTATTGTCCTTGTATAAGGCTCTAATAGCATCCATAAGAGCAGGTGCAGTAATAAATAACACGGTTTTCCCTTGTTCTTTTAATGCTTGTCCAATGCTAAAACTCAAATGTGATTTACCTATCCCTACATCACCTTTAAACACTATCGAATGCTTGTTTAATAGTTCATCAAACTTTTTCACATACCCTATAGCAAGTCTTTTTGCTTCATGTTGCAATGTAGTGCGAGGATGGTAATTACTAAAGCTAGCATGTTTAATACTTTCTTCAATGTGCTCCTGCTTATAAATCCATGAATTGAGTTTATATTTTCCTAAATCAATCTCTGACTTAGGTAACTTGTCCAGTATCTTTTTTTGTGTGTCACATGCCATGCAAATAGAATGTGTTTGCTTATTTCCATCTTGATCTGTACGCTCATAAACTGGAACAGTAGCACCACAATCTTTGCAAATATACTCGTCCACTTTTTTAATCAATCGTCCGATAACTTCGCCAATACTCTGCATAATCAACCTCCTAGAAATATTGAGAATAAGCACCAGTAGCCTGTTTAGGTATGGCTTGCTTTTGTTGTTTAAAACGTTGAAAATCCTGATCATTACGCTCTACATCAGCCATAGATTTAATCCCTTTATGCGACCAATCTCGCAAAATTCCTAGCGTATAATTACAACGTTTCTGCTCTATTTTTGCTCTTTGCATTGCTTCAAACACTAAATCCAAACCTAAATCATCAGCAAAGCATAGCAGCCTTTCACGTTCTTTTTCGGAAAGCATTACAAAAAAGGTTTCAGCAGTATCTAGTAAGCTAGCTATATCTTTTATATTTAGTTTTAGTTTAAGTTTATATTTTAGTTTAACTAATGTGCCCCTCTCGTTGTCCTTCTTGTGTCCTTCCTGTTTCCCCTCGTGTTGTCCTTCTCGTTGTCTGTAACTAACAAACGGAACAATTGAATATTTTCCAGCTTGATTCACTTTTTTTGCTTTTTTATAAGTGATCAAGCCATGGTCAATTAATAACATTCTTGCATGATCCAGTTGTTTTCTACTCAATCCTGCATAAGATTGTAAAATTCCATTAGGAACAGTAAATTCCTGCTTCCATCCACACTTATTGTTCATAGCCATTAATTCATGCCATAAAGCAATTGCTGTGGCAGGTAGCTGGTTCACTTCCTTCCATCTGTTAAACTCTACAACCTCTTGTAGATAATTCATTTAGTTGCATCCTTCCTACTAAAATTTCTTTTAAAAATAGGAGAAGAATGATAAAGTATAAGTGACTAACTTTCTGGTAGTAAGTGTTGTCGCACTTGCTATTTTTTTTATGCTTTTATCATTCATCCTCACACCTACTTCTCTAAAAATTTTACTGCAAAGTCAATTTTTACCCCTTTGCGTTTTAGATCGTTCACCAAAATGATTAAGCGTTGCTTTTTGTTGTAGTTTGCTAGTTTCATAGTTTTTACCTCTGGTTTGACTCTTTCAGCATGTTACTTAATTCAATCAGATTAAAATTATCTAATTTCACCGTTTTTAATGAATTATCAATGGGAAAAAAATGCAATTCATAACTAAATTTATTCGTTATAATAGTGACCTGGGTTGCAAATTTACTATAAAAAATTTGCGACAGCTTTACGCTATCTTGCATGTCATCTTCTCTTAAGATTCTTTCAATCCTCCTTACAAGATTTTCGTTATGCAATTCTGCAATTAAGGCTTTATTCAATCCTTTCGTTTTGACAGGATTTACAGTTCTCTCACTCATTTCCATGCTCCTTTTTGTTATTTGTTTTAAATTAAAAGTATAGTAAATTGGTAATAATCACTTTTTATCCTTGAAAAATTTGATTAAAGTATTTATCCAAAAATTGAGACATTTTATTAGCTTGGAAAGTCCAGTTTTGACCTCTAGATTTTGGATAGTAAACAAAACCACCGTTTTCAATATCTAGTTTTTTACGGAATTGTGATGGATAAAGAATATTTTCTTTAATCCAATCTTGTTTTCTACCAACACGATTTTCTAAATCCTTCATGTTCCAGTACACACCAACTAATGAACTTTCTCTTAGTTGCTGCAATTCGATTTTACTAATAAGTACCTGATCAGATGGAATTGGTATTGTTAAGTTCACATCCAACTGTTGCAAAAATCGAAACTCCTTTCGTTCATATATTCAAATGAAAGAATTTTGGTTCAAGAACACAATTCGTGTTCCGGATCTTTAAAAAAAATATTTTGAACTGACTCATCATAATATCTTGCAATTTTAATCTTAATTTCGTCTCTTGGAACTCGTTGACCATTTTCATACATTTGTAAAGCGCTAATACTGATATTAAGATCATTTGCAACTTTTTCACGTGATCGATTATCTCTTAAATCAACTAAACGCTTGGCAATTAAATCTTTATTCATAAACTCCCCCCTAATCACATAATGTGTTATACAATAACTATATTAAACTACGTTTCGTGTTTTGTAAACACTTTTTGTGACTTTAAAAATAAAAATACACACTTTGTGTTATTATTTGAGTAAGAAGGTGATATTGTGGAAAAATTTGGTGATAGATTAAAGCGGCTCAGACAAAATAAAAAACTGTATCAAAAGGATTTAGCACAAAAACTAAACATTAGTAAAAGTGCAATAGGCATGTATGAAAGAAATGAAAGAGAACCCTCATTTGAACTATTAACAAAGATTAGTGACTATTTTGATGTTTCAATTAGTTATCTGGTAGATGGTAAAGAACACAAAAAAGAGGAAGATCAGGGTGATTTATTTTTCTTCGACATGAAAGGGTTGACGGAAGAAGAAATTGACGATATTAAGCGTCATATTGACTATGTGAAGTGGAAGGCGAAACAGGATAGGGGAGAATAAAGATTGGGTAAGAAAAGAAAGAATAGCATTTTATATTTAATACGTATAATATTAATATTTATTGGTCTTGCCTATTATTTTAGCAATATTAATGAATTACACTGGGGTTTTTTATTTGTAGCAGTAATAATACCAGTTGTTATTGAAGGTATTCTTAACTTGCTGATACCAGAAAAACAAGCAAATAAAAAGACAGCAAAAAAGACTAATTCTACAAATATATCTAAGAACTCTCAAAAAAATAATTACAATAAAGTACCAACAACTAGACTTTTATCAGATAAAGAAATCATTAAAATGCCTTTAGAAAATATGTCTGGTGCAGAATTTGAACGTTTATGCTTTCTATATTATAAAGCGAAAGGCTATAAACCAAAGGAAACGCCAAAGGGTGCAGATGGTGGTGTAGATCTTCTTATTTACCAACGTTATCATCAGCAGTATGAAGCTGTACAAATTAAACATTATTTAAACTCAGGTAATCAAATTACCGTTAGTCCAATAAGAGAATTAAATTCATCTAAACAAAATCATGGTTGTGTTTTAGCTAGATTTATTACAACCTCTACATATACAAAAGAAGCTATGTTACAAGCTGATAAATGGAGAATTAAAACACACAGTATAGATTGGGTTCAAAATAAAATTGAAGCTTGGCGAAAAGAAGAAGCGAAAAAGCCTAAATACGCATAATAAAATCCTATCTTTCGGTTTTGTCATATATGCGATACCAGTTATAAAAAACTGGTATTTTTATGTCGATTCTTATTTGTAGTTTAATAATAAGATAATAAATATGTGGATAAAAAAATTGATCTTATACTATTTTAAATGTGTTAAAATTAGGTAAACTAAGATATTGGAGGGAGAAATACAAAAAAATGGTTAAAATAAGTAAGAATTCATATAAAATAAAGCGTAGCAAATTTAAACGGAAGTATGTTTCAAAGTTAAAAAATCTTACAGATGATGAAAAAAACATGAGGTCTGGTAGCGATCCAAATCTTATTCTAGATACTAAGAGATTATTGGATGATTTTTTTTCAGTGATTATGTCTTTAAAGTTAGAAGATGGGTTGAAGTGGATATTAGGATTAGAAGAATACATAGAAGACAAAAAAAACAAAAAGCAAATTCATTATCGTCGATATACTCGTGGACACATTGTTGAAGTGGAATTATTTGGACATTTTGATAAAGAACTAACTTATTCACATCCTGCACTAATTTTATATGATGGAGGAAATTCAGTTTTAGTTGCACCTATCTCTGGTGGAAAGTATGGCGATGACAAAGAAATGCATATTGATGTAACAGAAAAAGATGGGTTACGAAAAAACTGCGCAGTTATGGTAGATTCTCTAAGAATAATAGATAAGAAGAGAATACTTTATCAGCATAAAAAAGACGAGTTAAATGTAAAAATCAGCACTGAAATACTAGATAATATTGATAATGTACTTATTTCAAAATTTATACCAGGGCACAAAATCAAATATGATCAGCTTAAAAGCGACTTTTATAAAGAGATCGAAAAAAATGAAGTAGCATTAAGTGAAATTGAGGAACTAAAAAAAGCATTAGAACTTAAGAATAAAGAAATTAATGAAATTAAAGAAAAAATAACTATAGAATAATATGGTTGAAATTGGTAAGATGATATTGTATAATATAGTATATAATATATGTAGGGCCATAGCGCCCCGGCGCAACTGAGCGCATTTTGTGATTAAGGGTCTTTGCACCCCGACGCAACTGAGCGTTAGAGAGTCCTACCAAAAGGGCTCTCTTTTTATTTGTGTGGAGGTGTTTCAAGTGACATTTAGTTTTAAGAACAGAGAAAAAGTTTTTAAATTTTTAGATCATTATTCAAATGATATGAAAGAACAAATTGATATTAATAAAACTAAACAACCCTTATTAAAGTCGTATATTTTTGAAACATTTAATAGGGAAATTAATGAAGATTTAGAATTTGATATATCATCTTTGGAAAGTCTAATAAATAATGAGTATGGTACCTTTAAACAAATTGATGAATGCTTATATAGCATAATTGGTTTCAATAAATTTCCATTTGGTTTTATTGAAATAGTAAATGATAGATTTTTTGTATTATATGCATTAGAAAAATCCTCAATAACAGACCAACTATTCTCCAAGATTATTAAGAGTTCTTCATTAATTGATAACTTATGGATCTCAGGAAAAATGTTTGATGGATTTTTAACACAAATAGCAGCTACACACCATCCACAAAGATATATAAAAATGAATTTTGAATATAGTAATATTTTTAATTCACTTGATGAAGAAGGTTATATACAATCAGATTATATAGATTTTGATTTTGAAGAAGATAGAGTTACGAAAATTAACCTATCAAAAGAATTGGCTGAAATTAAAATGAATCTACCAGAAATAAGGAATTTATTGCCTGAATTCAACAGTATTGGGTTATTGAAGTTCCCAACACGAATTGGAAAAGGTGGACATGACTTTTACAGAAACGGGAAGGTTACAAATAGATCGAATAGTTTTAAGGATCATAGGTATCAGATAACTAATAATATTAACTACTATAAAAACATCACTGAGGACTTAGAAAATAATGTATGGCTTAACTTTGAGAACATTAGTGCACCGAGCAAATCAGAATCACTTAATTTCAACGGACTACCTGTTTCATTTAAGTTTAGTAAAAAATTGAATGAATCAACTTTTAATAAATTTGTTGATGTAACTTTTAGAAAAGGTCAGGAACCGTTTAAAATTATAGGAAATCCCATTAGATTAAACAATGAAAGAGTTCATGTATACGGAACTGATTTACATCTTTGGCAGGAGGTTATACTTGATTTATCATGTGATGAATTCATTATGTTCTTACCACGTGGAACTTGTGGGAATACTATACACAGAATGGTAACAAATATTCAAAGATATCTAGACCCAGCAGTTACTATCACCATTGGAAATATTGATTATGAAAGTTATATAAATAAATATTTAGAGGTGCTACCAGATTATGAGTAAAGAGATAACACCCTTATTTCAATTAAATCTATATTTACATATGGGCATGGCCTATCCTGATAATTCCTTAATAGAACCAATATTGTATAAAAAAGGATATGTTATAAACTCTATTGGAGAAGAATTACCCGTACCGGATGAATTAAGAAAACGACTAGGAAAACACTTACACGGTAGAATTAATAGGAGTGTTGTTCCAGAAATTGTTTTTCTAAATAAAGGTGACAATACTCTTTTATTGTTAGAGTGTAAAGTGAAAAGTTTTAGTGAAGATATCACTAAAAGAGGAGCTAGACAGGCTTTGGGGTATTTAAGTCTAGATCCAAACGGAATAAATAGTTTTTTGGGTATGAAGAAAAATAATAACCTTAAATTATTATACTCAGTAGCTGAGGAAGAATATGAAAGTCTGAATGACGTTTTACATAATCTTTCTGAGATTATAACTGATTTAAGAAGTAATCCAGTATCTTATGATATTCATAGTTTAACTGTTAATAGTGATGGAATTTATATAGGTGAAAAGAAAGATGACGATATAAAGTACACACAAGTTGCTAAAAACTTAGAGCCAGTTTTGTATATAATACCTGTAGATCCAGAATTAAACTTGAAAGATGAATATGGGAAAAAGGTATTAGGAGAAAAAGTAAGAAATTCAATTCGTATAATTATTGGAAGAAGTATTAGCATGAAGGAACAATCGTTTACTTTAGAGGAGGCATGTAAAAGAGTTATCCCTGTATGGGAAAAATGGGTTCCAAAAGCTCAGAAGCCAATTATTCGAATTGTAAAGAAATATATAGATGACTTACTAGCCGAAATTTCCAAAAAGGGACTACAATATAGCTATGATAAACGTAGATATAAATATACAGCTGTAGACGAAAGTTCAATTCAAAAGATACGGACGTACCTAACCTCAAGTAATTATAATAACTTTAAAAAAGAAGACTTAAATTTTGAACAACTTTCATTTGATGATTTAGAAAATGATTTTGATGATGCAAGTAATTATTAATATAAATATAGCCACGGAAAATGTAAATTACTAATTTACCAGTTTTAAAACTGGTATTTTTTTATTGATAAAAAGAACGTTTGTTCGTATAATGGTTTTGAGGTGATACAATTGAACTACATATATAAACCATTCGACTTAGAAAACTGGATAACTAAACATTATATACAGATTGGCATTACTACTCCAGAACAGATTAATTTGAAACAAATAGCTTTATCCTTTCATATTTGGACTAGCTATAAGGAAAAGCGTTCATTTGCTTTTCAAGATGGAAAATATAGAATAATAAATATAGATGCTAGATTAACAGAACAAGAACAACGCGAACAATTTTTTCATGAACTGTGCCACTTATTAAGACATTGTGGATCACAATTAATCATGCCTAAAGCGTTCCGAGAACTTCAAGAATGGGATGCAATACGCTTCACAAAGTATGCAGCAATACCATATTCCATGCTACAGCTTTTTGATTTAAAAAGTGATTATATTATTGAGGAGATAGCTGAATCATTTAAAGTTCATGAAGATCTTGCTCGTGAGCGAATGGAGGGTATTTATCGTAATAGAAAACCTTTAAGAAAGAGTGATAAAATTGGCTAGCTTTCAGAAACGGGGTAAAAAATGGCAATATACCATTAGTAGAATGGTGAATGGTAAAGCAAAACCCATAAGAAAGGGTGGATTTAGAACTAGAAAAGAGGCTATGATTGCAGCAACAGAAGTAGAAAGTAAACTTCTGAAAGGTATATCAATAAATGTGGAACAAGTTTTATTTAGTGATTATTTTGAATCTTGGTTATACACTTACAAAACGAACGTAAAAATGAACACATTAGAACGTTATAAAAACACGTTAAAGACCATTAAAGAGTATTTTGAGGGTATTACCATTCAAAAAGTAACTAAACGCTCCTATCAGCAATTTTTAAATGATTATGCTATAGGGAGATCGAAAGTCACAGTTAGAAAACTTAATACTCACGTTAGGGCATGTGTTAAAGATGCTATTGATGAAGGATTGATCCATATTGACTTTACTAGGAATGCAACTATTACTGGTGAAGCAAGTAAAAAAAGTGAAGAAAAGTTCTTAAATGTAGAGGAATCGAACAAACTGCTCCAAGAATTAAATAAACAATTAGATAGATCGCCAACTTATTATTTACTTTTGCTTGGTTTAACATCTGGTATGCGTTTTGGTGAAATAGTAGGGCTTCAACGAAAAGATTTTAATTTCCTTCACAATACAATCACAATTAATAAGACTTGGGGATATACAAAAAGAATGCCTGATGGACACGGTCCAACAAAAACAAATGAGACACGAACTATTACAATGGATCATAACACCATGCAAATATTTAAAAAATGGTTTGAATCGCAACCTGATAATATAGAACGACTTGTGTTTTACAGTCCAAGTTCAAAATATAAAACTATTTCTAATGGTGTAGCGAACAAAGTTTTAAAGAATACACTGAATAAGATTCATGCTAATCAAATAAGCGTTCATGGTTTGAGACACACTCATGCAAGTGTTCTTTTATATCAAGGAGTGTCGATCTATTATGTGTCAAAGCGCTTAGGTCACACTGATATAAATACGACAATGAATGTTTACACACATTTGGTGAAAGAGTTAGAAGAAAAAAGTCAACAAGTCACCAAAGAAATTTTTGAAAGTATGTACGTGTAAAAAATGTGTAAAATAAATTCAGATTATATCCTATTTCCTCGGAACACTATAAAAAGGTAAAGAGTTAACAACCTTGATATATCAGCATTTGTATAATATCTAAAAAGTATAAACCTAACATTAAATATCCTTATGGCGACCCCGAGAGGATTCGAACCTCCGACACCTTCTTTAGGAGAGAAGTGCTCTATCCTACTGAGCTACGGGGTCATAATATAAATACTTAATCAGGAGAGACACCACTTTATATCTTAATAAAACTTTCGATAAATGGCAAGACTCTCCCTTATTCTCTATTTATTTTTCAAACATTTCTCTTAGCTCTTTGGATCTTTCTGTTGTACGTTGTAGACAAGCAATTACCGCTTGTTGAAACTCGTGTTGTCCCAATGTTTTAATCCCTGCTTCTGTCGTACCTCCAGGGCTTGTAATTTTTTCTCTTAATGTTGTTGGTGTATCATCTGTGGTTGCTAACATCTCTGCAACACCTTTAATCGTTTGTGCCATTAAAGGCTTAGCTGTTTCTTTATTTAAACCTTGTTCCTCGACAAACTTCTCCATTGCTTCCACCATGTAATAATAAAAAGCAGGTGCACTGCCCGCCAAAGCAGTGTAAGCGTCCATTTCCTCTTCTTGTATCAATGTTGTGGTACCAATTGATGTCATAAGATTCTTTATTAATCCGACAGTTGAAAAGTCAACATATTGACCTCCAGTTATCGTCGAAGCTGATTGTCCAATCATTGCTGATGTATTAGGCATGACACGGACAACAGCATTATTGGTTTCTAGTAATTGCTCAATATATTGCGTAGAGATCCCTGCTAATAATGACACAACAATTTTACTGTCACTTAAAAAGTCTTTCACTTCAGCAATTGCAGATTGAATATCTTTAGGCTTCATCGCTAAAATAATGATATCACTTTGGCTCACCACATCCTCCCTGGATTGTGATGTTCGAATACCATATTTATTTTCTAATGCTGTTAATCGTTCTTTATTGGAATGATTAGTCGCAATAATCCGGTCAGAAGGGACCATTTCTTTAGATGTCATCCCGGCAATAATAGCCTCTGCCATGGAACCCGCTCCTAAAAACGCAATCGTATAATCTTTCATACTCATAAAAACCCACCTTTTATGTATACTTATTAACTATTATAAATCATTATAAGAAGATGGAACAGGGGAAACGTCTATCTAACCGATAGTCTTAAGAAAAGCGCAGAGCGCCCGTTTAGAAACGTAGCGACTTCAGAATCAACTGAGATAAAGGAATCACGGTAAGCAAATGACGCGATGATGACTTATCGTAGGGTGATTCGTGAAGTCGCCTAGTTTTTGGGCGCTCGGAGCTAGACAAATACGCAAATTTTATACTTTCTTATCTCTAAATAAAAAAACCGCTATCTAATGATAACGATTTTCGTGATTTATAATCTCCAATTTTGTGTTCAAATAATGGCGGAGGAGGAGGGATTCGAACCCCCGCGGGCCGTGAAGCCCCTGGCGGTTTTCAAGACCGCTCCCTTCAGCCGGACTTGGGTACTCCTCCGAATTTGCTGACGACAAGTAATAATATAGCATATTCCCGAAATAGAGTCAATAGTTTTTTAACGTCTATCTTAAAAAAAATTAAGATAGACGTTATCTTGTTATTTAATTACTGTTTTTCCACCCATATATGGTACCAATACTTCCGGTATCTGTACAGTACCATCTTCTTGTTGATAATTTTCAATAATAGCAGAAACCGTACGCCCCACTGCTAAACCAGATCCGTTTAACGTGTGAACAAATTCTGGCTTTCCTTTTTCCTCACGACGGAACCTTATACCTGCACGTCTTGCCTGGAAATCCTCAAAATTAGAGCAAGAAGAGATTTCACGATACGTATCATTACTTGGCATCCATACTTCGATATCGTATTTTTTGGCAGCTGTAAATCCTAAATCAGCTGTACACATGCTCATGACACGATAAGGTAATTTTAATAGTTGTAATACTTTTTCCGCGTGCCCTGTTAATTCTTCCAGAACATGATAGGAATCTTCTGGCTTTACAAATTGCACTAATTCCACTTTATTAAATTGATGCTGGCGAATTAAACCTCTTGTATCTCTACCAGCAGATCCTGCCTCAGAACGGAAACTTCCACTAAAGGCAGCAAATTTTTGAGGTACGTCTTCTGCTTTTAAAATTTCTTCCCGATAATAATTGGTTACTGGTACTTCAGCTGTTGGAACTAAGAAATAATCCCAACCTTCCACTTTAAAGGCATCTTCTTCAAACTTCGGCAATTGGCCAGTCCCGGTCATGCTTGTGCGGTTTACCATGTATGGTGGCAGCATTTCTTGATAACCATGCTCATCTGCGTGCAAATCCATCATAAAGTTTATTAAAGCACGTTCTAAACGAGCGCCTAAACCTTTGTAAAAAACAAATCGGCTTCCTGTTACTTTTGCTGCTCTTTCAAAATCTAATATATCTAACTCGGTTGCTATATCCCAATGTGCTTTCCCCTCAAAATCTAAGCTTGGAACTTCTCCCCATTTGCGCACTTCGATATTGTCATCTTCTGAATCGCCTACCGGAGTTGATTCATGTGGGATATTTGGGATAGACAGCATCAATAACTCAAGCTCTTCTTCTACTTGTCGAAGTTCTTGATCAATAGTTTTGATTCGGTCCCCAACTTCACGCATTTCAACAATCATGTCATCAGCGTTTTTCTTTTCCTTTTTCAATAAAGAGATTTGCTTAGATACTTCATTACGTTTTGCTTTTAATTGTTCCGTTTCAGCAATCAGTTCTCTTCTTTTTTCATCCAGATCCCCGAAACGATCCAAATCTGTTAAGTCTTCTCCACGGTTTGCTAATTTCTCTTTCACTTCATCAAAATTTTTGCGTAACATTTTCATGTCTAACATAACTATTACCTCCTATTAAATTTTAGTTAATTATAAGGTGAATGTTCTTTTTAAAAAATTCTTTTCGCATCCCCTGTGTCTTTTGGAAGACAGCCTTTTAAAATATAAAAAACTCCCGTCCCATACTACACTTATTAGTAGGGACGAGAGTTTACCCGCGATACCACCCTGATTGGAGAATAGACTTCTCCCGGCTTCATTATCTATAACGGCTTGTCACCGAATACATGTACTATCATTTCCATGTACTGCTCCAGGATGGATTCGCTTATCTTTTATACCGGTTTGCACCAGCCACCGGCTCTCTTCTATAAAACAATAAGCTACTAGTTCCTGTCATCACTTTACTATATATTCGCTCTATACATTATCCAATACCGAGTTCTTTTACTTGTTATTATTATATTATTTTTCCACCATTTTGACAAAGTATTCTGTTAAACGGTGGTCATCCGTTAATTCCGGATGAAATGCGCTACATAAATAATGACCTTGCTTTGCTGCAACAATTTTATCCTGGTATGTGGCTAAGACTTCTACTTCTGGTCCAACTTCCACTACATATGGTGCACGAATAAAGACCGCTTCAAAATTATTTGCAACACCTTTAAGATCTATTTCTACTTCAAAAGATTCACGTTGTCTGCCAAAAGCATTGCGTTCTACCTTCATATCCATTAACGATAAATGTGCCTCATCTTGTCCTACAATATTATTTGCCAATAAGATAAGACCAGCACAAGTACCAAAGATCGGCTTCCCTTGTTTACCAAAGTCCACTAACGCATCCAAAAAATCATATTTATCAATAAGTCGACGCATTGTTGTACTCTCGCCGCCAGGTATAATTAATCCATCTATGTCAGCTAATTGTTCTTTATACTTAATAATGATACCTTCAGCTCCAGCTGCTTCAACGGAACGAGCATGTTCACGAATTGCACCTTGTAAGCCTAATACTCCGATTTTTACCATTACTTTTTACTCCTCACTACTTACCAACCACGATCTTGCATACGCTCTTCTGGAGCAATTGTACTAATTTCTAATCCCTTCATTGCTGTACCAATGCCTTTGGATACTTTTGAAATTAAGTCGTAGTCTTCATAATGTGTTGTTGCTTCTACAATCGCTCTTGCAAAGTTAGCAGGATTATCTGATTTAAAGATACCTGAACCAACAAATACTCCATCAGCACCAAGTTGCATCATTAATGCCGCATCCGCTGGAGTAGCTATACCACCAGCAGCAAAGTTTACAACTGGTAAACGGCCATTTTCTTTAATTTCAAGTAATACTTCATATGGTGCACCTAGTTCTTTAGCATATGTCATCACTTCATCTTCATTCATATTTACAAGCTTACGAACTTGTCCGTTAACTTCACGCATATGACGAACTGCTTCGACAATATTACCTGTACCAGGTTCACCTTTCGTTCGTAACATGGAAGAACCTTCACCAATTCGACGAGCTGCTTCACCTAAGTTACGGCAACCACATACAAAAGGTACGGTATAATCTCTTTTATTTAAGTGATACACTTCATCTGCTGGTGTTAACACTTCACTCTCATCAATATAGTCTACACCCATAGCTTCTAGCACACGAGCTTCTACAATATGACCGATACGGGCTTTTGCCATAACCGGAATAGAAACAGCATTCATAACTTCTTCTACAATTGTAGGGTCAGCCATACGTGCTACCCCACCAGCTGCACGAATATCAGATGGTACTCGTTCTAATGCCATAACTGCAACAGCACCAGCTTCTTCAGCAATTTTCGCTTGTTCTGCATTGACAACGTCCATAATAACGCCGCCTTTTTGCATTTCTGCCATACCTCTTTTTACTCTATCTGTACCTACTTTAGACATTCTTATGTTCCTCCTAAAATTATGAACTATAAACGATCAATTTCATCCTCTTACATTATATAACAAAAAATGCACAAATGCCAACTGCTATAATAGGAATTAAATTAGCTAAATAACCCTTTAAAAAAATCTACTACTGTCATAAAAACATTTGCAAAGAAGTTACCAATCGCTCCTAGTGATAGCATAAACCAGTTTTGTTTTTCAACTCCAGCAGTTGTTACTAGATCTACACGTTGATCACTGGTGTCGCCACCAATATAACCGTAATCTACATCACCATTATACTGAAGAATCGCTTCTCCTATTTTTTCACCAGATTCAAGTGGCGCTTCTAAATTACCATCTTCTGTTAATTTATCTTCATCGATCTCATATCGTATATCATATAGTTCTTCTTCACCAGCTTTTATCATCGTTTCGAACGATTCTGCTGTGGTAATCTCTACTTCCTTTTCTTTTCCTTTTGATACAGGTAAAGAAGATTCCTCTTCTAACTGATAATTATCTGGAAATAGTTCTACTGTTTCAAATTTTGAGAAACCATACTCCATTAAATTTTTCGTTTCAACAAAACGTTCATCTTTGCTGCTCGTTTTCATTACTACTGTAATAATCCGGCGGTCTCCTTGTTGTGCTGTACCTGTAAAGCAGTATCCAGCTGCATCTGTATGACCAGTCTTTAATCCATCTACACCTTCATATCCAAATTGTGTAAAATTATTTCCTTCCCATGGCAACATCCAATTTAGGTTTTCTAACTCTCTTCCATCTAATTCAGATAACGTTGTACTCGAAAAGTCTAATGCCTCAGGATAATCATTAATTAGATGATAGGCTAATAACGCTGCTGAACGAGCTGATAATAAATTATCGGCATCCGCTTCTGTTCCTTCTGGATGATATTCTCCTAAATCTGTATTGGATAAACCAGTAGAATTAACAAATTTATATTCTTGTAATCCCATTTCTTCTGCCTTATCATTCATCATTTGGACAAATTCACCTTCTGAACCTGCTACTAGTTCTGCTAGCGCGACAGTTGTCGCATTATCAGAAATAATAGCCATTCCTTCATACAATTCACGGACTGTGTAACCTTTATCTTGTATTAAACCAATCCCTGAAAAAGCATTGTTCGATGATAACCAATAAGGATAATCTCCGATTTGAGTAGTTGTATCCCAGCTGATTTGACCTTCATTAATGGCTTCTAGAACTAAGTATTCCGTCATCATTTTCGTCATACTAGCTGGAGGTAATTTTAAATCAGATTGTTTCTCATATAAAACTTTCCCTGTGTTAGCATCGACAATGATAGCCGATTCTGCCTTGACGTCTATATTTTCTGCTGCTTGTACGTTTAAACTATTCATAGAAAATGTAGTGATCATTATCAATGAAACCACTACCAAAATGCTTATCTTTTTCATTACATCTTTCACTTTTCCTACCTCCGACTATTTTTTTACACGAAACAATTTTATCACAACTACTTCAAATAGAAAATAACGCTATATAACTATAGTTCATATACGGGAAAAAGAAAACTTGGGTAACCCAAGTTTTCCTCAATCTTTTTTACTATATATGATTTACCACGGTGCTAACCATCATGGAATTCTCACTTTATGATAAAGAATAGTTTGGCGACTCTTTCGTAATTTGAACATCATGTGGATGACTTTCGCGTAATCCTGCCCCTGTCATACGAATAAATTTGGCATCATTTCGTAATGCTTCGATATCAGCTGATCCACAGTAACCCATGCCAGATCTGAGACCACCAATCAATTGATGAACCGTATCGGCTAAAGGTCCTTTATAGGCTACACGACCTTCAATGCCTTCTGGTACCAGTTTCTTAGCATCCTGTGAGTCTTGGAAATATCGATCATTAGAACCAGATTTCATGGACGTTACAGATCCCATACCACGATATACTTTATATCTTCTACCTTGGAAGATTTCAGTTTCACCAGGGCTTTCTGTTACCCCTGCAAACAAGCTTCCTAACATGACTGCATGCGCACCAGCTGCGATTGCCTTGGCTATATCACCGGAGTACTTAATACCGCCATCAGCAATAACTGGAATATTATATTTTTCTGCTTCTGTCGCACAATCATTTACTGCTGTAATTTGAGGGACACCGACACCTGCTACTACTCTTGTTGTACAGATAGAACCAGGACCAATACCTACCTTGATAATATTCGCTCCTGCTTCAATTAGTGCTTTTGTCGCTTCTGCAGTGGCTACATTTCCAGCAATAATATCAATATCAGGATATTTAGCTCGAACGCGTTTAACTTGTTCAATAACACCTTGTGAATGTCCATGTGCTGTGTCAATAACTAATACATCCACACCAGCTTCTACTAGTTTATCAATACGTGTCATCGAATCTGCTGTTACTCCAACAGCAGCACCAGCTAATAGGCGTCCTTGCTTGTCCTTAGCAGAATGAGGAAATTCAATTACTTTCTCAATATCTTTGATCGTAATAAGTCCTTTTAAAACATTATCATCATCAACTAGTGGCAATTTTTCAATTTTATGTTTTTGTAAGATCTTACTTGCCTCTTCTAAAGTTGTACCAACTGGTGCTGTTACTAAGTTTTCACTAGTCATTACATCAGCAATTTTAATCGAATAATCCTCAATAAAGCGCAAATCACGATTCGTTAAAATCCCTACTAGTTTTTGTTCTTCCTCATTATTTACGATAGGTACACCAGAAATACGAAATTTACCCATTAAATGTTCTGCATCAAAAACTTGATGATCAGGCAATAAGAAAAAAGGGTTCGAAATAACTCCACTTTCAGAGCGCTTCACACGGTCTACTTGTTCTGCTTGTTCTTCAATAGACATGTTTTTATGAATAACGCCAATTCCACCTTGTCTTGCAATGGAAATAGCCAACTTCGCTTCTGTTACAGTATCCATCCCAGCACTTATAAATGGAATATTTAGCGTAATATTTTCTGATAGCTTTGTCTTTACTGATACATCTCTAGGTAGTACATTAGATTCCGCTGGTAATAATAAGACATCATCAAACGTTAAACCTTCTTTACTAAATTTATCTGTTCTCATCGGTGAACCTCCTTAAATTATTGTTGTTTTATTGAGAAATAATGGAAGAGAAATGAAGCTCTTCATCACTAGAGTTTCATCTATTTTTTGAGGGTTGTATCCTTAACTATTGTTAATTACAATACGATATGTTTCAGGGTTTTTCAACCTTTTTTTTTCGTTATTCCATACGCTGAAAACAGCGATATGATCAAATCAATAATGTAAGAGGTTACAATATGTAAATTTTTTTTACAAAGTTGATAGAACTATACTAAGAACCCACCCCTCCACCATCCTGCTCTTCTAATTCACAATAGATAAAAACTGCGACATAGTGAAAATTTTCTCCCATCCTGATTTTTGATAAGTGGTTTGGACACGCTTCGGCAGAATACTTCGCTTTCCGTGGGCACGGCTTCAGCTAACTAGGTAAAGACAGTCACTTTACCTAGTGGATCTTCAGCTCGCGCTGTTCCTACAGGAGTCTGCGTATTCTGCCTCCGCTAATTTTGGAGTTCTGATTGTTGAAAGAAATGGACTCATGGAACTATATTCTTGGAACTTTCTATCACTTTATTAGAACACTATTCAAAGCTGCGGAAAAATGCGACACTCCTGTGGGAAAGGAACAGTCTGAAGACCCCGCAGTGAGCGTTCTTTGCTCGCGAGGAGGCTGAAGCGTTCCCCACGGAAAGGGGGTGTTTTTCCGCAGCGTCGGACTAGCACTCATCTCAAATAGAATCGGAGGGAGAAAGGAACACAAAAGTTACTTCGCAGTTTATGGACTATGCACATAATTTTATTCTTGCCTAATTTCATAAAAAAAAACAGGCAACCGTTTTGGTTACCTGTTCTATTCTGTAATAATATTTTCAATAAAGATTGCTTGTTTTTCATTTAATTTTATTATTTCATCACTATCCATTAATCTTACCATTGGCCTTGTTGGTTGGTTAGAATCAATAAAAATAATATATGCTTCTTTACCAGTTGAGAGCATAACACGTGTACCAACCGTGTAATTCATAAGTGTATCAATAAATTTCTGCAGTACAGGATAATCAAACTTTTGATACTTCAATTTCAACATTTCTTCAATAACCTTAAAAGGTGATTGTTTCCTCCGGTAAACACGCTCTGATGTCATGGCGTGGTAGGTATCACTTACTGCTATAATTTTAGCAAAGGGATGTATCTTGTCCTCTCTTGCTCCAAGAGGATATCCACTACCATCCATTCTTTCATGATGCTGTAAGATCGCCAATTTCATGTCCTTTGTTACGGAAGGAATATCTTCTACCATTCGATAGGATAATGTCGGGTGTTTCTTTATTTCTTCATATTCGGCTATTGTTAATCTTGATTCTTTCATTAACCAATTTTCGTTTAATTTTGCCATTCCGCTATCAGCCAGAATAGCTGCGATACCAGCTTGGATCCAATCTTTTTCATACCCTAGTTTTCTTGCAAGATGTGCTGATAATAAGGCAATAGATACACCGTGATGATAGAAATAGTCTTGTTTGGAAGCAAACTTATGTAATAAAAATAAATCTAAACTGATATCTTTTACATAATCAAATAATGGCATCATCATTTTTCGTACTTGATAGATATCAATAGGACTTCCACCTTGCCATTTTTGAAACATTTCTTTGTAACCTGAGACTGTATCAAGGTATAAAGTTTCAAAGGAAGCTCGCGACTTCCTTTGAACATTTTTTCGTGAAGAATGCCCAGCAACCATCATTTTTTTAGGGGTAAAAAGACTTCCTGATGCTAATTTTTCAGATACCTCAACAGAATCAATATTAAAGTGTTTTAAGACTTTAATATGTTCTTCATTAATTACTGTATTTTCATCAATAATTGGATGTCTAGTTTTTCCTAAAACCTGCTTGGTGATAATACATCCAGGTATTAGCTGTTGTGGATGCACCTGCAACTGGATCACACCCTTTACTATTTTTCTATCTCTTCTTCATTACCCTCTTCTAATATCTCTTCCTCACGATCTACCTTTGCTACTGTTGCAACTTTTTCCTCTTCCTGTAAACGAATGAGACGAACCCCTTGTGTATTTCTACCTGTTGTGGAGATTCCCTCTACTTGCATTCGAATTAAGACACCAGATACGGTCATGATCATAATATCTTCTTCAGCAGTGACATTTTTAACGGCTACTACTTTACCGGTTTTTTCGGTAATGTTAGCAGTAAATATCCCTTTACCACCACGATTTGTTCTTCGATATTCTTCAACAGGTGTTCGTTTTCCATAGCCATTCTCTGTTACGTTCAGTACATACTGGTCTTTCTCAAGAATTTCCATCGAAACAACCTCATCGTCGCCTCGTAATGAAATACCTTTTACACCAGCTGCTGTTCTTCCCATGGAACGGATTTGACTTTCTTCGAATCGAATAACATAACCATTATTTGTACCGATTAAGATGTCTTTTTGGCCATCTGTTAAACGAACAGAGATTAATTCATCACCTTCACGCAAGTTTAACGCAATCAGACCACCTTTACGGATGTTCGCAAATTGTGGAAGCGCCGTTCTTTTAGACACACCATATTTTGTTGTAAAGAATAGATACCAGTCTTCTTTAAATTCACTGACAGTAATAACGGCATTAATCCATTCGCCTTGTTCCACTTCTAATAAATTGATAATCGGAAGACCTTTCGCTGCACGATTAAATTCAGGAATTTCATACCCTTTCGAACGATATACTTTTCCTTTATTAGAGAAGAAGAGTACCGTATCATGTGTTGAACAAGAGACTAAATGTTCCACAAAATCATCGTCATTCGTACCCATTCCCTGTACTCCACGGCCTCCACGTCTTTGTGCCCGATATGTCGAAGCAGGCAGACGTTTAATATAACCCCTGTGTGTCAGGGTAATAACAATACTTTCCTCTGGAATTAAATCTTCATCTTCGATCAGATCTATTCCACCTGATACAATTTCTGTTCTTCTTTCGTCACTATACTTTTCTTTTATTTCTAATAATTCTTCACGAATGATTTCGAGAATTTTCTCCTCATTCGCCAAGATTTCCTTCAATTCTTTAATTAACTCCATAATCTGGCTATATTCATCTTCAATCTTTTCACGTTCTAAACCAGTTAAACGCTGTAAACGCATGTCTAAAATAGCTTGAGCTTGCTTTTCAGAAAGATTAAATTGATTCATTAAGCCATCACGGGCAATTTCGGTTGTGTTGGATTGGCGAATTAAAGTGATAATCTGATCAATATGATCAAGTGCAATCCGTAAACCTTCGAGGATATGTGCACGTGCTTCTGCTTTATTTAAATCATATTGCGTTCTTCTCGTAATAATTTCTTTTTGGTGCTCTAAATAATATTCCAAACATTGCTTTAAATTTAATACTTTCGGCTGTCCATCCACTAAAGCTAGCATATTGATACCAAAAGACGTTTGTAAAGATGTCTGTTTATATAAGTTATTTAACACAACGTTTGGATTCGCATCTCGGCGTAATTCAATCACAACACGCATACCGTTACGATCTGATTCATCGCGCAAATCAGTTATACCCTCAATACGCTTATCTCTAGCTAAATCAGCAATTTTTTCGATCAACTTAGCTTTGTTCACTTGGTATGGAAGTTCCGAAACTAGGATTCTTGATTTACCATTCGCTTGTTCTTCTATCTCCGTTTTGGAACGAATCGTAATGGATCCTTTTCCGGTCTCAAAAGCTCTTCTAATACCACTTCGTCCCAAAATTTGACCAGCTGTCGGAAAGTCAGGACCATAAATATATTCTTCCATTAACTCGCTAATCGAAATTTCAGGATTCTCACTAATCGCTAAGATAGCATCAATTGTTTCTCCTAAATGATGTGGAGGGATATTTGTTGCCATCCCTACTGCAATACCAGAAGCCCCATTCACTAAAAGGTTAGGGAACTTAGCAGGTAATACTTTCGGTTCTCTTTCCGAACCATCATAGTTATCTGTGTAATCAATGGTATCTTTATTAATATCTCGTAACATTTCCATTGAGATCTTAGACATTCTGGCTTCTGTATAACGCATTGCTGCTGGTGGATCACCATCTACTGAACCGAAGTTTCCATGGCCATCTACAAGCATATAGCGATAACTGAAGTCTTGTGCCATCCTTACCATTGCTTCATAGACAGCAGAGTCACCGTGTGGGTGATACTTACCAATAACATCCCCAACAATACGAGCGGATTTTTTATATGCTTTATCCGCATGCATACCCTGGTCATTTAACGCATATAATATTCGACGATGAACAGGTTTCATCCCGTCTCTAACATCAGGTAAAGCACGAGCCACAATTACACTCATTGCATAATCTAAAAAAGATGTTCTCATTTCTTGCCCTATATTAATTTCTTGAACTTGTGGACGGTTTTGATCCACCATATTTGATTACCTCCTATTTCACTGCAGGAAGACGTGAAAATTGCTATTCTGAACAAACCTGGATTAGATGTCCAAATTCTTAACATATACCGCATTATCTTGAATAAAATTACGGCGTGGTTCTACTTTATCACCCATTAGCATGTCAAAAATTTGATCTGCTTCCATTGCATCTTCCAAACTAACTTGCAGCAACGTACGTCCATCAGGATCCATGGTTGTTTCCCACAGCTGTGTTGCATTCATTTCTCCTAAGCCTTTGTAACGTTGTAATCCTGGTTTTGGCTGTTTTGGTAATTCTGCTAGTAATTGATCCAACTCTTTATCTGAATAAGTGTAATGAACAGCTTTGCCTTGCTTTATTTGATACAGAGGTGGTTGTGCAATGTAGATATAGCCATAATCAATTAACGGCCTCATGAATCGGAAGAAAAAGGTTAATAATAAGGTTCTAATATGTGCACCATCAACATCTGCATCGGTCATAATTACAATTTTATGGTATCGAGCTTTGGAAATATCAAATTCTTCGCCAATTCCAGTACCCAGTGCTGTAATAATAGAACGGATCTCATTGTTTGATAAGATTCTGTCTAACCTTGCCTTTTCGACATTAAGTATTTTACCTCTCAATGGTAGAATCGCTTGAAAATGACGATCTCGCCCTTGTTTGGCAGAACCACCGGCTGAGTCTCCCTCTACAATATACAGCTCACTTATTTTCGCATCACGTGACGAGCAATCGGCTAATTTACCTGGAAGATTGGAAACCTCCAAAGCACCTTTACGTCTCGTTAATTCTCTTGCCTTTTTCGCTGCCATTCTAGCTCTTGAAGCCATTAACCCTTTATCTACAATAATTCTTGCTGTATTAGGATTTTCAAATAAAAACTTCGAAAAAAGCTCACTAAAGGCAGAATCTGTAATAGTTCTTGCCTCACTATTTCCTAGTTTCGTCTTCGTTTGACCCTCAAATTGTGGATCCGGGTGTTTAATTGAAATAATCGCTGTTAAACCTTCTCTAACATCATCACCAGTTAGATTCGGGTCATTTTCTTTGAATAAATTATTCTTTCGCGCATAGTCATTAATAACACGAGTTAGACCGGTCTTAAAACCTGATTCGTGTGTTCCACCTTCATGGGTACTAATATTATTAGCGAATGAATATATATTGCTTGCGAATCCGTCGTTATATTGTAAAGCGACTTCCACTTGAATATTATCTTCTTCTTTTTCTGCATAAAAAGGTTCATGTAGAACTTCTTTCGAACGATTTAAATGTTCAACATAAGATCCGATTCCACCTTCATAATAAAAAGTTTCCTCTTCTTGATCTTCTCGATTATCCTTAATAGAAATGCTTAACCCTTTATTCAAGAAGGCTAATTCACGTAATCTTGTTGCCAATATATCGTAATGATACACAGTCGACTCTGTAAATATTTCTGGATCTGGTTTAAATCGAGTTTTTGTTCCCGTAATATCTGTATCTCCAATGACCTCTAAATCATTGGTTAGCTTACCACGAGAAAAGCTAATGTTATATAATTTACCATCACGATGTACATGCACTTCCAATTCACTGGATAAGGCATTTACAACAGAAGCCCCCACACCATGCAGACCACCAGAAACTTTATAACCTCCGCCGCCAAATTTACCTCCAGCATGTAAAACAGTCATAATTGTTTCGACTGCTGGGCGACCTGTCTTCTCATGCATACTGACTGGGATTCCACGACCATTATCTACTACCGTTATACTATTATCTTCTTCAATAAAAACTTGAATATGGTCACAATGACCAGCTAGAGCTTCATCAATACTATTATCAACAATCTCCCAGACTAAATGATGAAGTCCCTTTTCATTCGTTGATCCAATGTACATACCTGGTCTTTTCCGTACTGCTTCTAAGCCTTCTAATACTTGAATTTGATCGGCATCATAGGCTTGTTCCATTGGCATATTCTCATCCATTGTCAATTCAATCACCTACATTCTCTCTCATTGATAATCTTTATTCTTCATCACTATTTTCAGAATAATCCTCTAACCTGCTAATGGTAGAAATCATACTTGCCCTTTTCTTTAACGTTAGGACTGATAACGGGCTGTAATATACATTATCAGCAGTAATAACCACTGCCTTCGTTAATTCCTCATCCGATACAATTACTTGTTGCTTTTGTTTCAATTCATCTAGCATCTCTTCGTTTATGGAAGAAGATGTTACTAAACTATAATCAATTATTCCTATCACATCTTTTGATTGAATAACATGGTCATCCCCAATGTGAATAAACATAATATCCCTACTTTTTACTCGATTATTTTTCCGTTATCTATTCTAAAAATCTCTGCCTTCTCTAGTGTTTGGTGATGAATACCATCAACACTGGTTGTAGAGACAAAGGTTTGGACTTTTCCTTCAATTGTATCTAATAAATGGGATTGTCTGAAATCATCTAATTCACTTAGGACATCATCTAAAAGCAAAATAGGATAATCATTAATTTCCTGATATATAAGTTCTATTTCTGCAAGTTTCAAAGATAGCGCAGTTGTTCTTTGTTGACCTTGTGAACCAAAAGTCTGGACATTTTTCCCATTTACATGAAAGATCAAATCATCTCTATGTGGACCTATCAAGGTCGTGCCACGCTCAACTTCTTTCGTTTCTAACCTCTCAAATGATTCTTTTAGAACTGTTACTATATTTTCCTTTTCATCTGCCTCTGATACATTGATAGTAGGAGCATATTGCAGATCCAAATCTTCAATTCCTCTGCTGATTCCTCTATGTATCTCATTTGCCCAGGTACGTAATCGTTTCATAAATATAAAACGTTTTTCTAAAATAATGGCAGCATGTTCGATTATTTGATCTGTCAGTACACGTAGCATCGTGAGATCATTTGATTTACGCCTTTGAAGTTGCTTCAATAAATGATTTCGCTGCTTTAAGATTTTGACATATTGTCCAAGATGATAAATATAGATTGGCTGAATTTGGCCTATTTCCATATCAATAAAACGTCTTCTAATTTGAGGGCTCCCTTTCACCAGATTTAAATCTTCCGGTGCAAACATAACAATGTTTAAGGCGCCAATATAATCACTAAGACGTTGTTGCTCTAAATGGTTTAATTTAGCTTTTTTTCCTTTATTGGTGAATTGTATTTCCAAGGGAAACTGTTGATTCCTTTTAAATACACTACCTTCTATTTTAGCATAGTTTTGCTCCCATTGAATTAATTCTTTATCTTTTGTGGTTCGATGTGATTTGGAGAACCCTAACACATATATAGCTTCCATTAAGTTTGTTTTCCCTTGAGCATTTTCCCCAATAATCACGTTTATTTTATCATCGAACTGAACAAATAAATGATCATAGTTGCGATAATTAGTTAAACTTAATTGTTGTATATACATTCGAATTTCCTTCCGAATTTAACCTTATTCAGCACTTTTTGTTACAACGAACGTACCAACATCTTCTACATAGACTGTATCCCCAGGATAAAGTTTTTTACCGCGACGTGTTTCTAACTCGTCATTTACATAGACACCATTTTCTTGTAAAAAAACTTTAATCATGCCACCCGACTCAAGAATATTGGCCAATTTTAAAAACTGTCCTAAAGGGATATAATCTGTTGAAATTTCAATTTTTTCTTCCATCGTTTCACCTACTTTATTATCAAGAAAGATATTGGTTATTAGTATAGCCCTTCTATCTATTTTACTAAACATTTGACAAATATAAAAGTAAACCTACTAATTATTTTTTATAAAAGGATAAAATGACATATCTAAAAAGTCGATCTCATGCTAATTCCAATAGTTCATCATATTATACGTTCCATTTTTTGGATAAATTAAAATTAGTTTGATTTGCTCTGTCATTTCCTTTTTGATAAAAAAACACGCGTTTCATTTACTGAAACGCGTGTTTACTTTTTCAACTAACTTGTTTGGCTCTCTGTACTGACTAATATGTTCTGACTGGTAAGATTAGTTGTAATATTTGGTCGTGATCGATTGGTTTAATAATGAATGGTCGCATTGCTCCGGTGAATTCTATTTTTACTTGCTCTGTTTCCATTATTTTTAATGCATCAATCATATATTTTGAACTGAATGATATTTTTAATTCTTCACCATTCATTTTAGCTACGGTAATTTCTTCTTCTACTTTCCCTATTTCTGGTGAATTACTTGAAATTTCAACAATTTCCTGGTCTTTGGTTTGTAGTCGAATAACATTATTATGATTATCTTTTGCAAGTAATGATGCACGATCCACTGCTTGCAGAAGTGTTTTTGTGTCAGCATGAATCACGGTTTTGCTTTCTTCGGGAATTAAGCGTGAAGTTTCTGGATATTTTCCATCTAGTAAGCGTGATAAAAAGTATAAGTGATTATTTTGAAATGCGATTTGATTTTCACTAATACTGATTTGAATTTTATCTTCTGTATCATCTAGAATTTTGCTTAATTCGTTTAAACTTTTTCCCGGAATAACAACTTGATCAAAGGGAAAGTTATTGATTACATCTTGTAAAGGTATTTTACTTGCAGCCAAACGATGACTATCTGTTGCTATAAAATGCAGTTGCTCTTCTTCCACTTTAAGATTAACCCCAGTTAAAATCGGACGTGTTTCAGAAGTAGATACCGCAAATACAGTTTGTTTAATCATATTTTTTAATAGGTTAATTGGTAATTCAAAATGTGTATCGGTTTGAATTTGTGACATTTGCGGATATTCTTCGGCATCTTGTCCATTTAAATGGAATTCAGCATGACCAGATTGTATTGTGATTTGCAACTGTTCATCTACGTTTATTTGAACGGTTGGAGAAGGTAATTTTCTTATGATTTCTGGGAAATACTTCGCATGAACAATAATTTCTCCTTGCTCAATTTCATCAATAAATTGAATTCCTTCTTCTTCTACTGGAATAAAAGATTCAATTGTAATATCGGAGTTACTACCCGTTAACGTTATACCATTATGTGTCGCTTGGATTTTTAGCCCAGCCAAAATAGGAATGGCAGTTTTCGATGAAATAGCTTTTGTTACATGTTGAATACTTTCCATTAATTTATCTCTATTTATTACAATTTTCATTTTAATCCTCCTTGAGGAATATATTTATTTATTATTAATATAATACCGTAATAATAGTAATAGGGCATGTGATTATGTGGATAACTTCAATATCCCTAGTTTGATTAAGTTATCCAGATGTGAATAACTTGTTTGCATGTTTGTTCCATTTATCCACAATACCCACAAGTAAATAGCAGTATGAAAGTTAAGTTACATAGATTTTAATTGTTCTTTTATTTCTTCAATCTCTTTACTTAATAATTCATCTGTAGCTATTAACTTTGATATTTTTTCATGTGCGTGAATAACGGTTGTGTGATCTCTTCCACCGAATTCTTCACCTATTTTAGGTAGTGAAAAATCCGTTAGTTCTCTAGACAAATACATGGCAATTTGTCTTGGAAATGCAATAGATTTAGTACGTTTTTTAGCAGAGAATTCCTCTAACTTAACGTTATACCGTTTTCCGATTTCTTCTTGAATATGCTGTATCGTAATTACTTTTGGTCTGGAAGAAGGGATAATATCTTTTAATGCTTCAGCTGCTAACGAAGCATCAATATCCTGGTTAATAAGAGATGAATAGGCAACTACTCGTATTAATGCCCCTTCTAATTCTCTAATGTTAGTATCAATTTGATTTGCAATATACAGCATCACTTCATTAGGTATGTCTAAACCTTCTGCTTTTGCTTTTTTCCTAAGTATAGCAATCCTTGTCTCCAAATCAGGAGGTGTAATGTCCGTAATAAGTCCCCATTCAAATCGAGAACGCAGTCGATCTTCCAATGTTGGAATTTCCTTAGGTGGCCTGTCACTGGAGATAATAATTTGTTTATTTTCCTCATGTAAAGTATTAAACGTATGGAAAAATTCTTCTTGTGTTTGTTCTTTTCCAGCAAGAAATTGAATATCATCAATTAATAAGACGTCAACATTACGATATTTATTACGGAAATTCACAGCTTTGTTATCACGAATGGAATTGATGAATTCATTCGTAAACTTTTCAGATGAAAGATACACTACTTTCGCGGTTGGATTGTGATCTAATACATAATGACCAATCGCATGCATTAAGTGTGTTTTTCCAAGGCCGACACCACCATAAATAAATAAAGGGTTATATGCCTTTGCTGGAGCTTCCGCAACTGCTAATGATGCAGCATGAGCGAATCTGTTACCAGAACCAATGACAAATGTTTCAAATGTGTATTTATCATTTAACATTGATTTAGGCGATGTTTCACTATTTTGTGTCGGTACAGTTTTTTTCTTTTTCATTTGAGTGAATTCTTCTGTTGTGTCATCTGTACTTTCAGGAATGACAAATTTCACAGCTAATTTTGCACCTGTAAGTTCATATAGAGCATCAGAAATGATCATTGTATATCTTGATTCAAGCCAGTCTCTTGTAAATTCATTTGGAGCAGAGATGATAACCGTATCTTCCTTTAATTGATCAACAGAAGTATTTTTCAACCAGGTATCATAGCTTGGTTTACTTACTTTATCCTTAATTAACTCTAAAGTGTTGCTCCATAAATCTTCGATGTTTTCCAC